>DASZNJ010000100.1:0-3084 GCA_035551575.1 Gemmatimonadaceae bacterium
CGGGGAAGTGATCCTCGCCGAGCCGGTCGCCTTCATCCGGCCGGGCGAAAGCGAACCGACTCACGTCGAGGCGAGCGTTGCGCCGCTCCACGATCCGCACGGTCGGGTCGTCGGGGGGGTCGCCGCCATCGTCGACGTCACCGAGCGGGTGCGCGCCGAGGCGGATCGGGACAGGTTGATCTCCGACCTCGACGCGGCGCGCGAGCGCGCCGTTCGCGCGAGCCAGGCGAAGAGCGCGATGCTGGCCGGGCTCTCCCACGAGCTGCGCACGCCGTTAGGCGCGGTCCTCGGCTTCGCCCAGCTCCTTCGCGACGGGCGCGCCGGCGCGCTCACCGAGGAGCAGCTCGAATACGTCGACGACGTGCTCACCGGCGCCGGCTACCTGCTCCGTGTCGTGAACGACGCCCTCGACCTCGCGCGCGTCGAGGCCGGGGTCGTCGAGATGCGCCCCGAGCGAATAGACCTGCGCGCGATCGTCGCCGAGGCGCAGGCGACGGTTGCGCCACTCGCCAGCGCGCACCACGTGACGGTCACGGCCCGCTTCGACGACGAGGTCACGCTCACCGCCGATCCCGGACGGGTGCGGCAGGTGCTCCTCAACTACCTCTCGAACGCGGTGAAGTACAGCCACTCCGGCGACGAGGTCGTCGTCGAGGTCGCGCGCGAGGGAGAGCGGTGCGTCCGCCTGACGGTGCGCGACAACGGGCCAGGAATCCCCCCCGACGAGATGGGTCGGCTCTTCGTCGAGTTCCAGCGGCTGTCCTCCGGTCGCGACGTGCCGGGGAGCGGGCTCGGTCTCGCCATCACCAAGCGGCTGGTGGAAGCGATGGGGGGCAGCGTCTCCGCGGAGAGCTCCCCCGGAGGAGGGAGTGCCTTCCACGCCATCCTCCCCCTCGAGCCGGTCCGATGACGGGAATGTCATCTTCCGCTCACCATCTCGTCATGTCCATCCGCTAACGTTGCCCGTCGGGGCGTCGAATCTGCGGCGCTCCCCAACCGGAGGGCACACGCGCGATGGAGCAGCATGTCGACGTCGTCGACGACGACGCGGCGCATCGAAAGCTGATGCGCATTCTCGTCGCGGAGGCGGGGTTCTCGCCGCGCACCCACGCCACGGCTGACGCGGCGTTCGAGATCGCGCGGCTCGATCCGCCGTCGCTGGTGATCGCCGACGTCCAGCTTCCGGGAGCGATGGATGGCGTCGCGCTCACCCGCGCCCTGAAGTCGGCGCCGGAAACGGCACACGTACCGGTGCTCGTCGTGAGCGCCTTCGCCGCGGCGGCCGACGAGGCACGCGCGCGGCGCGCCGGATGCGACGCCTGGCTGGCGAAGCCCCTCGACACCCGCGAGTTCGTCTCGCTCGTGCGCTGGCTGATGACCATGTGGATGAGCGATGTCGAAGCGCTCTAGCCAGCGTGGGGGAGCAACGGGCCGCGTCATCCTGATCGTCGACGCGGATCCCGAGAGCCGGCGCATCCTGCAGGACCTGCTCACGCACCATGGCCACACGACGATCGCGACCGGGAGCGGCGACGAAGCGCTCGCGGTCGCGCGGAGCATCCACCCGGCGCTCGTCGTCACGGAGCTCTACGTGTCGAGCGGGGAGCATGCGTGCCTCGTGCATGCGCTGCGTGCGGACGCACGGCTGCGCCAGGTCCCGGTCGTCGTGTTCACCGCCTTCGCGATGCCGGCCGATCGCGAGTGGGCGGCGGCCGGCCAGGCCGACGCGTACCTGACGAAGCCGAGCGCGCCGCGGGCGCTGCTGGTGGAGGTCGAGCGGCTGGTGCAGTGGCAACCAGTCGCCCGCGCGCACTGACATGACGACCCCCGCGGCGTCGGACGCCAGCGCCGCCGGGAGCGGCGAACGCGCCGACGGGCAGGAGAGCCACCTCCGCCGGCTCGAGGAGCTCGGCCGGCTCGCCGGCTCCGTGGCGCACGACTTCAACAACCTCCTCACCGTCATTCGCTCGTACGCGCAGCTCATGCTCGACCAGGCCGCGGCGGGACAGCCGATGTCTCCCGACGACGCGCGCGAGATCGAGCAGGCGGCGGCGCGGGGGAGCGAATTGACGCGCCGGCTGCTCGCGTTTGCGCGAAAGCAGGTGATCGAACCGCGGCTGGTCGACGTCGCGCAGGCGATCGCCGCCCTCGACGGGATGCTGCGCCCGCTCGTCGGCTCGCGCGTGACGCTCGAGTATCGCCTCGAGGCCGGGCTCCCGCCCGTGTTGATCGACCCGGTGCAGCTCGACCAGGTCGTGCTCAACCTCGTCGTCAACGCTGTGCACGCGATGCCTGACGGTGGACACCTCTTCATCCGCCTCGCGCGCGAGCCGTCGGCGATCGGGCACGCGGTCGCGCGGTTCGGCGAAGGGACGCCGCCGCCCGCCCCGATCGTGCTCGAGGTGATCGACACCGGCCACGGAATGGACAAGGCGACGCTCGCGCGCGCCTTCGAGCCCTTCTTCACGACGAAATCGACGGACACAGGAACGGGACTCGGCCTGGCGGTGGTGTCGGGGATCGTGCGCCGGGTCGGCGGCGCGGTGCAGGTGGCGAGCGCGCCCGGTGTCGGCACGACCTTCCGGGTGCTCTGGCCGGTTGCGCCGGCGCGGGGACGCCGAGCCAATGAAGAGGATTCCGGCCCTCGCGGCGGCCGGCCCTGCGTCATGATCGTCGAGGATGACGACAGGGTGCGGCAGCTGACGCGCCGCGTCCTGATCGAGGCGGGGTTCGACGTCGCGCTCGCCACCGACGGTCGTGCCGCGCGCGAGCGCTTCCAGGCCGAGTGGCCGGCGGCCGGCGGGCCGTCGGTGGTGCTGGCCGACATCGCCACCCCGCACGAGGACGGCTGGGCGCTCGCCGAGTGGCTGCTGGCCGCGCGTCCCGGGCTGCCGGTGGTGCTGATGTCGGCGCTCGACTGGGAGCGGGTGCCGATGTCGATGCCGCCTAACGTTCCGGTGCCGGTCCTGCAGAAGCCGTTCAGCGCCGCCGACCTGCTCGCGGCGCTGCGGGCGGCGCTCCAGTGGGCGGAGCTGGCGGCCGCCCAGCGTTAGGCGGGACCCCCCGCCGCGGCGCCGGCGGGCC
>DASZNJ010000101.1:0-36499 GCA_035551575.1 Gemmatimonadaceae bacterium
TGATCACCGGCGCGTACACAAAGTTTCTTACACTCCCGTCCCTCGTCCCTCGTCCTCGTCCCTCGTCCTCGTCCCTCGTCCCTCGTCCTCGTCCCTCGTCCCTCGTCCGCTTCCTCGTCCCTCGTCACGTACGCCGCAAGAATCAACGGCGCCACTTCCTCGTTCCTGATCCGTTGGTGGCCCACGTCCCACCATCCCTTGTCGCGCCAGTCGCCCGAGGCGACTGCGCCGACCCCTTGTCCCTCGTTCGTTCCTCGTTCCTCGTCGGCGCCTTGCGGGCCGTTGCTGTCGGCACCGGGCCCGGCGAAGGCTCCCCGCGGCAGATGCGGGGTACAACAACAGCGGGGCCACGACGCCCCGTCAACACTGGAGAGAAGCTTCGATGAACAACATGAAAGTTTTCATGCTGATGGCGGGGCTCACCGCCCTGCTCGTCGCACTGGGTGGGTCATTCGCCGGCCAGAGCGGGATGACGATGATGCTGCTCGTCGCCGGCGCGATGAACTTCTTCATGTACTTCGCATCGTCGTCGATGGTGCTGCGCATGTACGGCGCGCGCGTCGTCACCGCCGAGCAGGCGCCGGAGCTCTACGCGATGGTCGACCGTCTGCGGCAGCGCGCCGGGTTGCCGATGCCGACGGTGGCGATCGCGCCGCACGCGCAGCCTAACGCGTTCGCGACCGGGCGGAACCCGGCCAACGCGGTCGTCTGCGTCACCGAGGGAATCCTCAAGGTCGTGTCGCCGGAGGAGCTCGAGGGAGTGCTCGCCCACGAGCTCGCGCACGTGAAGAACCGCGACATGCTCCTCAGCACGATCGCGGCGACGATGGCCGGCGCGATCAGCTACATGGCGCAGGCAGCGATGTTCTTCGGCGGGATGGGCGACCGGCGCAACCGCAACCCGCTCGCCGAGCTCCTCGCGATCATCGTCGCGCCGATCGGGGCGATGCTCATCCAGTTCGCGATCAGCCGGCAGCGCGAGTTCAAGGCCGATGCCGTCGGTTCCGAGATTTCGGGGCGCCCGCTCGCCCTGGCGAGCGCGCTGACCAAGCTCGATGCCGCGGCGCACCGGATCCCGATGAACGTCGCGCCGGCGGCGGCGTCGCTCGCCCTCGTGAACCCGCTCTCCGCCCTGAAGGGGCGGTCCCTGATGACGCTCTTCTCGACGCACCCCCCGACCGAGAAGCGCGTCGCCGCGCTGCAGGCGATCGCCGCCGGCCGGGGAACGCCCGCCTAACGCCCGAGCTGGTGGAATACCGCCTCCGCGACGACCTTCCCGTCGCGGAGGTGCTCGGCCACGATCCGCTCGAGCAGCGCTGGCGTCACCCCGGCGTACCAGACACCCTCCGGATACACCACCACGATCGGCCCACCGGTGCAGACCCCGAGGCACGGGGTCTCGCCGCGCTTCACGCGGTTCGGGCCGAAGAGGAGCTGCTCGCGCTGCAGCAGCCGCGGGAGGAGGGCGTACAGCTCGCGCCCACCGTGGCCGGGAGAGCAGTATCCTCCAGTGCAGACGATGACGTGACGGCTGTACGGCTCCATCAGGCCGCGAAGCGCGGCAGTGGTGGCGTTCGGCATTCGTGGACAAGCTAACGCGACGAGGGGCAGCGCGTGACCGACAGCAACAGCGCGGGCAGGAGCGGCACGAAGGTCGAAATCCACCTCGGCGACAACCTCGAGGTGATCCGGAAGCTCCCCGACGCGCGCTTCGACCTGATCTACATCGACCCGCCCTTCAACACCGGCCGCCGCCAGCGACGCACGCAGCTGCGCACCGAGCTCGCCGAGGATGGCGACCGTGTCGGCTGGTCGGAGAAGCGGTATCGCACGACGCGCATCGCCAGCCGCTGGTTCGCCGACACCTTCGGCGACGACTATCTCGCCTTTCTCGAGCCACGCCTCGAGGAAGCGCACCGGCTGCTCGCCCCGGCGGGGAGCTTCTTCCTCCATCTCGACTACCGCGAGGTCCACTACGCGAAGGTCGTCCTCGACGGGATCTTCGGGAGGAGCTCCTTCATCAACGAGATCATCTGGGCCTACGACTACGGCGCCCGCTCGCGCACCCGCTGGTCACCGAAGCACGACAACATCCTCTGGTACGCGAAGGACCCCGCGCACTACACCTTCAACCTCGACGCGGCCGACCGGATCCCCTACATGGCGCCCCGCCTCGTCGGCGCCGACAAGGTCGCCCGCGGCAAGACCCCGACCGACACCTGGTGGCACACCATCGTCAGCCCGAACGGCAAGGAGAAGACGGGCTACCCGACCCAGAAGCCCCTTGGCGTCGTCGAGCGACTCGTCGCCGTCCACTCGAACCCCGGCGACCACCTCCTCGACTTCTTCGCCGGCAGCGGCACGTTAGGCGCCGCCGCCGCGAAGCTCGGGCGGCACGCGGTGCTGGTCGATGACAGCGCGGAGGCGGTGGCGGTGATGCGGAAGCGGCTCGCCTTCGCCAGGCCGGCGCTCTTCGGCCAACGTGGGCGCCAGGCACCCGCGGCCAGGCGTTAGGCACGGCGCGAACTGCAGGGTGTCAGGGGTCAGGTGTCAGCAACCGCCTGCGGTGCCGCCTGCCCCGCAGTCCCTGACACCTGGCACCTGACGCCTGACACCTGACACCTGGCACCTGACACCTGACACCTGACACCTCGGCATCACTTGAACAGCGCCATCACGATCTCCCCGACGATCAGCAGGACGATCGCGATCTCCAGCGCCTCCGACCGCGCGGCCTGCGCTTCGTCGTTCAGCATCGCGTAGGTCTCGCGGATGATCGACAGCTTGCGGTCGATGCCGGCGCGCCAGACGCGGCCGCGGAAGATCTCGAGGGCGGCGGCGTAGATGCGCGCGAGGTAGACGTCGTCGGTCACCTTGAGCGAGTTCTCCACCCGCTCGACGATCTCGGTCGAGTCGGCGACCGTCTGCTGCATCTTGCCCAGCAGCTCGCGGAAGCGGCGGTTCCGGAAGCCGCGCACCCCGCCCCGCGCGTCGGCGACGCGGTCGTACATGCGCGGAAGCTCGGCGTCGAGGAGGGCGTCGTAGTAGCGGAGCTCGAGCAGCTGCGCGTTCGCGAACTCGAGCACGTACTGGACGTCGGTCTCCTCGTCCGGGGCCGGGTCGATCACCAGGGCGTTGTCCCAGGTGAGGATGGCGAGGTCGTCGGCGTAGTACGAGAAGCGGTGCGGGAGCAGCTCGCGGCGGGCCGCCTCGGAGAGCGGCCGCTCCTCGCCGAGGAGCAGCGGGACGACGTCGCCGTCGGTGAGCGAGCCGGCCGCGAGCGCCGCGCCGTTCCCGTCGCGCAGCGTCGCCACGCGGAACACGGTGTAATCCTCGGTCACCGTCGCGACCCCCATCCGCTCGACCGCGGGGGCAAGCTCGGTCAGCAGCCGCGCCAGCTCGTCGTCGAAGATCGCCTGCGCGTCGGTTCCGCTCCCGATCCGGTTCCCGAAGTCGACGAACTCCCCCCATCCCATCTCCCCCGGCACCGGCACGCGCATGCGCAGCGAGACCACGCCAAAGTCGAAGATGCGCGCCGAGAGCTCGATCTCGTGCGAACCTCCCCCGGCCGTCAGCCGGCTCGCGCCAAGCGGGAGGGTAATCGGCAGGTTGGCGATCCGGATCGCCACCGCTTCGCGCCGCTCGGGCCGGACGCGCGCCGGGGTGCGCGCGGCGAGGATGCTCGCCGCCCGCTCGAGGTCGATCGAGTAGCCGACGTCGTAGATGCGATACAGCGTCGCCCCGCCGCGCACCCGGAGCGTGCTCGCGGTCGGTGATGCGGCGGAGAGTGAACCGAAGGCGCTGCTCTGGGGCATGGCTGCTGGCGTGGAGAGAGAACCTGCACCAGTCTACTACCCGGACCGATGCGAGTTCGGGGCCGTCGGTCACTGATTCGCGGGAGATCGGGGGATCCAACGACTCATCACCAGTACATGATGACGACACCGCTCGACGCACTCGGCATTCTCGACCTCCGGATCGGAACGGTCCTCAGCGCTGCTCCGTTTGTCGAAGCGCGCGTCCCGGCGATCAGGCTCGAGATAGATTTCGGTCCCGAGCTCGGCGTGAAGAGGTCGAGTGCACAGCTCACCAGGCGGTACGAACCAGCCGCCCTCGTCGGGCGTCAGGTCGTCGCGGCGGTCAACCTGGGCGTCCGGCGCATCGCCGGGTTCGCGAGCGAGGTGCTCATCCTCGGCGGCGTCCCGGAACAGGGCGATGTCGTGCTCCTCGCGGTCGATGCCCAGGTGCCGAACGGGACGCGGGTTGCCTGACGATCCGGGTATATTCAGGGGATCTCTCCGCATCAACAAGGACCCGACCATGCCGACCGCCACACCCGCCCCGCCGACCGACGCCGTGAACGCGACGGACCGCGCGATCACCGCGAAGGGCTACGCCCATCCCGAAGCGCTCGTCAGCACCGAGTGGCTCGCCGATCACCTGAACGACCCGTCGATCCGGATCATCGAGTCGGATGAGGACGTGCTGCTCTACGACATGGGACACATCCCCGGCGCGCAGAAGGTCGACTGGCACTCGGACCTCAACGATCCCGTGGTCCGCGATTATGTGGATCGCGCGCGCTTCGAGGAGCTGCTGCGTGCGAAGGGAATCGACGAGTCGACGACCGTCGTGTTCTACGGCGACAAGAACAACTGGTGGGCGACGTATGCGTACTGGGTGTTCCAGCTGTTCGGCTTCACCAACGCGAAGCTTCTCGATGGCGGCAGGATGAAGTGGGAGGCCGAGGGACGGCCGATGGTCGAGGAGGTCCCGCGCTTCCCGCGCACGCAGTATCGCGCGCCGCAGCGGAACGACCGGGAGATCCGCGCCTTCCGCGACGAGGTGCTGCAGCACCAGCGCGCGAAGAAGCGCCTTGTCGACGTGCGCTCACCCGACGAGTTCACGGGGAAGAAGCTGCACATGCCCGACTACCCGCAGGAGGGGGCGATGCGCGGCGGCCACATTCCCGGCGCGGCGAGCGTCCCGTGGTCGCGCGCTGCCAACGCCGACGGCACCTTCAGGAACGCGGCCGAGCTGCGCTCGATCTACGAAGGCGAGAAGGGGCTCAGGGCAACCGATGACGTGATCGCCTATTGCCGGATCGGCGAGCGCTCCTCACACACGTGGTTCGTGCTCACCCGGCTCCTTGGCTACGAGAAGGTTCGCAACTACGACGGGAGCTGGACCGAGTGGGGGAACGGGGTCGGACTTCCGATCGAAACTGGGGAGGAGAAGCGATGAGCGCACCAGAGGCGACATCGGCCGGCCCGGTGAAAGCGGCGCGCAAGCCCAACGTCGTCCATGTCGCCTGGAAGGGGGGGCAGCGCTTCGATGCGGGGCGTCCGGGCGGTCCGACGATGCGCCTCGACGGCACCGGGGAGAGCGGCCAGGGTCCGGTCGACGCGGTGCTCAGCGCCCTCGCCTCGTGCGTCTCGATCGACGTCGTCGAGATCATGGCGAAGCGGAAGACCCCCGCGTCGCGCCTCGACATCCATGTCACCGGCGAGCGGACCGAGGGGACGCCGCGGCGCCTGGTCGCCGTGCACCTCGACTTCGCGCTCGACGGCGAGGGGATCGATCGCGACCAGGCGATGCGCGCGGTCGACCTCGGGCTGAACAAGTATTGCTCGGTGCGGGACTCGCTCGCGCGGGACATCATCTTCACCTGGACGTTGACGCTCAACGGCAATCCGACCGCGCCGGGAGAGTGAGCGACCGCCGCGAGTCGCGAACGCCACCCGCCGGCGCCTGACGCGACCATGGGAGCAACCGCGGGAACGATCGCCATCGTCGGCCTCCTCTCGGCGCTCGCCGGAGCGGCCGTCGCTGCGGTCATCGTGCGGCGGCGCCGCGCCGCCGACTTCGCTCGCAACGCCGCCGATCTCGACCGGCTTCGCGGGCTGCTCCACGACTACATCGCCGACCGCGAGCGCACCGAGGAAGCGCTGCAGGAGAGCGAGGAACGGTATCGCTCGCTGATCGCCCGCGCGTACTACGGCATCTACCGCTCGAGCGCGGAGGGCCGCTTCCTCGAGGTGAATGCGGCGATGGTCAAGATGCTCGGCTACGATTCCGCCGAGGAGCTGATGCGCGTCGACATCGCCTCCCTCTACGCCGACCCGAAGGATCGCGAGCAGCTGGTGAACGCGGCCCACCGCCACGAGAAGATCCCGGAGTCGCTCGAGCTTCGCTGGGTCACGCGCGACGGGCGGCCGATCACGATCCGCAGCACCACCCAGCCGCGCTACGGCATCGGCGGAAAGTTCGAGTACTTCGAGGGGATCGTCGAGGACGTCACCGACCGGCGGCGGCAGGAAGAGATGCTGCGCCGCAGCGAGCGCATGGCCGGGCTGGGGACGACGCTGGCGGGCGTCGCGCACGAGCTGAACAACCCGCTCACCGCGGTGATCGGCTTCGCGCAGATCATGTCGAAGACTCCGCGCGACGAGGAGGACCGGATCGGCCTCGAGACGATCCACCGTGAGGCGATGCGCGCGTCGCGCATCGTGAAGGACCTGCTCACGTTCGCGCGGCGCCAGGAGGGGACGCGCATCGAGCCGGTCGACCTGAACGGGGTGGTCGAATACATCCTCTCGACGCGCCGCTATGCGCTGGAGACGGGCGGAGTCCGCTGCATCCTCGACCTCGAGCCTTCGCTCCCGGCAATCGCCGGCGATCGTTCACAGATCGAGCAGGTGCTGCTCAACCTCCTCGTCAACGCCGAGCACGCGCTCACCGACACGCTCGACGCTCCGGCGGCGGCACGCGCCGACAACCATTCACGCGGCGCGATCGGGATCAGCACCGAGCGCGATGGCGACGTCGTCGTCCTGCAGCTTTCGGACACCGGCTGCGGCATCGCGCCCGAGGACCTGACCCGCATCTGGGACCCGTTCTGGACGACCAAGGCCGAGGGTGAGGGAACGGGGCTCGGCCTGTCGGTGGTGCACGGGATCGTCAGCGCGCACGGGGGGACGATCGAGGTGAACAGCGACGTCGGCGGGGGAACGACGTTCACCATCCGTCTCCCCGTTGCGCCGGAGGCCCCCGCGCCGAAGCGGGTGACGAGCTCCGGCCTCGTCGTCGGCGAATCGGCCGCCAATCCGCTCGACATTCTCGTCGTCGACGACGAGACCTCGATCACCGCGTTCCTGTCGCAGTACCTCGCCTCGCGCGGCCATGCGGTGCTCGCCGCGCACAGCGGCAGCGAGGCGGTCACGCTCGCGAAGCAGAGCGCCTTCGACGTCGTCGTCTGCGACCTGCGCATGCCGGGGATGGACGGGCTCGAGACGATGCGCGCGATTCGCTCGCTTCCCCAGGGCGCACACTCTCGTTACGTCCTCTCGACCGGCGCGACGCTCAGCACCGCGGTCCGCGACGCCGTCGAAGCATTGCCCGTGAATGCGGTCGTTCCGAAGCCCTATGACATCGAGCAGCTGCGCCGGGCGGTCGAGACGGATGACAACGGCTGACTCCCTGCCGGACACGTCGTTCAGTCTGCGAGGCGATTGACCGCGGTCGTCGGCCCTGAACGCGGACAGTCCGACGATGCGACCGGTGGTCGGCGCGACGCGGGGGGTCGGCCGGGGGGGGTCGGAGTCGTTTGCGGCACGTCATCGAATCGCCCCATCCGTCATCGTCTTCAGGGGTCGGCATCGTCTTCAGGGGTCCGTCTTCAGGGGTCGGAGTCGTTTGGGGCGCGTCATCGAATCGCGCCATCCGTCAGCGCCGTTCAACGACTCCGACCCCTCGCACGCTGCACGGGCCGCGGGCCGGGCGAGCGCGGAGCAACTTCCGGGTTGCCGGGCTCGCGGCCAGCGTCGAGCTTTCGCGGACCATGTCGACCACGATTTCCGGTGAACATCTCGCTGTGAGCGCGCCGCTCGTCGCGGCGAAGAACGCGGCGCCGAGTCGGGCACTCGTGCTTGCCGCATATGCGACGGTGTACGTCGTCTGGGGCTCGACGTATCTCGCCATCCGCTACGCGGTGGAGACGATCCCTCCGTTCGTGATGGCCGGCGCGCGCTTCATCCTCGCCGGGATGATCCTCATCCTCTGGGCGAAGTGGCGGGACGGTGCGCGGGCGACCGCATCGAACTGGCGCGCGGCCGCGATCGCCGGGGCACTGCTGCTCGCGTTCGGGAATGGCGCGGTGGTCTGGGCCGAACAGCGCGTACCCTCGGGGCTGACCGCGCTGCTCGTGTCGGCGGTGCCGCTGTGGATGGTGCTGGCAGAATGGCTGCGCCCCCGCGGGAAGCGCCCGACGCTCGGTGTCGCGATCGGGATCGCCGTCGGGATGGCGGGGATCGTCCTCCTCATCGGACCCGGCTCGATCGGTGGCGCACATGTCGATCCGGGCGGTGCCGCGGCGCTCGTTTTCGGCTCGCTGTCGTGGGCAATCGGCTCTCTCTATTCGCGCGAGGCCGACCTGCCATCCAACCCGATCTTCGCGACCGGAATGGAGATGTTCGCCGGCGGCGCAGTGCTCTGGCTCGGCGCGCTCCTCGCCGGCGAGTGGCACCGCCTCGACCTCACCCGCGCGACACCGGCCTCGCTCGGCGGATTCTTCTACCTCGTCGTCTTCGGCTCGCTGATCGGCTTCACCGCCTTCGCGTGGCTGCTCCGGGTGAGCAGCCCCGCGAAGGTCTCGACCTACGCGTTCGTGAACCCGGTGATCGCCGTCCTGCTCGGCTGGGCGATCGCCCACGAGCCGGTCGGCCCGAGAACCATCGTCGCCGCCGCCATCATCGTCGGCGCCGTCGCCCTGATCACCCTGGCGAAGGGAAAGCGCGTGGCAGCCCGCACCTCACGCCGATGACCCGCAGGTCGCGCCCATCACTACTCAGGCACTTTCACACCTCACTCGTCACTACTCGCCGTCAGGCAGCCCCAGTATCCCTTTCGCGCTGAGCAGCGCCTTCAGCCGCTCGTCGAGCTTCTGCTTCTCCTCATCGAGCCGTGCCCGCGCCGCGGCCACGCGCTGCTCTCCCTCGGCGCGCAGCGAGTCGGCCTTCGCGCGGATCGGCGCCGTCTTCTCCTCGACGATGCGATCCACCTTGGCGCGGGCCTTCGTCTCGGCCTTCGCCAGCTCTTCCCCGCCGACCGCGCGCAGCCGGTCGGCGAGCAGCTGATCGAGGTTGGAGCGGACGTTCAACGTCGGCCTGGCGATGTCGCCCGTCAGGTCGGCGGTGACGCGCAGGTCGTCCACCCCCTCGATGACGCGCAGCGCGAGCGCTTCCATCTGGTTGCGGACGCCGCCGGCTCCGGCACCCGCCCCCGCCGTGACGGCGGTGCGCTGCCACACGATGTCCGGCGCGTTCATCGTCCAGCGGGCGGCGATGCGGTTGCCCACCCGCAGCACGTCGATGCGGCTGTTCCCCGTTCCCGGATTCGCGCGGATCGGGAGACCGGGGAGCGGAAAGCTCGGCAGCGTCACGCCGCTCGCGGTCACTCCGAGCGAGTCGCGGATCCGGCCGCCGACGTGGTCGAGCACCCCGCGCGAGTCGATCGACGCGACGATCCCCGCCGTCGAGCGCCGCGTCAGGCTGAAGCGGGTCGGCTCGCGGACGAGCGCGGGCATCGTCGTCACGTTGGTGATGGTCGCCGCGTAGTCTCCGGTCGCGGCGTTCCTGCCGCCGATGGCGAGCGCGACGTCGCCGCGCTTGAGGAGGAAGTCGGGATACTCGCGCGCCTTCGGGAAGGAGACGGTGCTTCCCGCCATCCGCAGCCGCTTCGGCCCCGGCTTCTCGCGCGGCAGCAGTCCGGGTGGCACGTACTTCTGCGCCATCTCCGCCCAGTACATGATCTTCTGGAAGCGGTCGATGCTGACGTCGCCGAACAGCGCGCCGCCGAGGTCGGGACCCTCGATCGAGGGAAGCTTGAGCAGCGAGCGGGCGAAGGCGTAGTCGGTGCGCCGGGCGTCATCGAGCGCATGCAGCTCGTCGTCGACCATCGCGACGCTCGTCTTCGCGTCACGGGCGAGCGCCTCGACGCGCCGCCTCGCCGAGTCCACCTGGGCGATGGTCCGCCGCACCTCCGTCACCGCCTGCCGCGTGCCGTCGATGCCTAACGTTCGCGGGTTGGCGCCCTTGAGGCGCGCCGTCACCGCCCGCGCCGAGTCGAGGACCGGCTGGAGGGCGAGCCCCCGGTAGCTCGCGAGCAGCGCGTCGCGGAGCGAGTCGGCACGCGCCGCCGCCTCGAGGGCGCGCTTGACCGTGGCCAGCTGCGTCGGGTCGAGGACGATCGAGCGGATCGTGTCGATCGGGGTGAAGCTGGCCACCGGCTTCCGCAGCCGCGCCGCCCACGTGTCGAGCGAGCGGAGGGTGGCCGCCGCGAACCCGTTCTTCGGCGCCGGCGCCGACGGCGTGCGGCGTGTCGTGCCCGTGCGCATCCCGCCGAGCACCAGCGTCCGCAGGATGATCTTCCGCTCGAGCAGCGGACGCCCCTCGAGGACACCGCGGACCCGGTCGGCCTCGACGAGGTTGCGCATCCGGTCGAAGGGGTCGGCGATGCTCACCCCGCGCAGCTCGACCGTCGCGGCGCGCAGGCTGACGTCGAGCCGCGCGATGTCGACCTCGGTGCCAAGGAACTTGGTCGCCGCCTCCTCGATCGTGTTGCGGAGGAGGTTCTCGCCCAGCGTCAACCAGGCGACGACGATGGCGAGCGCGATGAAGACGAGGGGAATGATCCCCTTCCAGCGAACGATTCCCCGCCGCCGCCGCGGCAGCAGCACCGGCTCGGCGCCGGCGCCGGCGCTATTCGGGGCTGAACCAGCGATAGACATTGTAGGCCTGCGAGGCGGTGACCGCCTTGTAGAACTTCGACTGGCGCACGCGCTCCCCGTACGTCGCCCGGTAGCGCACGACGAGGAATCGCACGAGCAGCGCGATCGGGACGAACAGCACCAGCCACCCGACGACGCTTCCGAGGACGACGGTGTTGTTGAAGTTGGTGTAGGGAACGAGCGGTGCGTTGAACCAGCTCGTCCACATCGGCGTCAGCGCCGGCGTCTCCATCAGCAGCCTGTGCCCGATCCGGTCGAACACCGGATCGAGGATGAAGCCTAACGGCACGGACAACCCCCAGGCGAGCATCCCGGCGCCGAACGAAACGTTGAGGACCAGCAGGAGGGCGAGGACGATCGCGTTGTGGACGTTGGCGATCGGGGTCAGGCCGAGCGCCGCGCCGAGCGCCGCGCCGAGCGCGATCTGCATCGGGGTGCCGTCGGAGTGAAGCTCCTTGACGAGCGACTGGACGAGCTTGAGGAACGCGAGCATTGGACTGGTGGTGTCGGTGCGGGACGAGTGTTGACGCCAGACGGCCCCCTCTCGTCACCGCCCGGCTACCACTGTCCCGCTTCGAGCCCCTCCAGCTCCTCGCGCAGCTTGACGTACGACTCGTACCTCTCGCGATCCAGCGTTCCTGCGGCGAGCGCCTCGCGCACCGCGCACTCCGGCTCCGACCGGTGCGTGCAGTCGGCGAAGCGGCACTCGTCGCGGAGCGCGCGGAGCTCCGGGAAGCAGCGGTCGAGCTCCGGTGGCGCGATCGCCCACATGCCGACCTCGCGCAGCCCGGGCGTGTCGACGACGTAGCCGCCGCCGGGGAGCGGGTGCATGAACGCCCCCACCGTCGTGTGTCGCCCCTTGTTCACGCTCTCGCTGATCTCACCGACGCGGAGCGACAGCCCGGGATAGAGCGCGTTGAGCAGCGACGACTTGCCGACGCCGGACGGGCCGCTGAACACCGAGACCCGATCCTGCAGCGCCTCGCGCAGCTCGGGGAGCCCGCGGGGGGCCTTCGTGCTGGTGTAGTGCATCGCGTATCCCGCCTTCTCGTACGCGGCGAACCTCGCCTGCGCCGCGGCCTCGCTGGCGAGATCGACCTTGTTGATCACGATCCGCGCGGCGAGGCCGTTCGCCTCGGCGATGGTGAGGAAGCGGTCGAGCATCCGCGGGTGAGGTTCCGGCTTCACCATCGCGAACACCACCACCACCTGGTCGACGTTCGCCGCGACGACGCGCTCGGTCCGGCCGCTCCCGGGGGCGCGCCGCGACAGCGACGACCGGCGCTCGTGGATCTCGGAGATCGCCCACCCCGCTCCCGACTCCGCGGGCTCGATCGTCACACGGTCGCCGACCGCGAGCTTGAGCGCGTTCTCCTGCTTGCTCTCCTGCTTGAGGCGGCCGCGAAGACTCGCCTCGCGATCGATCCCGCTCTCCGTCCTCACGTGCCAGATGCCGCCCGTGCCGTGCAGCACGACACCCTGCTCGAGCGGCGTTGCCTCGCCGGTCACGGGCCCTCGTCGCGCATCGCGTCCCACCAGCGGCGGGGCGCGGTCGTTCCGGCTGCGGCGACGACGCAGGCGTCGAGCAGCTCCTTCACCGCCGACAGCGGCAGCCGCGCGACGTCGGCGATGACTTCCTCCTCGGTCATCCCGCGCGACAGATAATCGGTCTCGAGATGGCCGGCGGGAGTCTGCTGGCCGGTCCGGTGCCAGCGTACGAACAGGATGTACGCGCCGCATGGAAGCCCGGCGTCGTCCGTGCCACCGGCCCGGTCCGCCATGATCTCGACGCTGTAGGAAAAGCCGTCCGGTCCCTCGAACGCCGCGGGGCGCGCGTGCACCGCCTGGTAGCCGCCGATCGTGTTGGCGTCGCCCCTGTCGTGGTCGGGGGGCACGAAGCGGCCGTGACCCATGCGGGCGAGCCGGCGCTGCCTAACGGCGGCGACCGACGGTCTCCTTGACGATGTTCCCGGCGATGAAGGCGAGGTTGGCCGGACGTTCGGCGAGACGGCGCATGAGATAAGGATACCACTGCGTCCCGAACGGCACATACACCCGCATCCGGTAGCCTTCGGCGACGAGCTGTTCCTGGAGGTCGCGGCGGACCCCGTACAGCATCTGGAACTCGTAGCGGTCGGTGGGGATCTTCTCGTCAGCGGCGAACTTCTTCGCCGCGCGAATGATCGCTTCGTCGTGCGTCGCCAGCCCGGGATAGTTGCCGTGGCGCATGAGCTCCTGCATGCAGCGGACGTAGTTCGCATCGACGTCCGCCTTGTCGGGATAGGCAACGGTCGCCGGCTCCTTGTACGCCCCCTTGCACAGCCGCACCCGGCACTTGAGCTGGATTGCCCGCTCGACGTCGGCCGCGGTGCGATACAGGTAGCTCTGGAGCACGATGCCGACGTTTTCCGGATACGCCGGGTAGAGCCGCTGCTCGAACAGGCGAAGCGTCCGCTCGGTATACTCGCTGCTTTCCATGTCGAGGCGGACGAAGGTGTGATGCTGCCGCGCCCGGTCGAGCACCTCGTGCATGATCGAGATGCACAGCTCCTCGGAGATGTCGAGCCCCATCGCCGTCAGCTTCACGGAGACGTTCGCATCGAGGTTGCGCTCCCGGATCTGGTCGAGCAGGCGGATGTAGTCGCGCCCCGACGCCCGCGCCTCCGCTTCGTTGTGCACGCTCTCGCCGAGCAGGTCGAGCGAAGCGGTGATCCCCCTCGCGTTCAGCGCCTTCACCGCGTCGAGCGCCTCCGCGGCGGTTTCCCCCGCCACGAATCGGCGCGCGAACTTCTTCGCGACGCCGTTGTTGCGAACGAACTTGAAGACGGTGGGCTGGGCGGAGAGATAGAGGAGCGCGTTACGGAGCATGAATCCTCGAAATGATCAACGTCGCACCCGACGGCGGGGGCGCGGCAAACGGCGGAATATACGGGGAAGCGGCTGAACTCGTCACCGCCTGGCGCGCCTTCATCAGGGAACTGCCTCGCGGGAAACCGCCGGCGCGCGAGTGACACGAACGATTGGAAATTCCGCGCCGCCCCGCAGTACGGCGTCGAGAGTGTTCCACGTCACCAGGCCATCGTCGCTCTCGGGCTCGAGCAGATAGACCGCGAGCGCGCCGAGCGGCTGGCCGGTGCGCACGAGGTAGCTCCCCCGGGCGAGCGTGATGGTGCGCGGCGCCAGCCACCGGCCGTGCAGCGTCGTCTCGTTGTGCCCCTGGAACACGCGGCGGGCGTGGGCGACCGAATCGACGACGAAGGCGGTGGCCGAGACCCTGGCAGGAGCGAGGATGCGGTCGACGTGCACCCCGTGCATCCGGAGCGCACGGATCACATCCTTTCGATCGGCCGGGATCGCGTAGGCGGCGGGCACCGGCACCGAGTATTCCGGGTCGAAGCGATCGTAGACGTCGAGCTGCAGGGTGCGCAGCTGGCCGGTGCGTCGCTTCCCGCGCGGGACCCCCGGCTGCGTGACCAGGGTCGTGTCAGCGAGCCGCTCGATGTCCTCGACGATCACCGGGGCGCGGTACGGTGTCCGCGTCATGTGCGCGCGGATCGCGAGCATCGACCCGGCTTTCGGGCCCGTCGCCTGCGCGCGGGCGATCCGGCGGAACGAAGCCGGGCGCGCGGCGGCAAGGGAGAGGATTTCGTGCACGAACGCGTACGTCGACTTCACCCGGCGCTCGAACGGGTCGTGCGAGAACGCCTCGCTGAGGATCGCCGCGCGCCCGCGGATGCCGACATAGTTCACCCCGTAGCGCGGCCGGTGATCGTAGGTTTCCCATGCGTGCACCGCGGTGTCGCCCGGTGCCCGCTCGGCGCCAGGGGCGCCTCCGCGATAGCCCGCGTCCTCGATGTCGAAGTTGCCGTAGTCGAAGGTTTCGAAGCCGTCGCGCGTGCGCATCCGCTCGCGAAGGACGGGAAGGAGCGAGTCGCGGACGAACGCGCCGGCGATGCCGACAGGGGCGAGGGGCGGCGCGTACGTCAGCGCGTATCCGTGAAAGCTGCCGTCGGTGGTGTGGAGGTCGACGAAGAGGTCGGGGTCCCAGCGGGCGAACGCGACGAGCGAGGACCAGGTCTCCGGGGCTTCGACCTTCACGTAGTCGCGGTTGAGGTCGAGGCCCTGGCCGTTCGGCCGCTGGCCAACCAGCTCCGGCCCGTTCTGCTCGCTGCGGTTCACCGCCTGCGGCGCGAGCTTCTCGTTCCCGTCGGTGTTGTAGATCGGGACGGCGATCAGCACGATCGAGTCGAGAACGTTAGGCTTCCGCTCGGCCAGCAGGTCGCGGACGAGGGCGAGCAGCGCCTCCTTCCCCTCGACCTCGCCGGCATGGATGTTCGCCTGGACGTAGACGACGGGACGCCTCGACCGGCGCGCCTGCTCGGGGGTGGAGACCGGGAGGCGGGTGGCGATGATGTACGGGATCCAGCGCCGCTCCGGACTCCGCCCGAACAGCCCCATCGTGAACGGCAGCCCGGCGAGGCGGAGCGAGTCGATGAACGCGTTGACGTCGGCGAAGGTGGAGGTTTCGAGGTAGCCGCTCCGCTCGGCGCGGGTGCGCGGCAGTACGTGCGCCGACGGTACCGGCACCTGCACCATGACCTGCCCCGACGCTTCCGGCGCGAGGAGCCCGCCGCCGACGACGCCGGCGACCACGATCACCGCCAGCGCGCGCCTCACAGGTTTTCGAGGATGAAGCGCGTGAACGAGTCGTAGAGGTGCGCCTGGGTGTTGCCGCCGGAGATCGAGTGCGTGCGGTTCGGGTAGAGCAGCATCTGGAAGAGCTTCCCCGCCGCCTCGAGCCTGTTGGCGAGCTGCACCGAGTTCTGCGGGTGGACGTTGTCGTCGCCGGTGCCGTAGACGAGCATGAACCGGGCGGTGAGGCCCGCGACGTGGTTCTGCGGCGACGACTCGGCGTAGCCGGCGGCGTTCTCCTGCGGCGTCCACATCAGCCGCTCGGTATAGATCGTGTCGTACAGCCGCCAGTCGGTGACCGGTGCGACGGAGAGCCCGGCCTTGAAGACGCTGCCACCTGACGTCGTGGCCATCGCGGTCATGTAGCCGCCGTAGCTCCAGCCCCAGATCCCGATCCGCGACCCGTCCGCCCACCGCTGCCTGCCAAGCCACTTCGCGGCGTCGATCTGGTCCTGCGTCTCGTGCTTGCCGAGGTGGTACTGGGTGATCTTCCGGAAGTCGCGCCCGCGCCAGGCGGCGCCGCGGTTGTCGACGCTGACGACGACGTAGCCGCGCTGGGCGAGCAGCATGTGCCAGAGCTCGCGCGTCCCGCCCCACGAGTCGTTCACCGTCGGCGCGGCCGGGCCGCCATAGACGTACATCAGGACCGGGTGCTTCACCGTGCTGTCGAAGTTCGCGGCGACGATGCGCATCGCGTCGAGCTTCGTGCCGTCAGGCATCGGCATCCTGAAGAACTCGGTCCGTACCCCGGTCGCCTTCAGCTTCGCGGCCAGCGCCGCGTTGTCGGCCATCACGCGACGCTTCGTGAAGGCCGGGAGCTCGTAGAGCGTCGCCGTCATCGGAGCGTTCGCCGTCGAGTAGTAGTCGACCGCGTAGCGCGCCCCCGGCGAGATGGTGAGGATGTGGCTCCCCGCATCCTGCGTCACCCGCCTGACGGCGGCCTTCGCGATCGATGCCGCGAACACCTGCCGCTGCGTCGGATCCGGCGCCGCGGCCACGAAGTAGACCTCACCGCGCGCCTCGTCGACGCCGTTGATCGCGATGACGTCCACCCCGTCCTGCGTCAGCTGGCGGAGCTGCCTCCCGCTGCGATCGTAGAGATAGATCTGCCGCCAGCCGCTCTTGTCGGAGAGCCACAGCAGCTGCCGCCCGTTGCCGACCCACCGGATGTCCTGCACGTCGACGTAGGCCGAGTCGGCGTCGCTGAAGATCGTCCGCACCCGGCCCGTCGCGGCGCTGGCCATCAGCATGTCCATCCGGTTCTGCTTCCGCGGCAGCCGCTCGATCGTCAGGCTGTCGTTCCCCGCCCACTCCATCCGGGGGATGTAGATACCGGTGTCGGCTCCGACCTGCAGCCAGGTCGTCTTCGTGGTCGCCAGCTCCATGACCCCGACCTGGACGCGGCTGTTCGCCTGCCCCGCCTTCGGGTAGCGGAGGACCCCGACCGTCGGGTAGAGCGTGAGCTCGTTCACCATCGGGAACGCCGGCACCGCCGACTGGTCGAATCGCCAGTAGGCGATCCGCTTCGAGTCGGGGCTCCAGCGGAACGCGTCGCGGAGGTCGAGCTCCTCCTCGTACGCCCAGTCGGTGGTCCCGTTGATGATGTCGGCCGAGCCGTCGGTGGTGAGCCGCCTGGTCGCCCCGGTCGCCAGCGTCGTCGCATAGAGGTCGTTGTCGCTGACGAAGGCGACCTGCTTCCCGTCGGGGGAGAACTTGGCGAACATCTGCAGCCCGGTGCGGAGCGGGGGGGCAAGGAAGCTCGGGTCGCTCTTCCTGCCTAACGCTGGCTGCGTCGTCGTGTCAGGGGTCGCGGCGTCGCGGTCCGTCGTCCGCCCGACGGCGATGATCTTCCCCGTCGTGAAGTCGAGGACGTGGAAGACCCCGCGCGTGTTCGCCCGCCAGACCGGCACCGAGTTGTGGAAGAGGAGCGCCTTGCTCTCGTCGTCGGAAAGGGAGATGTCCTCGATCTCGATCGGCTGCCCCGCCTCGTCGACGATGCTCTTCGCGTCGGCGATCACCCGCGACTGCCCGGTGACGACGTCCACCCTGACGATATCCACCCCCCCCGCCGCGTTCGGGGCGAGGTCGAGGTACGACTTCCCATCCTTCAACCAGTGGACGCTCGGCAGCGGCGCGCTGCGGAACTCGCCGCGCCGGAAGATCGCGTCGACGGTGATCGAGGTGTCGGCGGGCGAGGCCGCCCGCTGGGCGGAGAGCGCGACGGGAGCCGCGACCGAGGCGGCGACGAGAAGCGTGCGGAGGAGAGCCATGCTGGGCCGGAGGGAAGGAAGTGTGAAGACGTTCTAACGTACCGACCGGGCGTTGCCGAGGTCTACCCCGTTGCCAGCGCCGTGTGGCACGGACCCTCGATCCGGTGGTTGACGGCCGGTCAGACGAAGGGGATGTTTGTCGTCCCTCTCTCGCTGGTAGCCGATGCTTCAGATGCGACGCGCGTCCTCCCATCTCCTCGCTGGCCTCACGGCCGCCCTCCTCGCCCCGGCCGCCGCCGCACAGGCGCCGAAGATCACCCCGAAGGGCGACCCGTCGGTCCGCAACGACACGATCTACTCCCTCGCCGTGAAGGCGGAGGACCATGCCGACGAGTCCTTCGTCTACCTGCTCGACGATGGCGTCGTCCGCTACGAGAGCGACGGTCGCGGGACGGCGACCTACCGCCAGGTCATCCAGATCCTCAAGGAAGACGCGGCCGACAACTGGGCAGAGCAGAGCTTCTCCTACAACCCGGAACGCGAGAAGCTCACCGTCAACTGGATCCGCGTCGTCAAGCCGAACGGCGAGGTCATCGCCGCGAAGCCGGCGATCGAGCAGGAGTCCGACGTCGCCGCGTCCACCGTCAATCCGGTCTACGAGAAGCGGAAGGTGCTGCGCTATTCGCTCACCGGCGTCGCGCCCGGGACGCTCGTCGACTGGAGCTACACGCGCGAGCGGCTCGAACCCTACCTTCCGGGCGACTTCTCCGATTCATGGAGCGTGACCACCGGCCGGACGACGCGGCGCTCGCGCTACCTGGTCGATCTGCCGGCGTCGATGACGCCGCGCATCAGGGAACGGGCGGTGCACTTTCCTCGCGTCACGAAGGAGGCGAACGGCCGCCGGGTCTACCTGTGGGCGACCAGGGACCTGCCGCGCATCCGCCCCGAGCCCTTTGCCGCCGACTCCAACGACATCTACGCGAGCGTATCCGTCTCGGCGCCGATCGAGTGGTCCACCGTCGGCAAGTGGTACGCGAAGCTCGCCCGTGATCGTTACGCGATCACGCCGGAGATCCGGGCCGCGCTCGACACCGTGGTTGCCAGGGCCCGGACCGGCGACGATTCGCTGCGGGCGATCCACCGCTGGGTGGCGCAGGACATCCGATACGTCTCGGTCGCCCTCGGCATCGGCGGCTACCAGCCCCGGATGCCGGGAGCGGTGTTCTCGACGAAGTACGGCGACTGCAAGGACAAGGCGACGATGTTCGTCGCCCTCGCCCGCGCGTTAGGCATGACCGCCTATCCGGTGCTCCTCAACTCCGGTGGCAGCGTCGACTCGACGATGCCGGGGATCGAGCAGTTCAACCACGAGATCGCCGCGGTCAAGCGCGGCGACGGGAAATACCTCTTCCTCGACCTGACCTCCGAGCTGACCCCGGTCGGCGCGCTCCCGTACGGCGAGCAGGGCGAGTTCGGGCTCGTCGTCCACGACGACGGCGCGGTCGAGACCGTGCGCTTCCCCCTCGACTCGATCGATCACAACGCCGCGGAGCTCCACCTGATCGGGACGCTTTCCCCCGACGGGCGGTTCAACGGCCGCTACTGGGAGCGCGCATCGGGCACCCGGCAGTACGCGCTGCGCGGGCCCTTCTCCTCTCCGCTCGACTCCGTCCGCCGCGCCGAGGCCGAGCGGGCGCTCGCGACCGGCTTCTTCCGCGGCGCGAGCGGCGATTCCCTCGTCGGCTTCGACGGCAAGGACCTGCAGGCCGAACCCCGTGTCTCGATGGTCATCCGCAACGGATCGGCGTCGAAGCGCTCCGGCGACACGGACCTCCTCTCGATCCCCTTCGGGTCGCTGAGCGGCTGGGCCGAGAACATGGCGAACACTCTCGACGCACGCGGTGAGCGGCACTTCCCGATCGACGTCGCCGAGGTGATCGGCCCGCTGACGACGTTCAACGAGTACCGCGTCACGCTCCCCGAAGGCTGGAAGGCGCGCGTCCCGCGCAACGTGACGGCGAACGGGCCGTTCGGCCTCTACGAATCGAAGTACGCCCAAAATGGGCGCGAGCTGGTCATCACGCGCCGCCTCCGCGGGTCAACGGGAGTCCTGCCGAAGGAGCGCATCTCCGACCTGACGGACTGGCTGCGCCAGGTCTCGACGGACGACGTCCGGATGATCGTCATCGACCACCCCGCGACCGCGGCCGCCGACTCGAAGTAGTGGCCGGGCGGGGGAGCGGGGCCGGACGGGATGTCGCCGTCCGGCCCCGCTGCCGCCAGCCGCCTCATCGGAGGAACCGCGTCGCCAGCTGTTCGAGCCGGTCGTCCCCGGCCTCGATCGCCCGCGCGAGGATGCGGCGGACGTGCGGGTGAAGTCTCGGCTCCCCCCAGTAGTACCCGGTCGCCTGCTCCGCACTCTCCGTCTCCCCCGCCCGCGCCCCCTCGAGCAGCGCCGCCGCCGCGGCCGCGTCGTACCCCGGATCCTCGCGATCGGGAAGCCCGTACCCTCGCCGGGGAGCGGTGCTCCCCGCGTCCTCGTTGACGAATGCCCGTGACATGCGTGCTCCTCGTTCTGCGTGCTTCCGTCTGATGGTGGCAAGCACGGTGCCGGGAATCAGCCGTTAGCCATTAGCCGTTGGCGTCGAGCGACGGCGGTGCTTGGCGTTGAACTGCGGCTATTGCTGATCCGTTCCTCTGAGCCGCTGGCGTCCCCGTATGCCGGCCGTACTCCTCAGCGTTCAATCGTCGTGACAGTCTGTACCGGAAGACACCGAGACACCGAAGCACGGAGACATCGCTCGCCGGGACTGAGCCGTTCGCACCGGTCCTGAACGACTTGGGGGCAGGCAGGGCGAGATTAGCTCACCTGTTTGCCTCAACTATTGTCGGAATCTGTTGGGAGACTCGTGCGCGGATGGAGTGCTCATTGGTTCACGGGCATCAACAAATTGGAACGACGATTTCGCGGCTTTCGCGGATCGTTCCTGGTGCCGGCGACGCTCCCCGTGGCCGACCGAGGGAGTATCCGCGTCATCCGCGAAATCGTCGTTCCCACCGTTAAGAGCGCGAACGACTTGGGGGCAAGCGGGGCGAAATCATCGCACCCACTTGCCCCCAGGCCTTTGAGCTCTGGTGCAACGAGATCGGCGTGGTGTGCAGTCTTTGTGGCTCGGTGTCTCGGTGTCTTCCAGTACAGACTGTCACGACGCCAGGAATGCTGAGGCGTACGGCCGACATACCGGGAAGCCACCGGCTCAGGGGAGCGGATCAGCAATAGCCGCAGTTCGCACCGCGTCACCAGCACCGCCGTCGCTCAACGCTGACGGCTGATGGCTGATGGCTGCAGTCCCGCCTAACGCTGCTCGCCGAGCCCGCGCAGGTAGACGAACGCGAACGCGTCCTGCAGCGCATGGGCGACGATCACCGGCCAGACGCGGCGGGTGCGCGCGAAGTAGGCGGTGAACACGATCCCGATCGGCAGCACGCCGAGCACCGCCAGCGGTCCCTCGTAGGCGTGGACGCTCGTGCGCAGCGCCACGCTGGCGATGCAGGCGCGGCGGAGCCCGATCCGGCGGGTGAGGGCGGTCACCCCGTAGGCGAGCCAGAGGAGCTCCTCGAAGACCGCGTTGAGGATCGACACCGCGATCATCACGACGTTCGAGAGCTGCACCTTCACCGCCGGCTCGACGAGCGACTTCTCGAACATCGAGACCACGCCGAAGACGATGCCGATGGCGAGGTAGGCGAGGAACCAGAGCACGATCCCGCGAGGGACGTCGAGCGGGCCCGACGGCGCGGTCACCATGTCCATCCGCCAGCCGCGCCACCACAGCCAGGGGACGAACAGCAGCGCGAACGCCCCCTCGATACCTAACGTCGTCAGCGCCTCACGGTCGTTGAGCGCGATCAGGTCGTTCCCCGGATCCTGGATGCTGAGCGCCCAGCTCCCGAGGAAGACGCCGACGATGACGAGGAGGACGATCCACGGCTCGGCTGCGTCGGGGATGAGCTTTCGCAATCGCCGCTCAGCTGCCCGCGGAGGGGTGCGCGACCTCGCGGATCTGCGCCGCGTGCCGCAGGTCGTGAAGGCCGACGAACACCCCCCACTGGTACATGTTCATCGTCCCCAGGAACGGGTGGTCCTGGGTGAGCGTCCCGAGCGCGAGGCCGTTCGCGTCGAGCAGGGCGGCGCGCACCGCGGCACGGCTGCTGGCGAGCGCGGCGAGCCCTTCATCCACCGTCGCTCCCTGCCGCGGCACGACGATCTCCGGCGCCTCGAGGCGCCGGGTGCGGTCGGTGAGCGGGCCGCTCGCCACGCTGCCAAGTATCGAGGACGTCTCCGTCTCCCGCGACAGCCCCCGTGCCCGCGCATCGCTCACGCGCTTCCCGAGCAGCCGGGCGTACCCGGCCTCGACGCGGCTCACGTGGTCGAGCACCTCGCCGACCGTCCACCGCCCCTCCCCGGCGCGCGCGTCGCGCCGGTCGGGCGCGACATGCCGAACCGCGTCGATGAGCGCGGCACGAGTCTCCTCGAGGTGTTCGAGCAGCTCCTCGATGCGCGGATGCAGCGCGGCCCCCCTCGCGTCACCCATTCGTCCCCCCGGCGTAGCGGAGCACCGCGACGACGTGGCAGACGCTTCCCGCCGCGACGAAGAGGTGCCAGATGGAATGCGCGTACCGCACGCGCTGGTCGACGAGGAAGAAGACGACCCCGGCGGTGTAGGCGAGCCCGCCGGCGAGGAGCCAGAGCAGCCCGGTCGGGCTCACCCGGTCGAGCAGCGGCTTGATCGCGACCGCCCCGATCCATCCCATCACGAGATAGACGACCGTCGACAGCCGGTCCCAGCGGATGCCTAACGTCGCCTTGATCACGATCCCGATGATCGCCAGCGTCCAGATCACGGTGAACAGCGACCATCCCCACGGGCCGCGGAGCGGGCCGAGGAGAAAGGGAGTGTAGGTCCCGGCGATCAGCACGTAGATCGCCGAGTGGTCGATGATCCGGAAGACGTGCTTCACCCGCGGGCCGGGGAGCGCGTGGTAGAAGGTCGAGGCGGCGTAGAGCAGGATGAGCGAGATCCCGAAGATGACCGCTGACATCACCCGCCAGCGGTCCCCGTCGCGCGACGCGGCCAGGATCAGGAAGGGGAACATGACGATGCTCCCCACGAGCCCCAACCCGTGCGTGACGCTGCTCGCGATCTCCTCGCCGAGCGACTGCGATCGCTTTGGTGCGGGCGCGCGCGTGCTCACGTGATCAGGGGATCCGCGTGCTGTACAACGAATCGAGGATCCGCATGTACGCCGCCACTGGCGGCATCTTCAGCGCCGCCCGCCGCCTGTCGACGTTCACCGAGTCGGCGATCGGGTTCAGCCTGAATCGCCCGTTCACGATCGACGCCTGCGTCCCGTATACCTGCGGCTGCCCGCGCTGCACCGCGACGCGATCGGTGAGCAGGGCGACCTGCTGCCCCTCCGCCTCCCCCGCGGCGTACGCCTTCTCGAGGAGAGGGAGCACCCTCGCCTGGAAGGCGCTGTCGGGCGAGTGCTGCACGATGAGGAAGGCCGCACTCTCGGCGTCGCCTCCGACGAGCGAGCGTCCCGGCCACCCGCGCTCGGCGACAATCTTCTTCAGGAAGCTGGTGTTGTCGGCGTCGACGTCGGACATCAGCCGGAGGTCGGTGGTGTCCTGATGATGGCCGGCGAGGAAGACCTCGCGCACGGCCTGGTCCTGGCGGCCGCGCGAGATCAGCGCCGCGCGGAGCGCCTCGTCGCGCTGGGGGACGCGCATGGTTCCGGCTTGCGCGTGCAGGGTCGCCGGAACGGCGAAGGCGAGGACGAGCGCGTAGCTGCGGTGCATCGGGAGCTCCCTGACGGTGACGCGGGGAAGATAATCGCCGCTACCTGCGTACCGCTGCGTGCCGCCTCGCGTTCCCGGGGTTTCGCGTTCCCGGGGTCTCGCGTTCCCGGGGTCAGGAAACCATGTTGTCGGCGATCCGGCGGCCGGCCCAGATACCGAGCCCGGTGCCGATCATCGACACGACGAAGGCGGTCATCATCCCGCCCTGGCTGCCGGCCCACCACCCGACCGAGCTGCCGAGGAAGGCGCCCAGCGATCCACAGATCTTGGTCATGCTCATCGTTCCTGCTCCCTCGAGAGGCGTTAGGCGGGCTCAGGGGGCCGCCCATCCCGTCCTCGATTGACGATCGGGGGGGTCGGAAGTTCACGGGTCGCGGCGCCCCTTGCGCGAACTGCCAGGGGCGTATAAACATATGTCCCGCGCCTGACGAACCGGCGCCTGACGGAGCGGCGCCTCACGAGGCTCCGCCTGCCTAACGGCCGCTGCTGGCCGCCCAGGACACAACCCGTAGACAACCGACCCGGACGCCGGGCCGGAGAGCGTTTTGTTTCGCTCGCCGATCGCGACGCCGCGACCGACGGGAAGTACCGGCCGCTCCCATGATGGGGGATGGCTCGTCGTGTCCTCAAGGAGGTTCTCGATGGCTCGGTTCGTCAACGCTGGTGCGGCCGCCATGGCTGCACTCGCAATCGCCGCATGCTCCGCAGATCTGAACTCACCGTCGGCCGCCCCGGAGTCGGGCGCGGTCAACCTTGCGCGCACCTCGCAGGGGCCGGAGCAGGTGGTACCCGGTGAGGTGATCGTCGCCCTCCGTTCCGGCACCGACTTCGCCGGCGTCGCGGCGGCGCACGGCCTCGCCGTCGACCGGGCCGGGTATCGCAGCAGCTTCGCGGTCCTCCGCGCGAACCCCGGCAGCGAGCACGCCGCCGCGGCCGGACTCGCCTCCGATCCGCGCGTCGCCTACGCCGAGCCGAACTACCTCCGGCAGCCGACCACGATCGACTCGCGGCTCTGGGCGTTCTACAATCCCGGCGGGTTGAACATGAAGTACAGCTCCGGCAGGAACTCGGGCTCCTTCCTCTCCGCGTCGTACGCGTCGACCGCCGACGCCGACGAGGACAACGTGGAGGGCTACGCGACGGGGGGCGCTGACGTCGTCGTCGGCTCGATCGACACTGGCGTCGACTTCACCCACAGCGAGTTCAGGAACGCCGACGGCACCTCCCGCCTGATCGCGGGGAAGGACTGGTACTCGAACGACAACGACCCGACCGATACCGACGGCCACGGCACGCACACCACCGGCACGATGATCGGCAACACCGTCGGCGTCGCCGGCGTCTCCGGTGCCGGCGCGCACGTGAAGGTCTACGTCCAGCGCGTCTGCGGGCAGCGCGGCTGCCCGACGAGCGCGATCGTCAGCGCGATCCGCGCCGCCGCCGACTACGGCGTCGTCGCGATGAACATGAGCCTCGGGGGCTCGAGCGAGTCGCAGGCGGAGAAGGACGCGATCAGCTACGCGACCGGCAAGAACGCGATCGTCATCGCCTCGGCAGGCAACGATGGGACCACGACGGTGAGCTGCCCGGCCTGCGACGTCAACGCGATCTCGGTCGCGGCGACCACCTGGGCCGACAAGCTCGCGCCGTACTCGAACCAGGGCGCGGGGCTCGACATCTCGGCACCGGGTGGCAGCTGCTACTCGAACACCACCCCCGAGGGCTGCATCTACAGCGCGTTCAAGGGGGGCGGGTACGCGTGGGAGCAGGGCACGTCGATGGCGGCGCCGCAGGTCACCGGCACCGCCGGCATCGTCGCCTCGAAGCTCGGGCTGCGCGGGAGCGCGCTGCGCGACCGCCTGCTCAGCACCGCCGACGACATCGGCGCCGCGGGCTACGACACGCAGTTCGGCGCTGGCCGGGTCAACAGCTATCGCGCGGTGACGGGCACCACGCTCGCCGCGGGACAGTGATCGGCTGACGCAGCGGTAACCGAAGCACAATTTCTGACGGGAGCCACGGAGTACGCGGAGCGGTCGGATCACGACCGCTCCGTGCCCTTCTATGAGAAAGGGTATGTAGTCAAGGCCCGACGTGGCGGGCCTCGCCTCCGGCGTGTCGTCCGTCGTCCCCCGATTCACGCTTCTATCCGCACTCGACGAGGGGTGCGCTGGGCGCCCGGTGCAAGCTGGGGTCCGACTCTCGCTCTGGCGCTGCAAACTCTGTGACGACCTGGAGCGGTCAGCGCACGGACCGCAGTCGCCAGCGACGAGCTCCGAGGGTAACGGGTTCAGCGTGGCGGTGAGGCGGTGACGGTGATGCGGTGACGTTAGGCGGCGGCGCGCCGCTGGTCGTACGCCGGATCACAGGTCGCCTGCGTGATCCAGAGATGGTGCCGCAGCACGGCCAGCTTCCGCGCCACCGCGACCACGGCGCGCTTCTTCGCATTCTTCCCCCCGCGCGCCGCGAGCTGCTCGCCGGTCGTAGGCGCGGATCTGCGCCGTGAAGGTCGCGATCAGCTGGAGGAGCGGCAGGGACTGCGCCGGCGACCGCATCGGGCACATGCTCGGCCACCCGACTGGAGGCCTCCGCCGAGCAGCGGGGGAGTCGATGCCCGAGCGCCTTCACCGTCCCCCGCACATGGTTGATCGTGTCGGTGCGGAGCTTCACCACCTGGTCCCGCGCCTTCAGCAGCGCGAGATCCTGCGGCGCCTGCTCGCTGCGATGCCGCACGGGCGCTTGGTCCTGACAGCGCCCCTCGGCGTCCACCACGTAGGTCTGGCTCACCTTGTCGCCGAGATCCACGCCGATCGTTATGTTCGCCGGCAGCGTCGTGGACTGAGACATGGCCGACCTGCGGTGACAGGGTTCACACCCACAACGGTCACGCTTCTGACGCCCGCGTCGAGCGGTGACGTCGCGACCGACCGGAGGAAGGCCTTTCTCATTCCAACTCGGTGGCTCCTGTTACAAACAGCCACTGCTCCACCGTTGCCGTCACGCGGGGGACGTCAGCCCCCGACCCGGCCCGCGCGCACCAGCAGCGGCCAGCTGACCGGGCGTGCCGCCGATGGATCGCCCCATCTCGCCTCGAGCTGCGCCTCGAAGTCGCCGAGCATCGCGTCACCGTTCGCCCTGCGATAGCGCTGCACCGCGGACCAGGTCCCGATGTAGCCGAGGAGCTGGCCGAGGGTCCACCGCCGGCTCATGTCGAAGCTCGGCGCCGGGATCGCCTCGAACGGAAAGGCGAGGTCGCGATACCCGTTGTCGACGTGCGCCCGCTCCGAAGGCCAGTAGCTCCCGACGGTCTCGCGATAGAGCGTGCTCACCACCTCGTCGACGCGCGGTTCGACGCGCACCGGTCCATAGGACCAGACCGCGATGGCCCCGCCACGCACGACGACGCGGTTGACCTCGCGATGGAAGCGCTCGAGGTCGAGCCAGTGCAACGCCTGCGCGATAGTGACGATGTCCGCCGAGGCGCTGCGCAGCCCGCTCTGCTCGGCCGTCGCGCAGACGTAGCCGACACCCGGGTGCGGTGTCGCGGCGGCGAGTTGCGCAGCGCTGCCATCGGTCGCGACGACGCTGTCGAAGTGCCCGGCGAGGGCGACGGCGGCCTGGCCGTTGCCCGTCGCGCAGTCCCAGGCGAGCCGGTGCTGCCTGACGATTCCGCGCAGCCAGGCGAAGAGCGCCGGCGGGTAATCGGGGCGGAAGCGCGCGTACTGGGCCGCGTGTGCCGAGAAGTGATCTGCGAATCCAGCGTCAGGCATCGGACATGGGAAATACGACGGGGCGGAAGCGACCCTCGCTCCCGCCCCGTCCTGCCATCGTTCTACTTGCGCCCGTTCGCGGCGACCGGCGCTTCCCGCTCGGCGCCGTCGAGGATCCCGCCGCGGCTCACCAGCTGCGCGGCGAGCACCGTCTGGATCACGCTGGCGATGTTGTTCGTCGTCGTCTCCGCCGCGCCCCGGCCGTCACCGGCGCCGGTGATCGTGACCATCTTCGCCTGCGAGAGCGCATCGGCGATCGCCGGCGCGATCTGCGGGAGCATCTCGATCTGCCGGTAGCGGAAATAGCTCTCGCCGCCGGCGGCGATCGCCTCGTTCACCTTCTGGATGCTCTCGGCGGTGGCCGCCGCGATCGCGCGGATGCGGATCGACTCGGCGTCCGCCCCGGCCTGCGCCTCGATGCGCACGCGGTCGGCGTCGGCGCGCGCCTGCGCGATCTGCGTCGCGTCGAGCTCGGACGTGCGGAGGATGGCCAGCGCATCCTGCTTCTTGGCCTCGGCCTGCGCGACGAGCGCCGCGTTCGACGCGCGGGTCTGCTCCAGCTCGCGCTGCTTGTCGGAGATCATCCGTTCCGCGTCGAGCTGCGCTTCCTTGGCGCGGCGCGACTGAAGGGCGGCGACGATCTCGGCGTTCGCCTGCGCCTCGGCCGCCGACTGCCGGCGCCGCGCCTCGGCGACCTCCGACTGGACGACCTTGATGTTCAGCGAGTTGAAGATGAGCCCGAGGTCGGTGAGCTCTCGCGAGCACGCCTTGCGGATGATCACGGCGAGCGGATCGTCCTCGTCGTCGGCGGCCTGGGCGATCGCCTGGAACGACGGCGAAGACTGCTGGAGCGCCGCCAGCTGCACGTTAGGCGCGACCGCCGTGCCGGAGGGCGCCGGGAGGCGCATCGGGGCCGTCTTCGCCGAGAAGAGCTGGTCGTGGGTGAGCAGGTTGATCGCCCGGCGCCCCGAGCTCGAGAGCAGGTCGGTGAGTGTGCTGATCTGGTCCGCCTCCGACTTGGCGAAGAAGCGGTTCGCGCCGGTCTTGATCAGCGCGTCGGTGTCGCCGACGGAGACGATCGCGCTGGCGAGGATGCGCACCTTGATCGGGCGCGGCGTTCCTTCGGCGTCGAGGTCCGCGGTCTGGTCGGTGATGTCGAGGTCGACGTTGATCACCTTGCTCGAGATCGTGGTCCCGGTGGTGAGCAGCGGGATCTCCTTCGACTTGCCGGGGCCACGATAGATGACGGTGCCACCGTGCAGCCACGACACGAGGCGGATGGTGCCCGCGTCGACGTTGCGCAGGAACGACGCGACGATCGCCGGGATGACGACGACGACACCGAAGACGATCGCGATGATGGTGATCCAGGGACGCAAGTCCATACGACGTTTTCCTCTATGAGATGCCGCGGCGCCGTACGGTGCAGCCGGCGCGCAGCGGGTCAAGCACCGAGATAGGACACCGTGCACCTGTTGCGCGCGTCGTCCACCGCTTCGATGCGGAGACGATCGCCGGCACGCACCCGGACCCCGGCCTGGAGGTCCTCGCTGCGCAGTGTGCCGAGCACCTGCACGACCTGGCCATCGAGCTCGATCGCGACCAGCCCTTGTCCGCGGGCGTCGAAGCTCGACACCGCCCGCGCGTCATCGGTGATCGTGCTCTCCAGCGTCAGCGCCGGCGAGGACTCGAACCGGTGGACGAGCCGCCAGAGCGGCGCGACGAGCAGCCGCTCGAACAGCACGCCGACGGCGAGCGCGGCGATGAAGAGGAGGACGCCGCCGACGGTGTTGCGGAGCAGCACGCCGCCAGCACCGAAGCCGACGAGGAAGCTGAAGATGAGTCGCGGCGAGACGAGCGCGCTGAGCGAGCGCCCGACCCCCGGCACCGAAACGGCGCGAATGTCGGCGACGTCGTGGTGGTGCGCGCCCGCGGCGTGTCCGTGAGCGGCGGCATGGGCGACACCGTGGGCGTGACCGGCGTGCACGTGGCCGCCGCCGTCAGGATGGGCGCCATGATGACCGCCGCCATGCTCGCCGTGGCCGTGTGTCCCGAGCCCGGCGACCGCCATGGTGCCAAGCCCGATGCCGCCGAGGGCGAGACTGAATGTGTAGAGATCCATCGTTCCTGTGCGCCGCGGTTGTGAGGGGGCGCGGTGCACGAATGGAAGCTACGTGCTGTTCACGCCAATGGTGAGAGGTGGGTGTGGTCGTGGGGTGGCACGGTTCTTCGGAGGCGCCGCGCCGAGACGCTTACGAGCCGTTTACAAGGCGAGCGTTAGGCACGGATAGCGCCGGGGGGACAGCGGAACGGCGCCATCGAGGCACCGGGACAGCCCGACAGGGCGGAGCCGTTCGCACCACGGTCGAACTGATTGGGGGCAAGCGGGGCGAGATCATCTCGCCTGCTTGCTCCTTGCTGTTATCGTGTCTTGCTGGGAGACTCGTGCGCGGATCGGGTGCTCGGCGCCCTTCGAGCACTAACAGGTGGAACTACGATTACGCGGATTTCGCGAATTTCGCGGATCGTTCCTGGGGCGGGCGGCGCTCCGCGTGGCTGCCCGAAGCAGTATCCGCGTCATCCGCGAAATCGTCGTTCCCACTGTTACGAGCCCGAACGACTTGGGGGCACGCGCGGCGAGATGATCTCGCCCCGCTTGCCCCCACTTGTTCGCCCTGGTGCGAACGGCATCAGCCCTGACGGGCTGTCCTCTGCGAAACCTCTGCGTCCCTGCGCCTCTGCGGCGCCGTTAGCAGTTCTCGGCGTCTCGGTGCCTTGGTGGCGCCGTTCCGCCGATCACCCGCAGTCGCCTCCCCGCGACCCCAGTCGTCGTTCAGCCCGCGCGCGCGACCACACTCAGTCCTCCCGCCGGCTCCGCGACTACGCGGATGTCCCGCAGTCGTCGCACGACCGCCGTCGCCGACGTCAGCTCGGCCTCCCCATGCGTGCTGGTGATCGCGATGCACCGCATCCCCGCCCGCCGCGCCGCCTCCACTCCCGCCGGAGCATCCTCGACGACGATGCACGCAGCCGCCGGGAAGCCTAACGCTTGCGCGGCCGCGAGGCAGCCTTCCGGATCCGGCTTGCCTCGCGTCACCCGGTCGGCGGTGATCAGCACCCCGGGGATCGGCAGCCCCGCCGTGCGCAGCCGCGCCGAGGCGACGCCGTGGGTGCCGGAGGTCACGATCGCCCAGCGGTCGCGCGGGATGCTCGAGAGGAGGTCGGCGGCGCCGTCGAAGACGAGGATCCCCGCGGTGTCGCGCATCTCGGCCTCGACGAGGCTGGCGAGCTCGCGCTCGGCATCGAGGTGCGGTGCCTGCTCGCGGATCGAGTCGATCGCGCGACGGCCGTGGACCACCGAGAGGATGCGCGCCGCGTCGAGGCCGTTGCTCGTCGCCCAGTCGCGCCAGTGGCGTTCGACGTTGGCGGTGGAGTCGACGAGCACTCCATCGAGGTCGAAGAGCAGCGCGTGGGCGCCGAGGTGCGTCGGCACGCCGTCGCTCATGCGCTCGGCCCGGCAGCCGCGCGTTCGCCGCGGACGAACGCGAGCCAGATGAGCCACGCCGGCACGGCACCAGCTACGGCAGCCACCGCGCCCGTCCACCATGCGGTGTCGCCCCAGACGACCGGCGCGAGGCCGGCGGCGATGATCGCGGCGACCGCGAAGATCCGGAAGAGACGCCGCGCGATCGGCCACCGCGCGGCGAGCGCGACCGCGGCGAGAAGGCCGGCGACGGAGCAGGTCAGCTGCGCGGCGCCCTGCGTGCGCTGGCCGGTCGTCACCGCGTCAGGCCAGGCGTCGCGCGCGCTGTTCAGCCCCGAAGCGCACAGGGCGACGAGGAAGATGATCGCCACCCAACGCCAGACCCGCGCTCGCCGCTCGGGGCTCACTCGCTGCCCCTCACCCGACGGGCTTTCCCTCCGACGGATAGAACCGGTCGCCGGCGCGGCCCATCCGCACGAGGATCGGGGCCGGCTCGTACCGCCCGGGGAATCGGGCGTTCAGTTCCTCGAGCCGCCTCACCACCTCGGCGACGCCTAACGTGTCCATGTAGCGGAAAGGACCGCCGCGGAAGGGGGGGAAGCCGATGCCGAACACCGCGCCGATGTCCCCGTCGCGCGGCGCGCGGACGATCCCGTCCTCGAGCGCGCGCGCCGCCTCGTTCAGCATCGCCATCACCGTCCGCTCGCGGATCTCGTCGGCGGGGTAGTCGCGCCGGGCGACGGCGTTCGGGATCAGGTCGTACACCGTCTCGTCGACTCCCTCCTTCTTCCCCTTCTCGTCGTACCTGTAGAATCCCTTCCGGTTCTTGCGCCCATACCGGCCGGCGGAGAGGACGTGCTGCAGCGACGTCGACGGCCGCATCCGCTCGCCGAAGGCGTCGGCGATGATGTTCCCGGCCTTCCCGGCGACGTCGATCCCGACTTCGTCGACGAGGGTGATCGGGCCGACCGGAAACCCGAACTCGACGAGTGCCCTGTCGATCGCCTCGATCTTCGCGCCTTCGTCGAGGAGCTTCCCCGCTTCGTTGATGTACGGCGTCAGGATCCGGTTGGCGAAGAAGCCCGGCCCGTCGTTCACGACGATCACCGTCTTGCCGAGCTTCTTCCCGTAGGCGACCACCGTCGCCGTGACGTCGGCCGCCGTCCGCGGGTGCACGATCACCTCGAGCAGCGGCATCTTCGGGACCGGCGAGAAGAAGTGCATGCCGATGACGCGATCGGGACGGGCCGAGGCCTGCGCCAGCCGGGCGATCGGGATCGTGCTCGTGTTCGACGCGAAGATTGCGTGATCGCTGGTGTACTTCTCCGTCTCGCGGATCACCTGGTGCTTGACCACGATGTCCTCGAACACCGCCTCGATGACGATGTCGGCGTTGCCGAACCCCGAGTAGTCGGTGGTGCCGTTGACGAGGATGAGCTGGTCGTCGAACTGCGTGCGGGTGATCTGCTTCTTCGTCAGCCGTTCCTTCAGGTTCTCGCGGATGCTGCGCAGACCGGCGGCGACGCGCGCCGTATCCGCGTCCTTCAGCCTGACGACGGTGCCGGCCTGCGCCGCGATCGTCGCGATCCCGGCGCCCATGAAGCCCGATCCGAGCACCGCGATCTTGTCGACCGGCGATCCCTTCGCGTTCGGATCGGCGACCCCCGTGTCCTTCTTCAGCGCGGTGGTCGCGAAGAAGAGGAAGATCAGCTGTCGCGAGACCTCGGTCTGCGACAGCTCACCGAACAGGCGCGCCTCTTCCGCGTAGCCGGCCTCCATCCCCTTCGAGTAGCCGCTCTCGATCGCGTCGATCGCGGCGAGGGGGGCGGGATAGTTTCCCTTCGTCTTCGACAGCGTCTGCTGGCGCGCCTGGCGGAAGACGATCGCGCGTCCCGCCCCCGTCCCCTCGAGCGCCCGCGCCGCGATCCCGCTCCCGCTGTGCCCGTGCGAGCGCGGCCGCGTCCCGTCGCCGATCTCGCGCGCGCGGCGGACGGCGACGTCGCGGAGGATCGCGGGATGGACCATCTCGTCGACCAGCCCCAACGTGAGCGCCTTCTTCGCCCGGATGTTCTTGCCGGTGAGGATCATGTCGAGCGCCGCCGTCAGCCCGACCTGCCGCGGCAGGCGCTGGGTGCCGCCGGCACCGGGGATGAGCCCGAGCTGGACCTCGGGAACGGCGAGCACCGTCTTCGGGCTGTCGCTGGCGATGCGGTACGCGCAGGCGAGCGACGCTTCGAGCCCGCCGCCGAGACAGGCGCCGTTGATCGCGGCGACGACCGGGACGCGCAACCGCTCCAGCCGCGCCAGCAGCTCCTGCCCGCTCCGGCTCAGCGCCTCGGCGTCCTTCGCCGTCTTCAGCGCGAGGAACTGCTCGATGTCGGCGCCGGCGATGAAGTTGTCCGGCTTGCCGCTGATGAGCACCGCGCCGCGCACCGACGGCTCGCCCTCGAGGAACTCGAACACCCGCCCGAATTCGGCGATCACCCCGGCATCGAGGGTGTTCACCGGCTTGCCCGGGACGTCGATGGTCACCACCGCGACGCCGTCCTCGAGGTCGAGGCGGAGGTTGGTGAAGGCGGCCTTCACGCTGCCCGCTGCGGTCATGGTCGGTTCGGCTCCCTATTTATATACAAGATGTTACTTATTACGTCCTGGCACCGTCCGCCCGGGGCGCGCCATTTCCCCGTTCGGCTAGGCCCGCTCGACGACCATCGCGAACCCCATCCCGCCGGCGGCGCAGACGGTCATCAGCCCGAACTGGCCGCCGCGGCGGCCGAGCTCGTTGAGCAGGGTGGTCATGATCCGGGCGCCGGTGCCGCCGAAGGGGTGGCCGATGGCGATCGAACCGCCCATCACGTTGAGCTTCGCCGGGTCGACGGCGCCGACCGGGTGCGAGAAGCCGGCGCGCTCCGCCCACGCCTTGCTCTCGAGCCCCTTCAGGTTGCTCAGCACCTGCGCCGCGAACGCCTCGTGCATCTCGACGAGGTCCATGTCGCGGAGCGACAGCCCGGCACGCTGCAGCGCCCGCGGGGCGGCGAGCACGGGGCCCATCAGCAGCTGCTCCCCCGGGTCGAGCGCCGCGTACGCATAGCTGCGGACGTAGCCGAGCGGCTTGTAGCCGAGCGCCTTCGCCTTCTCGTCGCTCATCAGGACGACCGCGGCCGAGCCGTCGGTGAGCGGGGACGAGTTGCCGGCGGTCACCGTGCCGTACCTGCGGTCGAACACCGGCGGCAGCTTGGCCAGCGCCTCGATCGTGCTGTCGGCGCGGATCCCGTTGTCGCTGGCCACCACCGTCTCGTACGACGACGGGACGTACACCGGGAAGATCTCCGCCGTCAGGCGGCCATCCTTCGTTCCCGCCGCCGCCTTCTGGTGCGAGCCTAACGCGAACTCGTCCTGCGCCCGGCGGGCGATCGCGTTGAGCTTCGCCATCTTCTCGGCGCTCTGCCCCATCGTCTCGCCGGTGCTCGGCTCGGCGATCGCCGGGGTGATCGGGACGAGGTCCTTCGGCCGGATCCGGGCGATCGAGGCGACGCGTCCACCGAGCGACTTCGCCTTGCTCGCCGCGACGAGGGCATCGGCGAAGCCGCGCGAGTGGAGGATCGGCACCGTCGACAGCGACTCGGCGCCGCCGGCGATGATGCAGTCGTGGTGGCCGAGCGCGATCTGGTCGGCGGCATCGGTGATCGCCTGGTTCGCCGAAGCGCAGGCGCGACTCACCGTGTACGCCTCACATCCCTTCGGCAGCTGCGGGATCAGCGAGACCTCGCGGGCGATGTTCGGCGCGAGCACCGAAGGGATCACCGTCCCGAAGACGAGCGCCGTGACCTCCTTGCCATCGAGGCCGGCGCGCTGCAGCAGCTCGGCGACCGTCAGCTTGCCGAGGTCGATCGCGGACATGTTCCTGAACGACGTGCCCGCCTTGACGAACGGCGTACGCACGCCGGCGACGATCGCGACACGGCGTCCGGGGATGGTTGTGAGCATGGACGAAAGCTAGGCCGTGGCGTCGCCGGCAGGAATAGGCGAACGCGTCGGTTGATCCCTGACAATCGCACTTACCGGTTCACGAATCGCTCGCCATCATACCGTGCATGACAGGCGCGCCGACTCGGGAGCAGGTGAATGGCGCAGCGGCGCGGCGGCGCGGCGATGTCCCGCCCCCGCTCGCCGAGCGTGCGCGCGCGCTCGACCGCCTTGGCGCGGAGCGCTTCGACCTGCTCGTCATCGGCGGCGGGATCACCGGTGTCGGCGTCGCGCGCGACGCGGCGTTGCGCGGGCTCGGCGTCGCCCTCGTCGAGCGCGACGACTTCGCCAGCGGGACGTCGAGCCGGTCGTCGCGGCTCGTGCACGGCGGGCTGCGTTACCTCGAGCACGGGCACCTGCACCTCGTCTTCGAGTCGAGCCTCGAACGCCGCCGGCTGCTCGACCTCGCGCCGCACCTCGTGCGCCCGCTCGAGTTCACCTGGCCCGTCTACGAGGGCTCGCGGGTGCCGCGGTGGAAGCTTGGCGCTGGCCTCTTTCTCTACGACCTGCTCGCCCTCTTCCGGAACGTCGCGCCGCACCGCCGCCTCGATCCCGACGAGGTGATCGCCCGCGAGCCGAAGCTGCGCGCCGACGGCCTCACCGGCGGCGCGAGCTACTACGATGCCGCCACCGACGACGCGCGCCTAACGCTGGCGACGGCGCTCGGCGCCCGCGAGGCGGGGGCCACCGTCGTCAACCACGCCGGGGTCCGCCGCCTGACGACGCTGCGCGGCCGCACCGACGGCGCCGTGATCGCCGACGCGATCACCGGCGCCGAGACCGCGGTCCGCGCCCGCGTCGTCGTCAACGCGGCCGGCCCGTGGAGCGACGAGATCCGCCGCCTCGACGAGCCGGGCGCGCAGCCGTCGCTGCGCGGAACGAAGGGAGTGCACATCACCGTTCCCCGCGGGCGCGTCGGCAATCACGCCGCGCTGACGCTGCTCTCGCCGGTGGATGGACGGGTGATGTTCATCCTGCCGGGCGAGACGCATACCATCGTCGGGACCACCGACACCGAGACGACGGCGACCCCCGACGACGTGCGCGCGTCGCGCACCGACGTCTCCTACCTCCTCGACGCCGCCAACCATTTCTTCCCGGCCGCGCGCCTGACGGCGGAGGACGTCGTCTGCGCCTGGGCGGGGATCCGCCCGTTGATCGCCGGCCGCTTCGGCGAGGACCCGTCGGGGGCGTCGCGCGAACACGAGATCACGGTCAGCGACCACGGCGTCGTCTCGGTGAGCGGGGGGAAGCTGACGACGTACCGCGCGATGTCAGCCGAGGTCGTCGATGTCGTCGAGCGTGAGCTCGGCAACTCGGGGCGCGCGAGCGGGACGGCGAAGGTGGCGCTGCCCGGCGGCGAGCTCGATTCGCTCGAGCAGGAAACCGAGCGCGCGCTGCGCGCAACCGGGAGCTCGAGCCGCGCCGACCACCTGGTGCACGCCTACGGCAGCCGGTGGGGCTCGGTATGGGCGCTGTCAGCGGCCGACCGCTCGCTCGCCGCGCCGTTGGTCAGCGGGCTTCCCTACACCGGCGCCGAGCTGGCGTACGCGGTGGACGCCGAGCTCGCGTTGACGATCACCGACCTGCTCGTCCGGCGGACCAAGGTCGCCTTCGAGACGCGCGACCATGGCCGCGCCGCCGCACCGATCGCCGCGCGCATCG
>DASZNJ010000102.1:0-2289 GCA_035551575.1 Gemmatimonadaceae bacterium
CTGTTGCCGCCGTGCCTAACGCCTGGCTACTGGCGCCTGGCCCACGCCTGCTGCCGCCGTGCCTGGCGCCTGGCTACTGGCGCCTGGCCCCCGTTCAACGTCGATCACGCGCCGCGCCGAGACGAGGTGCCGGCGGAACCAGCGGCCGCGCGGGGAGTCGAGGTCGTCGTAGCGGACGGTGCGCTGGCCGGAGCTCGCATGGATGATGCGGCCGTCGCCGACGTAGATCGCGGCGTGGGTGATGCGCGTCCCGTGACCGGCGAAGAGGAGGAGGTCGCCGGGAAGGAGCTCGGCGCGGCGGGCCGGAATGCGCGCGCCGGCGGTGCCCAGCCCGCGCGCCGTGCGCGGGAGCTCTATCCCGTGCCGCGAGTAGACCCAGTGAATGAATCCCGAGCAGTCGAAGCCGCTCTTCGGTGAGCTGCCGCCGTAGCGGTAGCGCGTGCCGACCAGCTCGTCCGCGGTCGCGACGACGAGCGCGCGCGGGGCCGGCGCGGCGGTGATCGCGGGCGCCGTGGCCGCCGGTGGCGCACCTGGCTCGGTCCTCACCGTCAGGCGCGGACCACTTTCGGGGGTGGGCCCGGTCGACACCACCGCCGACGGGGTCGCCGCGCAGGCGGCGGCGAGCAGCGCGGCACAGAAGGTGGCGGCGACCGGCACCAGCCGGCAGGCGCGGGGCGTGGCCGTGATCGAGGTCGCGCGGAGAGTAGACGGACGCATCCCGTCTCCGTGTTGGAGTCGCCACCCATGAAGGCATACCGGCGGCCGGTCGGGAAAGAATGGGACAAGGCGTTGCGCACCACAGCGTTACCGCTCGCGTAACGCCGGTGACCGGCCGCACAACGTCCGTCCCCGTGGACGGCGGGTTGTCCGCGACGAGCGGCACGCCCTCGACAGGGCGTGGCGCCGGAGAGTACGATCACGCCGTACCGCGGAGGATCCCTGGCGACGCATCCCGAGAAAGTCGAGCACCGCGGAGCGCAGCGGCGGAAGGAGCCGCGCGACCGGCCGCGGCCCGTCGGGGTGCGCGCGTTCTGGAAGAGCCTCGGGCCCGGGATCGTCACCGGTGCCGCCGACGACGATCCGTCGGGGATCGCGACGTATTCCGTCGCCGGCGCGCAGTTCGGATCGGCGCTGCTCTGGACCGCGCTCTTCACCTGGCCGCTGATGGTCGCGGTGCAGGCGATGTGCGCGCGTGTCGGGATGGTGACCGGCCGCGGGATCGCCGGCGCGCTCCGGCACAAGTTTCCGCGGCCGGTGCTCCTCGTCGCCGCGATCGCGCTGTTCACCGCGAACACGATCAACCTCGGCGCCGACCTCACGGGCATGGCCGACGCCAGCGAGCTGCTGACCGGGATCAATTCGCATGTGTGGGTCGTCGTGCTCGGCGTCGGGATCGCGGTGGCGACGATCCGGCTCCGCTACGCGACGCTCGCGCGCGTGCTGAAGTGGCTCGCACTCAGTCTCGCCGCGTATGTCGTCACCGCGCTGTACGTCGGCCCGGACTGGCCGGTGGTCGCGCGCGACACCTTCGTGCCGCGGATCCCGGCGCGCGGCGGCGCGTGGGCGACGGTCGTCGCGATCCTCGGGACCACGATCTCGCCCTACCTCTTCTTCTGGCAGGCGTCGCAGGAGGTCGAGGAGGAGAAGGCGATCGGCCGCCGCCGTGTCGCGGACCGTGTCGGCGCGGAGCCATATGAGATCAACACGCGAAAGATCGACATCACCATCGGCGCATTCTTCTCGAACGCGGCGATGTTCTTCATCATCCTCGCGACCGCGCTCACCCTCCATCGCGCGGGGCGGACGAATCCGCAGACATCGCGCGAGGTGGCCGAGGCGCTGGCGCCGATCGCCGGACGCTTCGCGTCGCTGCTCTACACCGTCGGGCTGCTCGGGACGGGAGCGCTCGCCATCCCGACGCTCGCCGGGTCGGGAGCGTACGCCTTTGCCGAGATCTTCGGCTGGCGGCAGGGGATCGACGAGCCCTACAACCGCGCGCCCGGCTTCTACGCGATGTTCATCTCGTCGGTGGCGATCGGTGTCGCGCTCGACTTCGCGAACGTGAACGCGGTCGCCGCGCTCTACTGGACGGCGGTGATCAACGGCGTGCTCGCGCCCTTCCTGCTCGTCGGCATCCTGATCGCCGCCTCCGACCGCCAGCTGATGCAGGGCCAGCCGAGCTCACGGCTCGGGCGCGCGGTGGTCGGATTGACGGCGCTGCTGATGTTCGGCGCGGCGGTGGGGATGTTCCTGTAGGGCAGGGGGGGTCAGGGGTCAGGGGTCAGGGGT
>DASZNJ010000103.1:0-21055 GCA_035551575.1 Gemmatimonadaceae bacterium
TCGCCGACTCGGCGATGATCGGCTTCCCCGGTGCGCCGGCCGCGCGCGCGACGGCGATCGAGTCGGCCGCCGCGGCGGCACGGGCAACGCTGTCCGCGGCAGCCACCGTCGTCGCCCAGACCGGCTCGACACCCCCGGCCGCGCGCTGCGGCTGCAACACCATCACCGACAGGACGTCAGAGGGCATCACCGAGGGACGCAGCAGGTACTTCCGCGCGTAGCCGTCGGAGCGCAGCGTGTCGATCACCGTCCCGATCGGGATCCCCTCGGGATAGACGCCGCCGAGGCCGGAGCTGACGATGAGGGTCCCCTTCCTGATCTCGTTGCGCACGGGCACGCCGCGCAGCTCGAGCAGGTAGCGATCGGCTCCGCTCCCCTGGTGCGCCTGGACGATGCCGAACGCGCTGCGATCGGCCGCACGGGCGCTGACGCGGAAGTCGGGGTGCGTCCAGATGATCGCGATGCTCATCCGCGGATCGACGGTCTGCACCATCCCGACGAGGCCATCGGGCGCGACGACGGGGCTGAAGGCGCGCACGCCCGCGTTGGCGCCCGCCGAGAGCGTCAGGGTGTACTCGTCGCCGACCGCGCCGCTGTGCAGCGCCTCGGCGGGGACGAACCCCCATCGCAGCTTTCCGCCGAGCCCGAGAACGCGGCGAAGGCGCTCGTTCTCGCTCTCCAGCGCGAGGGCGCGCATCGCCTGCAGCGAGACGCTGTCCTGCACCCGCGCGTTCGACTCGTGCGACAGCCATGCCGCGCGACTCAGCCCGGCGTTGTGCTGCAGTGCCACGAGCGGGACGAGCACCGTCTGCCGCAGGCTGCGGGTCAGCGGCTCGCGGAGACGCTCGGGGAGGCCGTGGACGACGATCGCGAGAAAGACGCAGGCCGCGAACAACGCGGTGTCGAAGCGGCTATCGAGCCGGCTCGCACGGGCCACGGCGAATCAGTCCTCGAGGACGGAGGCGTACTTGTCCTCGTCGTCGAGAATGCGGCCGGTGCCGCGCACGACGCACGTCAGCGGATCCTCGTCGACGTGAATCGGCAGCGAGGTTTCCTGGCTGAGCAGGAGGTCGAGCCCGCGAATGAGCGCGCCGCCGCCCGTCATCACGATGCCGCGATCGACGATGTCGCTGGCCAGCTCGGGCGGGGTGATCTCGAGCGCGCGCCGCACGGCGTCGACGATCTGCTGAATCGGCTCCTGGATCGCCTCGCGGATCTCGCTCGAGTGGACGCGCACCGTCTTCGGGATCCCGGAGACGAGGTCGCGTCCCTTCACTTCCATCTCGCGCTCCTCGCCGACCGGCGCCGCGCTGCCGATCCCGATCTTGATCAGCTCCGCCGTCGGCTCGCCGATGAGGAGGTTGTAGTTCTTGCGCATGAACTGCACGATCGCGATGTCCAGCTCGTCGCCGCCGATGCGGATCGACGTGTCGCTGACGATGCCGGAGAGCGCGATGACCGCGATCTCGGTGGTCCCGCCGCCGATGTCGATCACCATGTTGCCGGTCGGCGTCTCGACCGGCAGGCCGACGCCGATCGCCGCCGCCATCGGCTCGGCGACCATGAACACTTCCTTCGCGCCGGCACCCATCGCCGAGTCGCGGACCGCGCGCTTCTCGACTTCGGTGATGCCCGACGGCACGCAGACGATCACCCGCGGCTTCACGCGGAAGACGTGATTGTCGATGATCAGCTTGAGGAAGTAACGGAGCATCTTCTCCGTCACGTCGAAATCGGCGATGACGCCGTCCTTCATGGGCCTAACGGCGATGACGCCTTCCGGCGTCCGGCCGAGCATGCGCTTCGCCTCGAGTCCCACGCCGAGGATGCGCTTCGTGTCCCGATCGATGGCGACGACCGATGGCTCGTTGAGCACGATGCCTTCGCCCTTCACGTAGATCAGTGTGTTCGCGGTTCCGAGATCGACACCGATCGCGTTCGCGGGAAAAAGCGAGCCTCGCTTGAAGAGCGGCCAGCGCATCAACTAGTGCCTTGCGGTGGAGGTGGTGCCGAGCCAGTGCCTTGCGTCGAGAGGACGGAAAGCTAGCCTGTGTTCCATAGGACGAGCAAGCTGTTGACTTGACACAACCTAGCTCGGCCCTGTAACCTCGCTCACCATGCGTCGCCCTCCGCCAACCATCGCCGTCGTCGACCGCCAGCTCTGCGACGAGTGCGGCCTCTGCATGCCGCTCTGCCCACCGACCGCGATCGAGATGCGCCGCGAGGGGCTCGTCGTCTTCGCCGAGACCTGCACGGGATGCGGCAAGTGCATCGCCCCATGCCCGGTCGGCGCGCTGCTGATGGTCCCCAACCCGCTCGCCGCCGCGACGCTCCCCGCCGCGTGAAGCCGGGGGCATGGGCGTGAGCGAAGAGCGTTGCGACATCCTCGTCGTCGGCGGCGGTCCCGCGGGGCTCGTCGCTGCCCGTGAGGCATGCGCCGCCGATTCCGGGCTCGAGGTGCTGGTCCTCGAGCGGGACCGCGCGGTCGGAGCCCCGGTGCGCTGCGGCGAGGGAGTCGGATCGAAGGGGGTCGCCGAGTTCCTCGATCCGGCGGGCGCCAACTGGATCTCGCGGAGGATCACCCGGGTGATCTTCTGGGCGCCTGACGGCACCGAGGTCCGCGTCGCCGAGGGAGACGTGGGATACATCCTCGATCGAACGCGCTTCGAGCCGGCGCTCGCCGCCGACGCGGGACGGGAGGGCGCTGAAATCCGGACGGGGACCGAGGTGGTCGGGATCACCCGCCAGGGCGACGGATGGATCGCCCGCACCCGCGGTCCGCGCGGGGAGGGGGTGGTGCGGGCGCGATTCATCATCGGGGCCGACGGCGTCGAGAGCATGGTCGGCCGGTGGGCGGGGCTCGACACCCGCGTCCCGTCGCGGGACATGGAGAGCTGCGCGCAGTACGTCGTCTCGGGAATAGAATTCGACCCCGACGCGATCTACCTCCACTTCGGCGACCAGATCGCGCCGGGCGGCTACGCGTGGGTCTTTCCCAAGGGAGTCGGGGTCGCCAACGTCGGCCTCGGGCTCGTGGCGCTCAAGGCCGGTGGACGGCCGGCGCGCGAGTGGCTGCACGCGTACCTCGACCGATACTTCCCGACCGGGACGCGCACCGGGTACACCGTGGGCGGCGTGATCGTCCACACGACGGTGAAGCGGACCGTCACCGATGGGCTGATCCTCTGCGGGGACGCGGCGCACATGATCAACCCCCTCTCCGGCGGGGGGATCGTCACCGGGATGAAGGCGGGACGAATCGCCGGGCGCACCGCCGCGGCCGCGCTCGCCGCGCACGATGCCAGCGCCGCGCGCCTCCAGCGCTATCACGACGAGTGGATGGCGCTGATGGGCGACGATCACGAGCGCTTCTACCGGATCAAGGAAGCGCTCAACAAGTTCGACGACGAGTTCTACAACCGGCTCGCGCGCACGGTCAACGGGATCGCTCCCGACCGCCGCACGTTAGGCAGGGTATTCGCCCAGGCGCTGATGCAGCACCCGACCCTCCTCCCCGTCGCCGCGCGCTACTTCGTCTGAGGGGAGGCCGCTCGCTCACTTGTAGCGCAGCTTCGCCACGACCAGCGCGCCGTTCAGCGCGACCATGCCGGCGTTGGTCGCGACGACCGGCCAGTCACGCGTGAGCGCGCCGTACAGCATCCAGAGCACCCCCGAGGCGACGAGCAGGGCGAACATTCCCATCGACAGGTCGCGCGTCTGGCGCGTGCGCCATGCCCGCACGACCTGCGGCAGGAACGACAGGACCGTGATCGTCCCCGCGAAGTATCCGAGATAGACGAAGCTCTCTTCCATGCGAGTCCGAGAATGGTGAGGGGCGCATCGACCGTCAGGCAGGAACGGCGGCGTCCGCCGCCCCGCTCAGCGGCCCGCCAATCGTCAGCCAGTCGGTACGGACACGGTCCCACTCCTGGATGAGCAGCCCGTGCTCCTCGAAGAATGCGCGGATCTGCCCGCGATCGTAACCACCGATCTCCTCGAGCACGGGCACGAGCACGCTCAGCGCGTCGTCGCTGATCACCGTGCGCCTCGCGATCTGCGCGATGTGCCGCGCCTCCGACGCCGCGATCGTCAAGCCGTCGCCCCGGTTCACGTGAAGCATGACGTGGATGTCCGAGCTTCCGTCGCCCACGTACACGACGCGCTCGCGCGGCACGCCGAGGCGGAATCGCAGGTCGTCCACCGCGGCGACCTTTCCGTAGCCGGCGGGGACGCGCAGGATCGACGACACCTCGCCCGACTCGGGGTCGAAGCCGAACCGGGTGCCGATGATCCGCTCGCGCGGGACGATTCCCTCGAGCGCGGAGAACACGACCTCCTCCGGCGCCGCCGAGACGACGAAGAAGTCGAAGGTGAAACCGTCGATCCCCTGGCGGAGGAAGTCCAGGAGCATCGGGATGTTCCGCTTCAGCCGGATGCGGCGTCCGACCTCGACGAGGTGCCCGGCACGCACGCGACGGAACTCGGAATCGTGACGGAGGAGGTACGCGAGCTCCGCCCCCGACTGCACGAAGTTGAGCCGCGAGAGTCCGGCTACGCGATCGAGGAACCCGTCGATGCCGAGCATCTCGCTCAGCGCGACACCCGAGTCGTTGAAGCTCAGCGTCTGGTCGAAGTCGCTCACGAACAGGTAGTGCTTCCGCATTCGCTCCTTTTCCTCCCCCGTCCAGCGCGCCGTCGCCGCGGCGCGCACCACGTCAACAAAAACGCCCTCGCATTCGTTCGAACGCGAGGGCGGAGCAGATCGACAGTCCGGATCGAGTCATCCCCATCGCGCGCGCGCCACGAGCGTCGCGTTGCCACCGTTGAGACGGCGGAAAACGAAGCAGCGCGGCGTGATGTCGAGCGAGCGAGTGAGCATGATCCTGCGGCGGAGTGGCGACGCCGCCCGGCGTGAGCGGCATCTGGAGACTAGCGCGCGTCCGGCAGAGTGTCAACGATTTCGTGCAGGCCGCGCATGGATCTTCTGTCGAACTGCGCCATCCGCGTGACCAACGCGTGACAATGTGCGACGGATCACGCGCGAACTGCACCCGGACCGGGACACCACCGGCTGGGTCAGCGGGCGAACTCGACGCGGAAACCGTCGGCCGTCGCCACCGGGAAGCCCCCGCCGATCGCGCGGAGCGCCGCGACCGGCGCGGCATCGGCCGGCGCCCCGAACACGAGGAGCGTCGCGAACGGCCCGTCCTCCGCCGCGGCGCCGTGCTGGCTGTCGATCGTTCGCAGGAGTGCCGCGATGTGATCGGAGGGTGACAGCCCATCGATCATCCGGAACACGTTCAGCTCGCGGTCGGCGCCGTCGCGCCGGCGCCGCGTCCATTCGCTCTCGATCGACGACCGGTTTCCCGGGGTGTCGGCGATCCACACGGGAACGCGCGACGCGAGCTCGTGGAGCTGCGCGCCGAAGTCGGCGTCGAGGACGATCGCGACGGTCGAGAAGTCGAGTGGCATCGGCGGGAAAGGAATCGGCTCGAAGTCTAACAGCGGTGCCGCAGTCGCAGGAATCATGGCGAGCCGCTCGTTGCCGCTGCTCACCACACTCGCTAGCATCCGGCGACCCGACGCCATGGACGCATGACCGAGCGCCACGACCCCTACGTCTCGCTTCGCAACCCCAACTTCCGCTGGTACGTCGGAAGCTCGGTCGCGTTCACGCTCGGCGCGATGATCCAGGCGGTCGTCGTCGCCTGGCAGGTGTACGCGCTGACCAGGGACCCGCTCTCCCTCGGTCTCGTCGGCCTTGCCGAGGCGCTGCCTTTCATCGGGGCCGCACTGTACGCGGGACATCTCGCCGACCGGCACAATCGGAAGCTGCTGGCGATGACCTCGATGGTGGTCCAGACACTCTGCGCGGTCGCGCTCCTGCTGCTCACGCTCGCGCCGGGGGCGCTGCACGCGCAACGCATCTGGCCGCTCTACGCCGTGATGGTCGTGAGCGGGCTGGCGCGGAGCTTCCAGACGCCGGCACGCACCGCCCTCGGGGCGGAGATCGTTCCCCGCGAGACCTACGCGAATGCAGTCGCCTGGCGCTCCTCCCTCTGGCAGTTCGCCGCGGTGATCGGGCCCGCGCTGGGCGGGATGCTCTATGGATTCTCCGGCCCGGTGGCGGCGTACGCGACCGAGGTCGCACTCTGTTCGATCGCGTTCCTGCTCTATGGCCGGATCGGCTACGTGCCGAAGCCAGCCAGCGCCCGCGAGGGGACCATCGGCTACAACCTGACCGTCGGCATCCGCTTCCTGCTCGGCCAGCCACAGCTGCTCGGTGCGCAGGTGCTCGACCTCTTCTCGGTGCTCTTCGGCGGCGCTCCTGCGCTGCTCCCGATCTTCGCCGCGGACATGCTGCACGTCGGACCGCAGGGGCTCGGGGTTCTCCGTGCGGCGCCGGCGGCGGGGGCCGTGATCATGTCGGTCGCGCTCACCCACCGCCGGCTGCGACGTGCCGGGCGAAAGCTGTTCATCGCGGTCGCGGTCTTCGGGCTCTGCTGGGTCTTCTTCGCGATCTCACGCTCCTTCTGGCTATCGCTCGGACTGCTCGCGCTCAGCGGGATGGCCGACAACGTCAGCGTCGTGATCCGTTCGACGCTGCTGACCACTCGCACCCCCGCGCATCTTCTCGGCCGCGTCTCGGCCGTGAACCAGATCTTCATCGGCTCCTCGAACGAGATCGGGGAGTTCGAGTCCGGAGTGGCGGCCAGGCTCCTCGGCGCGGTCCGCGCGGTGGTGATCGGCGGCGTCATAACGCTCGGCGTCGTCGGGGTGACCGCGTGGAAGGTCCCCGCCCTGCGGAAGCTCGACGAGCTGACGTGACGGCGGCGCGCCGATGCCAGCCTGTCGCCGGCAGCGCGGCGACCATTTCTGCCGCAGATTCCGCCGTGGCTTGCGATGTGCTGTTCATGGGGTGCTGGCTCCGAAGTGATCCCTCAGGCAGATTGCCCAGATGATACGAGACGAAACAGAAACGCTCGCCAAGGTCGAAGTGCTCGACGACCTCGAGCCGGTGGTGCAGCAGCTCATGGAGGTGCACGAGGCCAAGCGCGTGCTGTGGTTCCCGAGCGAGCTGCTCGCTCCTCCTCCGGACACCGATCCTGACGCCTACGTGAAGGAGCTGCGTGAGCGCGCCGAGGGGATCAGCCTTCCGGCACGTGTCGCGCTGGCGCTGAACCTCCTCACGGAGGAAGGGCTCCCCCACTTCCACCGCCTGCTCGCCGCCTACCTGGGTGGCGACACCTTCTGGTCGAAGTGGACGAACCTCTGGACCGCCGAGGAGGACCGTCACGGTGCGGTGCTCCACGACTACTCGCGCGACAGCCGCATCCTCGACAATCCGGTGCTCGAGCGGATGCAGTTCGAGTACCTGCGCGCCGGCTTCGAGCCGGCGTGGGACAAGGATCCCTACCGCGTCTTCGTCTACACCACGCTGCAGGAGCGCGCGACCCAGGTGAGCCACGCGAACACCGGCAAGCTCGCCTCCAGCTGGGAGCCGACGATCGGCGAGGTGCTCTCCAACGTCGCCAAGGAAGAAGCCCGGCACTACACGTTCTACCGGACGATCTTCAAGGAAGTCCTCGCCCGCGACCCGAACCGGGCCCTCGCCTCCGCCGCCGAGATCATGCCGTCGATCGACATGCCCGGCGTGAACATGCCCCACTTCCGCGAGATGGGCGACGTCATCCGGCGCGCCGGCATCTACGGGCCGCGCGACTACCTGAAGATCGTCGAGGAACAGATCCGCTTCTGGGCGATCGAGACCGTCGAAGGGCTCGATGAGATCGGCAAGCGCGCCCAGGAGAAGATCCTCGGCATCCCGAAGCGCCTCGAACGCATCGCCGACGCGATGGAAACGCGGAGCCGGGAAAAGACCTTCACCTTCGCGGTCGCGTTCGCGAAGGAATTCAGCATGGCGTGACGCCCGAGCTTCCGGGCGGACAGAGGGCGCTCCGGACGGGGCGCCCTTCTGCGTTCGGGCCGCCTGACGGGCGGGGAGACGGCGGAACTGGGTGACACGGGGGACTGCGAAGCCGCAGAGACGCAGGCACGCAGAGGTTTCGCAGAGAACAGCCTGTAGGGCTGAGCCGTTCCCGCCAGAGCAGAACGACGCGGGGCAAGCGGGGCGAGATGATCTCGCCCCGCTTGCCCCAATTCAGTTCGGGCGTCGCGCCAACTGCTCAGCCCTCACGGGCTGTCTCTGCGCACCCTCTGCGTCCCTGCAACGCCGTTCCGCAGTCCCCCGCCTTCAGGAGTTCCGTCGCCCTGCCCCGCCCTGCCTAACGCCCGCCGCCGCTCCTGCCGCCACGGCCGGAGCCGCCGCCGCGCGGACCGCCGCCGGACGCGCCACGAGGACCCCCGCCGCTGCCCCGGGCTCCCGCGGCCCGCCGCTCGGCGTTCGCCGCCGCTCGCTTCCGGTCTTCCGCCTTTCGCTGCCGGATCTGGGCGATCCGCTCGCGTGCGGGAATCTCGAGCTGAGTCGTCGGCTTCGCATCGTAGGCGAAGCCAGGGACGGTCACCCGCGGAAGCTGCTTGCCGATGGCGCGCTCGATCGCGCGCAGCTCGCCGGCTTCCTCGGGCGCGAAGAAGGTGTACGCGTCGCCCGTCGCCTCGGCCCGCCCGGTGCGGCCGACGCGGTGGATGTAGTCCTCGGGGGCGACTGGGACGTCGAAGTTGACGACGTGGCCCAGCTCCTCGACGTCGATGCCGCGTGCGGCGATGTCGGTGGCGACGAGGACTCGGTGCTTGCCGCTCTTGAAGCCGGCGAGCGCCGCCGTGCGCTGCGCCTGCGACCGGTTGCCGTGAATCCGCTCGGCGGAGATCCCCTTCTTCACGAGGAACTCGGCGAGCCGGTTGGCGCGGTGCTTGGTGCGGGTGAAGACGAGTGCCTCATTGATCTCGCCGCGTTCGAGCAGCGTGAGAAAGAGCGCCGACTTCAGCTCCTGCGCGACCGGGTACACCGCCTGAGTGATGCCGACCGCAGGGGTTGCCGTGCGCTCGAGGTTTACCGTGAAGGGGGCGTGCAGCATCTCCTCGGCGAGCTTCCGGATCGGGGCCGGCATCGTCGCGCTGAAGAACAGCGTCTGCCGCTTGGTCGGGACGTGACGAAGGATCTTCCGGATCTCGGGGAGGAAGCCCATGTCGAGCATCCGGTCGGCCTCGTCGAGCACGAGGTGCTCGATCGCGCTGAAGTCGACATACGGCGAGCGGAGGTGGTCGAGCAGGCGGCCCGGGGTGGCGACGATCACGTCGACACCGCTCCGGAAGGCATGCTCCTGCGGCCCCATCGCGACGCCACCGATGACCGCGGCGGCGCTGACCGGCGTATGGACGCCGATCGCGTTGAACGACTCGACGATCTGTGCCGCGAGCTCGCGCGTCGGCGCGAGGACGAGGGCGCGCGTGCGCTTGCGCGGCTTGCCGATCAGCTTCTGGACGATCGGGATGACGAAGGCCGCGGTCTTGCCGCTACCGGTCGATGCGCAGGCGAGTACGTCCTTTCCGGACAGCGCTGGAGGCAGCGCGTCGCTCTGGATGCGCGTCGGGCGCGCGTAGCCGAGCTCCTTGAGCCCGCGCTGGATGTCGGGATGGAGCTCGAGTGCAGAAAATGACAACTGATGTGTGGCAATGGGGAAGGATTCGTGCGACGTCTGATCTCATGACAAATGTAACCGATATCGGGCGCCGATGCGTTGTTCGCGACTCCACGCCAGCGTTCAGAGGCGATCGAGCCGCTCGTGCGTGCGCTCGCTCCTCACGTTTCCGGTGTTCAGCGTGCTCGCCGGCTCGAAGAGGAGCACCTCGACCTCTTCCTCGGCGACGGGCCGATGCTCCACCCCGCGCGGCACGATCAGGAAGTCGCCGGCATTCAGGGTCACCGCGCGGTCGCGGAACTCCATCCGGAAGCTGCCGCGGTGGACGAGGAACAGCTCGTCCTCGGCGGCGTGGTGATGCCACTCGAAGGGTCCGCGGAACTTTACCAGCTTGACCATCTGCCCGTTCAGCTCCCCGACGATCTTCGGCGACCAGTGCTCGCTGAACTGCGCGAACTTCTCGTCGAGGGCGACGACCGCCGCAGTTCGCGCTGCGGACGAGTCGTTCCCGGCACCGCTGCGATCGGTCATGATCTCCTCCGGGTAGTCGTGCCGGCCTGCCTAACGTTGCGGCCGGCCTTCCTGAATCTGGCCTCGATCTGCCGCGAGGGCAACGCGGCGGCGCGCCGCCGAAGACCCTCCCCGTTGCCGTGGCACGGGCTCCGGTCGCATCTTGTCGGGCAAGTCTTCCTCTCACCCCCAGGGCCAGGCATGCCAACGCGTCTCCTTCGCTCCGTTTCCGCTCCCCGCGCGGCCCTGCTGGCGGCGGCGCTGCTCCTTCCGGGCGTCTCTCTGATCGCGCAGCAGCCCGCGCAGCTCTCGGCGAGCGATTACGCGCGCGCCGAGCGCTTCCTCGCCGCGGCCACGTACCCGCTCGTGTTCGGCGCGCGAGTAGCCCCCGTATGGCTGTCCGGTGACCGGTTCTGGTACATGAACACTACGCCATCGGGAACGGAGTTCGTCATGGTCGATCCCGCGCGCAGAACACGCGCTCCTGCCTTCGACCAGGCGCGGATCGCCGCCGCGCTGTCGGCGGCGACGGGGAAGAGCTACGACGCGATGCACCTTCCCTTTCGCGCCTTCGAGCTCTCCCCCGACGGGCGGTCGATCACCGTTCGCGCCGATGAGCGGATGTGGCGGTGCAACCCGGAGACGGGGCGCTGCGACGCGGCCGTGGATCCGCGCGAGGCGGCATCGGGGGTCCGGGGCACGAACCCGCAGGGGATCCGCGCGCCGCAGCCGCCGGCGGTTGCCTCTCCCGACGGCAAGCGTGCCGCATTCATCCGCGACTACAATCTCTGGGTGCGCGACGTCGCAACGGGGCGGGAGACGCAGCTGACCCGCGACGGCGTCAAGGATTACGGCTACGCGACCGACAACGCCGGCTGGATCCAGAGCGACCGGGCGATCCTCCTCTGGTCCCCGGACTCGAAGAAGATCGCGACGTTCCAGCAGGACCAGCGCAACGTCGGCGAGATGTACCTCGTGCCGACCGTCGTCGGCCACCCCGTCCTCAAGGCGTGGAAGTACCCGTTGCCCGGCGACAGCATCGTCTCGATGATCGAGCGCGTCATCATCGACGTCGACTCCGCGAAGGTCCTCCGCCTGAAGATGCCTCCCGACCAGCATCGGTCGACCCTCTGCGATCACGTCGCCTGTCGCGGCGCGGAATGGGCCGACGTGGAATGGTATCCGGACGCGTCACACCTCGCATTCGTGTCTACCTCGCGCGACCACAAGGACGAAACCCTGCGCGTCGCCGACGCGAACACCGGCGCGGTACGCGACGTCCTGTCGGAGCACGTGGCGACACAGTTCGAGTCGGGGAACGGCGCGGTCAACTGGCGCGTGCTTCCGGCATCGAACGAAGTGATCTGGTTCTCCGAACGCGACGACTGGGGACAGCTCTACCTGTACGACCTGTCCACCGGGAAGTTGAAGCGGAAGATCACCAGCGGTACGGGCAACGTCACCGAGCTGCGGCGGATCGACGAGAAGAGCCGGGCGATCTGGTTCGAGGGGGTCGGCAAGACCGCGGGTGATCCGTACTTCCGGCACCTCTACCGGATCGGCATGGACGGGAAGAACCAGAAGCTGCTCACGCCGGAAGACGCCGACCACGACATCGCGCTCTCGCCGTCAGGCAGGTACTTCGTGGACAGCTACTCGCGTCCCGACGTACCGCCGGTGACGGTCGTGCGCGACCTGAACGGGAAGCTCGTCTCGAGGGTCGAGAAGTCGGACATCTCGAGGCTGGTGGCGGCGGGGTGGAAGCCGCCGACGCCGATCACGGTGAAGGCACGCGACGGCAGGACGGACCTCTACGGCCTGATGTACACGCCGACGAACCTCGATTCGACGAAGCAGTACCCGATCGTCAACCACATCTATCCCGGACCCCAGACGGGGAGCGTCGGCGGGCGCGGCTTCGCGCCGGCGCGCGGCGACGCGCAGGCCCTTGCCGAGCTCGGGTTCGTCGTCGTGGAGATCGACGGCATGGGGACGCCGTGGCGGTCGAAGAGCTTTCACGACGCCTACTTCGCCCGGATGGGAGACAACACGCTCCCCGACCAGGTGGCCGGGATGCGCGAGCTGGCGCGCCGGTACAGGTGGATCGACCTCGATCGCGCGGGGATCTACGGGCACTCCGGCGGCGGGTTCGCAGCCGCCGGCGCGATGTTCCGTTATCCGGACTTCTTCAAGGTCGGTATCTCGGAGTCGGGGAACCACGACAACCGCGTCTACGAAGACGACTGGGGCGAGCGGTACCAGGGGCTGCTCGTGCGCAACGCCGACGGTACCGACAACTACACCGCGGAGGCGAACCAGCCGCTGGCGAAGAACCTGAAGGGGAAGCTCCTGCTCGCCCACGGGACGATGGACGACAACGTCCCGCCCGACAACACGATGCTGGTAGTCGAGGCGCTGATCAAGGCGAACAAGGACTTCGACCTGCTCATGCTCCCGAACCAGGCACACGGCTACGGGTCGATGTCGAACTACATGACGCGTCGCCGCTGGGACTACTTCGTGAAGAACCTGCTCGGTGCCGAGCCGCCGAAGGAGTACCGGATCGGCGGCCCGGCCGTCGCACGTTAGGCAGCGGGCGCCCCGAGCACAGTCTCGATCCGGCCGAGCTCCTCGGGCGAGAGCTCGAGCCGGTCGAGCGCGGCGACGCTGTCCTCCACCTGGGCGACCCGGCTCGCGCCGATGATCGCCGAGGTAACGCGTTCGTCGCGGAGCACCCACGCCAGCGCCAGCTGGGCGAGCGACTGCCCGCGCCCCCGGGCGATGTCATTGAGGTGTCCGAGCTGCGCGACGCGCCCGGCGCTGATCTCCTCGGGCCGGAGCGCGCCATGCGGCTTTGCCGCGCGCGAGCCGGCCGGGATCCCGCGCAGGTACTTGTCGCTCAACATCCCCTGGGCGAGCGGTGAGAACACCACGCAGCCGATCCCCTCCTCGCCCAACGTCGGAAGGAGGCGCGGCTCGATGTCGCGCACCAGCATGCTGTACTTCGGCTGGTGCACGAAGCAGCGCGTCCCGAGCGAGCGGAGCAACGCCGCGGCCGCCCGCGTCCCGTCGGCATCGTAGGCCGAGATGCCGACGTAGAGTGCCTTGCCCTGCTTCACCGCGTCGGCGAGCGCCGACATGCTCTCCTCGAGCGGCGTCGCGGGGTCCGGCCGATGGTGGTAGAACACGTCCACATAGTCGAGCCCCATTCGCTTCAGGCTCTGGTCGAGGCTCGCCAGCAGGTACTTCCGCGATCCCCAGTCGCCGTAGGGGCCGGGCCACATCCGCCACCCTGCCTTCGTCGATATGATCATCTCGTCGCGGTGCCCGGCGAGGTCGCGCCGCAGCACCGTGCCGAACGTCTCCTCGGCGGATCCCGGCTCGGGACCGTAGTTGTTGGCGAGGTCGAAGTGCGTGATCCCGAGCTCGAAGGCGCGGCGGATCATCGCGCGCGATTCCTCGAACGGATCGACGGTCCCGAAATTGTGCCAGAGCCCGAGCGAGAGCATCGGCAGGTCCACTCCGCTCTTCCCGCAGCGGCGGTAACGCATCCGGTCGTACGCCGGGGTGATTGTCATCGTCTCGTGCAGGTCGGAGGCGGGGGGGTCACCACGGATCGGTGCCGAACGGCGTGGCCGGCAGCCCGTGGGAGTTGTGGAATTTCGCGTTCGATGGGTTGTCCGCCCACCGGTCGCGCACCGCGGCCGGCGCGGAAAGGGCGGAGCTCGAAACGACGACGCGATCGCTGTCGATCGCCGTCGATCGTCGCGGGCCCGCGCACGAAGCGCCGGTCGGCTCCGGCAATCGTGAATCCGTCGAGCGGCGCGGGAACCGGATGAACGTAGCGTGCGCGCAAGGGGAGACGCCGTGCGGGGAAGCGCCGTCGCCACGGCGCGAAAGAAGGCGAAGCTGTCGCCGCGCAATTCCGGCGTCAAGCTGTGCCCTGCCCGGCGAGTACCCGCGCTCCGCCCTTCCGCTCTCTGGTACCGCGACGCAGTATCCGTGAAACCCGACACCCGTCCCCGTGACTCTGTCTCCCGCCATCGATGCACGCACGCCAGGAGCACCGGGCGCAGCGCTGCCGCTCGTCGTCGCCGCCAACGTCGAGAAGCGCTTCGGCGGTGTCCGGGCGCTGCGGGGCGCCTCACTCGAGGTCCGGCCCGGCGAGGTGCATGCGCTCGTTGGCGAGAACGGCGCGGGCAAGAGCACGCTGATCAACATCCTCGGCGGGGCGATCCGCCGGGATACCGGCACCCTCACCTTCGCCGGGCACGACGTCGCCTTCCGGTCGCCCGCGGAATCCCAGCGCCAGGGAATCGCCGTGATCCATCAGGAGCTCGCGATGCTGCCGTCGCTGAGCGTCGCCGAGAACCTGTTCATGGGGCGGATGCCGTCGCGCCTCGGCTGGGTCGATCGCGGCTCGATGCGGGTGCGCGCGCGCGAACTGCTCGCCGAAGTCGGCCTCGACGCGGATCCGGCAACCCCGGTGTCGGAGCTCGGCACCTCCCACCAGCAGCTGGTCGAGATCGCCAAGGCGCTGTCGATGGGCGCGCGGCTGCTGGTCATGGACGAGCCCACCGCATCGCTCACCGAGCATGAGACGCAGCGTCTTCTCGCGCTTGTGCGGCGGCTGCGCGACGGCGGGGTGGCGATCGTGTACGTCTCGCACCGGTTCGCGGAGGTCTTCGCGATCTCCGACCGGATCACCGTGATGCGCGATGGCGCGACCGTGCGGACACTGGAGACTCCGCGGACGACCCCCTCGGAGGTGGTCGCACTGATGGTCGGACGCGAGCTCGCCCGCGCGTCGCCGCCCGCATCGCCTGCACTCGGCCCGGTGGCGCTCGAGCTGCGCGGCGTCTCTCGCGCCGGGGCGATCAGCGACGTCAGCTTCACCGTGAGGCAGGGAGAGATCGTCGGCATGGCGGGGCTCGTCGGCGCCGGGCGGTCGGAGACGGCCCGCGCCGTCTTCGGGGCCGAGCCCCACGACGCCGGCGAGATCCTCCTCGGCGGGCGCCCCGTGCGCTTCAGGTCGCCGGGCGCCGCGCTCGACGCGGGCGTCGCGATGTGCGCGGAGGACCGGAAGCGGCTCGGGCTCTTCATGGACAATTCGGTCCGCTGGAACATCAGCATCGCCCGGCTCGCGGCGATCAGCGCCTTCGGCTTCGTGCGCCGCGGCCGCGAGACCTCGCTCGCCCGCGGGTTCGTGGACAGGCTCCGCGTGCGCGCGCCCGACCTCGCCACCCCGGTTCGCCAGCTCTCCGGCGGCAACCAGCAGAAGACCGTGCTCGCGCGCTGGCTGGCAACCGAGCCGACGGTGCTCATCCTCGACGAACCGACGCACGGCGTGGACGTCGGCGCAAAGGCCGAAATCTACGCCCTCATCCGCGAGCTGGCGGCGAAGGGGATCGCGATCCTGCTCGTCTCGTCGGAGCTCCCCGAGATTCTCGACCTGAGCGATCGCATCGTCGTGATGCGGGAGGGAAGAGTCGCCGGGATCGTCGCGCGACCCGACGCCAGCGAGCAGGCGATCATGATGCTCGCCACCGGGAACGCGCCCGATGCCTGACGCCCGCGCCCGAGGACGACCGCCGGCCTGAGGGGACGCGACGATCCCGAAACTCCGCCCGCCGCCGGCGCTGCATCACTCGGCGGCCGCGGCAGCGTTTCAGAGCTTTCGCAGCCGCACCATCAGGACGTCGTGGGGCAGCACGTCGGCAGCGAGCGGGCGCCCGGTCGTGCCAAGATCCCGCTTCGTCCACAGGTCGCGCACCGCATAGCGCGTCGTCGCGAATCCGGCGGCGCGGGCGGAGAGGCTGTCACTGACCGGCTCGCGCTGCCAGTCGAACGTGACGCGCCGTGGTGCGTCGGCGCGATTCAGGATCGTCATCGCCCAGTCGCCGTGCGCGAGCGGCTTGAACCAGATCTCGACCCCGCCGCCCGTCGAGTAACGGAACCCTTGCACCCCGAGCGAATCCTGGTCGACGGCGATCACGTCGTGGTTCGTCAGCACCGATGCGACGACGGGAGACATGGAGCGGAGGTCATTACCGGCGATAAGCGGCGCGGCCAGCATGCTCCACATCGAGAAGTGGGCTCGATCCTCCGACGGCGTGAGGCCGTTTCCAACCTCGAGCATGTCCGGGTCGTTCCAGTGTCCCGGCCCGGCATACTTCCGCAGCTGCGGCTGCAGGTCGATGATCGAGAGGACGCTCAGCTGCTTCCAGTTGCCGCGATCGATGTCCGTGGCGAAGCTGGCGCCGATGTCGCCCGTCGTGCGCCAGAGCTGTCCCACCGACGGCCCCCACTCCCACGGCTTGTTGGTTCCCCACTCGCAGATGCTCAGCACGATCGGGCGTCCGGTGGCGGCGATGGCTTCATGCATCGTGAGATAGGCGCCGTGCGCGCTCAGCGCCTCCGTATTGCACCAATCGTACTTGAGGTAGTCCACCCCCCACTTCGCGTACACGAGGGCGTCCTGGCGCTCGTAGCCGCGGCTGCCGGGCTTTCCGCCACAGGTCTTCGAGCCCGCGTCGGAGTAGATCCCGAGCTTCAGCCCGCGCGCGTGGACGTAGTCGGCGAGGGCCTTCATCCCGGAGGGGAAGCGCGCCGGATCGGGGTGAATGAAACCGAGAGAGTCGCGCTCGCCGTGCCAGCAGTCGTCGATGTTCACGTACTGGTAGCCGGCGTCGCGCATCCCGCTGCGGACCATCGCGTCCGCGGTCTCGCGAATCAACTTTTCGCTGACGTCGCAGCCGAACTTGTTCCAGCTGTTCCACCCCATCGGCGGGGTGAGCGCGAGACGTTCGGCCGGCGCTCCCTGCGCGCGCGACGGTTGCGGGATCGCGGCGGCGAGCAGCGCGGCGGCAGCCAGCGCACGTGTGGCGAACGATGAGATCCGGAGCATACGCGGGTAGGAGTAAGAGGGATTTGGCACGCCCCGAGAGCGCTCAACGGGGGCAGAGCGATTCAACACGCAGCTCGCCCGATGATCGTCCTGTTGAACGAGGGCCGGGGTTGTCGATCCGGGTCAGGACACGTCACCAGGCGAAGATCAACGGCTGAACGACGATTTCGCGGATTTCGCCAACACTCTGTCGGCAGCCGGCAGGGAGGGCAGCCCGCAGGGAACGATCCGCGTAACTGGTACAATCGTCGTTACCCCGGTTGATGCTCGCCAGCCTCGCCGCGCTCCAGCGCCCCGCCGTGCGCCCGGCACCAGGCGGCGTCACAAGTCCACGTGCAGCGGTCCTTCAGTCTCCTGCGACCGGCGCAGCGGCGATGACCGCGTCGGGCTCGCGCGCCTCGCGCCACTTCTTCCAGAGCGACGTGCCGACGGCGCAGCGGTTCGCGCCCGACGCTCCGGCGCGCTCGACGGCGGCGAGCAACCCGACGCCTGGGCGCGGCAGCGACCACGGATAGACCGGGAGCCGGGTCACCGCCATCGCGTCTCCCCGCCAGCGCCCGGCGAGCGCGAATCCGGTATCGTATCCCTCGCCGCGGGCGATCGCCACCTCGCGCGCACCGAATGCGCCGAATGGATAGCTGATCGCGCGCGGAGCGGCGCCCAGCGCCGCGGTCATCGCCGCACGCGAGCGCGCCATCTCGCGCCGCACCCCGGCGTCGGGCAGCCAGGTCAGCCGCGGATGGGTCGCCGTGTGCGAGGCGAAGGTGATCCCCCGCCCCTCCCATTTCCGGATGTCGCGCCAGGCGAGGTGCGCGAACCGCCGCCCGCCGTAGGCGACGTCCCATTCGTTGAGCCGCCCCGCATACTCCGTGATGACGAAGCACGTCGCGCCGAAGCCGAGCGCCTCGAGCACGGGAAAGGCGTGTTCGCGGAGCCCGCGATAGGCATCGTCGAAGGTGATCGCCAGCTCCTTCTCCCCCGCTGGCCGCTCGCCGCGTGCCGCTGCCGCCAGCTCGTCGAACGTGAGGCAGCGCCAGCCGTCGCGCGCGAAGCGCTCCATCTGCCGCGCGAAGCGCCGGGGCGACAGCCGCGTCACCCCGAGCTCGAGGCGGCGCTCGACCTTGTGGTAGCAGAGAATGTGCGGCAGCGCCGGTCGCGTCCTCGTCGCGTCCCCTGGCGCGCCGCCGGAAAGGAGCGCGGGCACGGCGCCCCGAAGTTCAAGAGCCGTGCCCGCTGCTACCGGACGATCGCGAGCTCCTTACCGCGTTCGAGCAGCAGCCCTGCCTGCCTCGTCGAGTACCTGGAGTACCAGGATGGCCGGCGCGCCGAGCACCGTATCGGTCGGCGCGTCCGGTCGGATCACGACCATCGAGCCGGGCACCCCTCCGGGGGCATTCGCGTCGTGGCATGCGGCCACGGCGCCGGAGCCCGCGAGTACACTGGCGACAAGAACGATGATCTGCCGCCGGCGGAACATCAGACTCCCCGGCCTGCCGTTAGGCCTGACGCCGCCAACATGCGCGAAGGGCGCCGATCGCACAAGCGACCGGCGCCCTTGCGAATCTTCATCTCGTTACGCGACGAACTTCGACGCCGGCTCCACCGGGATCCCGAACGCCTGGCCAACCGCCGGGTACGTCACCGTGCCATCGACCATGTTCAGCCCCTTGAGCAGCGCGCCGTTGTCCTTCAACGCCTGCTTCCATCCCTTGTTCGCCAGCTGCAGCGCGTAGGGGAGCGTTGCGTTGGTCAGCGCGAAGGTCGAGGTGCGCGGCACCGCGCCCGGCATGTTCGCGACGGCGTAGTGGATCACGCCGTCGACGACGAACGTCGGGTTCTCGTGCGTCGTCGGGTGCATCGTCTCGACGCACCCGCCCTGGTCGATCGCCACGTCGACGATCACCGACCCGGGGCGCATGCTCTTCAGGTCTCCCTTGAGGATCAGCTTCGGCGCGACCGCGCCCGGGACCAGCACGCCGCCGACCACGAGATCCGCGTCGACGATCTGCTCGAGGACCGCGAACCGGTTCGAGTGCAGCAGCTGCACGTTCGCCGGCATCACGTCGCTCAGGTAGCGGAGCCGTTCGAGCGAGAGGTCGAGGATGACGACGTGGGCACCCATCCCGGCCGCCATCTTCGCCGCGTTGATCCCGACGACGCCGCCGCCGAGGATGACGACCTTCGCCGGCAGCACGCCGGGCACGCCGCCCAGCAGCACGCCGCGCCCGCCGAAGATCTTCTCGAGGTACTTCGCCCCTTCCTGCACCGCCATCCGGCCGGCGACTTCCGACATCGGGGTCAGCAGCGGGAGCTCGCGGCTCGGCAGCTCGACGGTCTCATAGGCGATGCAGATCGCCTTGCTGGCGATGTGCGCCCTCGTCAGCTTCTCGTCGGCGGCGAAGTGGAAGTAGGTGAAGATCACCTGGCCGGGGCGCATGTGCGGCCACTCGCGCTCGATCGGTTCCTTCACCTTCATGATCATCTCGGCGTCCTTCCAGACGGCCGCGGCGTCGGGCGCGATCTTCGCGCCGGCCTTCACGTACAGGTCGTCGCTGAAGCCGCTCCCCTCCCCCGCGCCCTTCTCGATGGTCACCGTGTGCCCCGCGTTGACGAGCGCCAGCGCCCCGGCGGGCACGAGGGCGACGCGGTTCTCGTTGGTCTTGATCTCTTTCGGTACGCCGATCTTCATGTGACGAATCGGTGAAGCGTGATGTAGAGTTGTGCCGCGGCGCCCCTCAGGCGGCTGCCGACGGTCCGAGACTGAGAATGGTCTGCTTCTCCGGAGCGAAGAACTCCGCCGACACCGCCGCGACCTCCTCCTGCGTGATCGCGTCGATCAGGGCGAGCGTCTCGTCCAGCGTGCGGTACTGCTCCCCGTACAGCTCCGTGCCCGCCGCCCGGTACATCTTCGACGACGGGCTCTCCAGCGACAGCGTGAGCTGCCCCTTCAACTGCGACTTCGCCGCCGCCAGCTCCGCCGCGGGCAACCCCTCGCGCGCGACGCGGGCCAGCTCCTCGTGAATCGCCTCGACGGCGAGCTTCGCCTGCTCCGGCGCCGTGCCGACGTAGACGCCATGCGTCCCGGTGTCGACATGGAAGCTCTGGAACCCGTACACCGAGTAGGCGAGCCCCAGCTCCTCGCGGACGCGCTGGAAGAGGCGCGAGCTCATCCCGCCCCCGAGCATCACCCCGACCAGCACGATCGGGTAGCGCCGCGGATCGGTGTACGGGACCGTCACCGACCCGAGGACCGTATGCGTCTGCGCACCGTCGCGCTCGACGTGCCGTGCGGTCGCAGGCGCACCACAAGGGGGGACCGTTCGCAGCGACGAGAGGTCGCGCGCCGGCGGGTCGCCCCACCCCGTGCGCTGCAGCTCGTCGACCAGCGCGTCGTGCTCGAGGTTTCCCGCGGCCGCGACGATGATGTTGTTCGGCGCGTACGCCGCTTCGTGCAGCGCCTTCAGCTCGCGCACCCCGAGCTTCGAGACGGTGTCGCGCGTCCCGAGGATCGAGTACCCGTAGGGGTGCTCCCCCCATAGCTGCTCGTTGTGCAGCTCGAACACGAGGTCGTCCGGCGTGTCGTCCACCATGCTGATCTCCTCGAGCACGACCTTCCGCTCGAGCTTGAGATCCTCGGCCCGGATCACCGGCCGGAATACCAGGTCGGCGATGACGTCCGCCGCCTCGTGCAGGTGCTCGTCGAGCACGCGCGCCTGGAACGACGTGTGCTCGCGCGCGGTGTACGCGTCGAGCGACCCGCCCAGCTGCTCGAGCGCGAGGGCGATGTCGCGCGCCGACCGCGTCGCCGTCCCCTTGAACACCATGTGCTCGAGCAGGTGTGAGACCCCCATCCGCTCGCGCGGCTCGTGGATCGACGCCGCGCGCACCCAGGCCCCGAACGCGACTGACCGCACCCCCGGCATGCGCTCCGAGAGTACGGTCAGCCCGTTATCGAGGACGGTGCGGCGGAGGTCCGCCGCACCGTCGACCACCGTGCTCACTCCCGCGGCCGTCCCCTGCCGCCGCCGCGACGCGGCGG
>DASZNJ010000104.1:0-6483 GCA_035551575.1 Gemmatimonadaceae bacterium
TCACGGCCGGGGGCGGCGCCGCGCCGCCGGCCGCGCCGGCTCCGTCCACCGCTCCCTCGCCCTCACCGATCGTTCGCTGTGTCATGCGCTCCTCGTTGGCAGGTCGGTTGTCGTCCACGATGCAGCACTCATCCCGCGGCCGCGACGTCAGGCAGCGCCCCGAACCGCCGGTCGCGTCCACGAAATTCCTCGACCGCGGCCGCGAGCAGCGCCGGACTGAACTCCGGCCACGCCCGCGGCGTGAACCAGAGCTCGGCGTAGGCCGCCTCCCAGAGCATGAAGTCGCTCAGCCGGCGCTCGCCGCCGGTCCGGACGAGGAGGTCCACGTCGCGCGCCTCGCCGCCGTGCTGGGCCATGGCAACGAGCCCGGCGAAGCGCTCCCGCGTCATCTCGCCCCCGGCGAGCGACGCGCGCGCCGCGGCGGTGATGATCGCGTCACGCCCGGAATAGTCGATCGCCACGCGCAGGTGCATCGCGCGTCCCTCGCTCGTCGCGGCTTCGGCGCGCTCGATCGCGGCGCACAGCGACTCCGGCAGCCGGTCGCGCCGGCCGATGATCGAGAGGCGGATCCCGGCCTCGCGGAGGCGGACGCACTCGGACTCGAGGTAGCGCCGGAAGAGTGCGAGCAGCGCGCCGACCTCGCGGCGAGGGCGCTTCCAGTTGTCGGCGGAGAAGGCGTAGAGGGTGAGGAGGTCGATGCCTAACGTTGGCGCCGCCTCGACGATCGTCCGCACCGTCCGCGCGCCCGCCTCGTGGCCGCGGCGCCGCGGGAGCCCGCGCGCGGTCGCCCACCGGCCGTTGCCGTCCATGACGACGGCGACGTGGAGTCCCTCCCCAGCGTCACGCCGAGTACTTTGCATTACAAAGCTCCTGCCCAGGAAAAATGTCGGCCGCGCCATCAGTGATCGCGCACCGCGCGAATCAGCGCTTCCATGTGATCGACGTACCGCTCGAGCGCGCGCCGCCCCGAGGCCGTCAGCCGGAACTCGGTCTTCGGCACTCGCCCCTCGAAGCGCTTGGCGCAGCTGATGTACCCCGCGTCCTCGAGCTTCCGCGCGTGCACGCTGAGGTTCCCGTCAGTCGCGCCGATCAGCTCCTTCAGCTCGTTGAAGCCAAGGGTGTCGGTCGCGGCGAGGGCGCTGACGATCGCGAGGCGCAGCCGCTCGTGGATGACCTTGTCGAGGTCGGGCACGTGCGACGCCTCCGACTTCCCCTTCAGCTCGCGCAACGGCTCGCGCTCGGGGCGCGGACGCTTTCCGCCCGCCGGCGAGGGCTTAGCCACCGTACTTCCTCGCGATCGCCGCACCGAACGCCAGGTGCAGCCCGCCGAATGCGACAGCCATCATGAGGTTCGCCGTCTGCGGAAAGGCGAGCACCGCGACCCCGCAGGCCATGAAGCACGCGCCCATGAACGGGACGATGCGCACCGAGAAAGTGCCGGCGCTGACGACGGCCGCCCCGTACAGCAGCATCCACATCGCCGGAAGCAGTGCGTATTCCCCGCGCGACACGAAGACCACCGTCAGCACCGCCCCCGCGACCATCGGCGGGACGAAGCTCAACGCGAACTTGCGCGCCGGCCCCGACACGATCGGCACCCGGTGGTCGCGAGTCTTCCAGGTCGTCGTCGCCATCGCGATCGCGACCGCCACCGCCGCCTCCCCGAGCCAGAGCGCGAGCCAGCGATCCCCGGTTGCCGCGGCGGCGGCCAGCCACGCGGCGAGAAGCGCCGTGCCCCCGATCGCCATCTGCCCCCATCCCGACACGGCGGTGAACGACCCCGCCCGCTCCATCGTCTCGCGGATGAAGCGGATGTTGTCTTCGGCCTTGGCGTGGAGCTCGAGCGGCATGGGGGGAAGGCGATGAGTGACGAGTGAGCAGTGACGTGTGAGCAGGGACGTGTGACCTGCATCGAAAGCGGCGGCGCCTCACGGGGCGCCGTCCGCTCTCAGCCTGCTGCTTACGGCTTACAGCTTACACCACGTGGCAGTTATCGTCAAGTACTTTATTGTACAAACCACGTCACGCCCCCGCCGAGATCGGCCCCGGAGGCGGATCGCTCGCCGGGAAGCTCTGCTCCACCGTCTCGTCCACCGCGCGCTCCGAGATCCCACGCCCGAACGTCTGCACCATCTTCGCGTTGAACTGCGGCAGGTCCTCCGGCTTCCGGCTCGTCACCAGCTTCTGGTCCGCCTGCACCGCGCTGTCCACCCAGCTCCCGCCCGCGTTCTCGATGTCGGTCTTCAGGCTCGGCCACGAAGTCACCGTCCGACCCTCCAGCACTCCCGCCTCGACCAGCATCCACGGACCATGACAGATCGCCGCCACCGGCTTGTCGCGCTCGAAGAAATCGCGCACGAAATTCACCGCCCGCCGGTCCGTCCGCAGCCGGTCCGGATTCGCCACTCCCCCGGGGAGCAGCAGCGCGTCGTAATCCGCCGGGCTCACGTCGGCGAGCACTCGATCCACCGGGATCCGGTCCCCCTTTTCGTCGTGATTCATCCCCTGGATCGTTCCCGCCTTCAGCGAGATCACCTCGGTCTTCGCTCCCGCCTTCTCCAGCGCTGCCTTCGGCTCGAGCAGCTCCACCTGCTCGACGCCATCGGTCGCGAGAATGGCTACCTTCTTTCCGTTGAGACCCTGCTCCATCGTTGCCTCCGGTTCTGGTGCAGTCGCGTCATCGTGCGCACTCGGCTTGCCATAACGTCACGAACCATGCCCCTGCTGCTCGCGAGATGAACGAACCCGGATTCCTGCACGACCTGCTCATCCTCTTCGGCCTCGGCGTCACGGTGGTGCTCCTCTTCCACCGCGCGAAGGTCCCCCCCATCGTCGGGTTCCTCATCACCGGCGTGCTCTGCGGACCGTACGGCTTCGGGCTCATCAGCGACCCGCAGGAAGTCGAGTCGATCGCCGAAATCGGCGTCGTCCTGCTGCTCTTCACGGTCGGCATCGAGTTCTCGCTCAAGCAGCTCGCCCGCATCCGCAACTTCCTCCTCGTCGGCGGGGGGCTGCAGGTCCTGCTCACCACCCTCACGATCTACGCGGTGTCGCGCGTCGTCGGCGAGGGCACCAGGGTCGCGCTCTTCATCGGGATGCTGGTCGCCCTCAGCAGCACGGCCATCGTCCTCCGCCTTCTCGCTGATCGCGGTGAGCTCGACGGGCCGGCCGGCCAGGCGGTGCTCGGCATCCTCATCTTCCAGGATCTCTGCGTCGTCCCGATGGTGCTGTTCACCCCCTTCCTGACCGGGGTCGGTGCCGGCGCCGGCAACGCGGTCGCCGTCGTCATCAAGGCGCTGCTCTTCATCGGCGGCGCGGTCGTCGCGGCGCGATGGGTCGTGCCGCGGCTGCTGCACCACGTGGTCGCGACGCGGCGGCGCGAGGTCTTCCTCCTCGCCATCATCCTGCTCTGCCTCGGCACCGCCTGGGCATCCGCCCGCGTCGGGTTGTCGCTCGCGCTGGGCGCGTTCATCGCCGGCCTCGTGATCTCCGAGTCGGAGTACAGCCACCAGGCGCTCGGCGAGATCCTCCCCCTCCGCGAGGTCTTCAACTCCCTCTTCTTCATCTCGATCGGGATGCTCTTCGACGTCCGGACGGTGATCGGCGCCCCGTTCACCGTCTTCGGTGCGATCCTCGTCGTCATCGTCGTCAAGACGCTGATCACCACCGGCGCGAGCATCGCTCTCGGACAGTCGCTGCGCATCGCCCTCATCGCCGGCCTCGCGCTCGCCCAGATCGGGGAATTCTCCTTCGTCCTCAGCAAGGTCGGCCTGTCCGCCGGCCTGCTCGACGTCGCGCACTACCAGCTCTTCCTCGCCGTCGCCGTCGGCACGATGACGATCACCCCGGTCCTTCTCGCCGTCGCCCCGCGCATCGCCGCGGCGCTCGAAGCCGTCGCACCCGCGAGGTTCGCCTCCGGGCGCGCCGCCCCGCTCGCCGTCCACGCCGGCGCCCCCCTCACCGATCACGTCATCATCGTCGGCTACGGGGTGAACGGCCGCAACCTCGCCCGCGTCCTCGGCCGATGCGGCATCCCGTTCATCGTCATCGAGTTGAACCCGCAGGTCGTGCGCACCGAGCGCGAGCGCGGTCGGTCGATCATCTACGGCGACGCCTCGCGACCGGAAGTCCTCGAGCACGCGGGGGTGCGGAGCGCGCGCGTCGTCGTCATCGCGATCTCGGATGCCGCCGGGACCCGCGGCACCGTCGACGTCGCGCGGCGGCTCAACCCGCACGTCCATCTCATCGTGCGCAGCCGGTACGTGCACGAGATGGATCCGCTCTTCGCCCTCGGCACCGACGAGGTCATCCCCGAGGAGTTCGAGACGTCGATCGAGATTTTCTCGCGCGTCCTGCACCGCTACCTGGTGCCTCGCGACGAGATCGAGCGGCAGATCCGCGACATCCGTCGCAGCGGATACGAGATGTTCCGAACGATCTCCGCGGCGCATGGTCCGGCGCTCGGGCTCCAGCGCTTCCTGACCGGCCTCGCCTTCGAGGTCTACCGCGTCGAGGAGGGCAGCAGCGTCCTCGGCCACGAAGTCGCGACGTCGGGGGTCCGCGACACCAGCGGCGCGTCGATTCTTGCGATTCATCGCGCTGACGGGACGATGGTCTTCAACCCGTCCCCGGACACCCGCATCGAACCCGAGGACCTCTGCCTCCTCCTCGGCACGCACGAACAGATCAGCGCCGCCTCGCGGCTCTTCCGCGCCAGTGGCGCAACCCCGACGAATGCCTGACGACGACCGGATCAACGAGGACAAGTGGGCGCAGTATCCGTGCACCATCCTCGAGTTCGCGCCCCCCGCGCGCCTGCGGATCGACCTCCGCAAGCCGTTAGGCCCCGCCGAGCGTGCCACGCTCGCCGCGCTGGGCCTCGACCGCCCCTTCGCCGTCCTCACCGCGGAGAACCCGATGGGGGAGAACGCCGAGGACAAGCCGACCGCGGCGCAGCAGGCCGCGACCGAGCGCCGCAACTTGACCCGCCGCAAGGAGCTCGAGGCGGAGTTGCGCCGTTCCGGCGTCGAGTACCAGCCCTGCGATGGCGTCGCTCCGGATGGCGAGTACCGCGAGCAGGGCGTCGCGGTCGTCCTGCCGCGCGAGCAGGCCGTGATGCTCGCCCGGCGCTTCGGCCAGCTCGCGATCTTCTGGTTCGACGGCCGCAACTTCTCCCTCGTCGGTGCCGTCGCGAGGAATCCCTCCGAGAAGCTGCCCCGGCGCTGACCCGGGAGTCCGGGGACGAGGCTTCGCAAGACTCCCCCGCCCGCGACGGACGCGGCATATTCCGGGGTGCCCATCGTCCCCATCTACGGCCATGCCCATCTCCGCGAGCGGCTCCTCGGCGCCTTCGGTTCCGGACGATTGCCGGCGAGCCTTCTCCTGCACGGACCGGCGGGCGTCGGCAAGCAGCGACTTGCCCTGTGGCTCGGCAGCATGCTCCTCTGCGAGGCCAATGGGCGACCCTGCGGGGCGTGCCAGGCGTGTCGCTACAGCGGGGAGCTTGCGCACCCTGACCTCCACTGGATCTTTCCGCGCCCGCGGCTCAAGGACGCCGACGCCTCTCACGCGGATGTCCGGCAGGACTACGCCGACGCGATCGCCGACCGTCTCGCGGCGAACGGCTTGTATCCGCGGCCATCGGGTTCGGAGGGAATCTTCGTCGCCGCGGTCCGGTCGATCGTCCATCGGGCCGGGATCTCCCCGGCGCTCGCGCGCCGCAAGGTCTTCGTGGTTGGGGACGCCGAGCGGATGGTGCCGCAGGAAGGATCGGACATGGCGGCCAATGCCTTTCTGAAGCTTCTCGAGGAGCCGCCGGCCGACACGACGATCATCGTGACGTCGAGCGAGCCCGGCGCCCTCCTTCCCACGATCCGCTCGCGGGTCGTCTCCGTCCGCGTTGCGCCGCTCGCTGAAGGAGACATGCGCGCCTTCCTCGCCGATCCTGTGGTCGCGAAGGCGCTCGACGGGGAGTCACTGCCGAAGGATGTCGCAGCTCGCCTCGCGATCGCCGCTGGTGCCCCTGGGGAGCTCCTGGGGGGTTCCGAGCGCGACGCGGCGCGAACCAGCGCGAGGAGGATTCTCGACGCCGCGGAGTCGGGCGACCGTGCCGCGGCGCTGCGCGTCGCCTTCGCACAGGGAGCGTCCGGCGCTCGGGGGCGCTTCACCGACACCCTCGACGCCCTCGCCATTCTCCTCCACGATCGGACTCGCGTTCGTATCGAACGAGGCGATGAGCCGGCCGCCGAGCGCAGCGCGCGTGCGATCGACGCGGTGGAGCGGGCGCGCGAACTGGCGAGCGGGAACGTCAGCCCCAACCTCGTCACCGCGGATCTCTTCCGCGCCCTCGCCGAGCGCTGATGCCGCCGGACGATCGTTCTCTCAGCCACGTCGGCGCGGATGGCGCCGCCAGGATGGTGGACGTCACCGCCAAGCCGGAGACCGCGCGCGTCGCCCGCGCCGCCGGCTCGATCCGGATGGCGC
>DASZNJ010000105.1:0-4437 GCA_035551575.1 Gemmatimonadaceae bacterium
ACCCCTGACCCCTGACCCCTGCAGCTCCCCGTGCCTAACGCCTGGCCCCTACTTCACCCGCTCCAGCTTCGCGTTCGGCCTCGCTTCCCGCCCTGCCTTCGACTGTGGCTGGCCGTCGACCTGGACGATGTCGGCGGTGAAGGGAAGGTGCGCGGCGTAGAGGGAGCTGCCCACTCCATAGGCGTCCACCGGGACGCCGTCTTCCTCGAACGCGCGGATTCGCTCGATGCTGAAGCCGCCGGAGACGACGATCCGCACGTCTCCGAAGCCCTCGTCGTCGAGCGCGTTGCGGACGTTCCAGACGAGGTGCGGGTTCACCCCTGTCGGCGGGAAGGTCCCCATCAGCGGGAGGATCGACTTGTCCACGAGGTGCTGCGAGGTGTCGATGCGCACCCCCCAGAGCCGGCCCTCCATCGCCCGCGCCACGGCGACGCTCGTCGCGACGCAGTCGTTCTCGTAATCACAGAGAGCGATCAGCTTCTGCTCCTCCGGCGACTGCTCGGCGAACGCCAGCGTCGCGGCGACGGTATCCCCACCGAACGCCGCGATCAGGGCGTGGGGGACGACGCCAAGCCCGGTCCCGCCCCACCAGCTGCCCTGGCCATCGGTCGAGACGCCAGTCGCGCCCCCGACGTACGCGGCCCACCCGTCCCCGGGCTGCATCGTCGCGTGGTCGGATCGCGCGGAGAACACGAAGACCGGCTTCGGGCGGGCCGCGTCCACGATCGTCCGCATCGTCGTGCAGATCGTGCTTCGCCGGGCGAGCACCCCGACGCAGTAGGTCTCGAGGTGGGCGAACGCCTCGTACGGTCCCTCGACGGTCATCACCGTGTCGCCGGCGTCGGCTCGGTCGCCCTCCATCAGGGCATGCACCGTCAGCGTGCTCCAGTCGTCGCTGCACAGCTTGAGCACCGCGACTGCCTCGTCGATCCCGCAGACGACCGCTGGACGCTTGCTCGCGAACTGGAGCACGACACGGGGCGACCGGCCCGCCGCGCGGAGAAGGTCGCGAACGCGGACGAGCGCGGTGTCGGTATAGACCCCCGTCCGTACCGTCTCGACGGGGATCTGGAACACGGAGGGGTCGAGGCGCTTCTTTCGGCGGGGAGCCATTGTGGTCGGAGACTAACGGGCGCGCGTCGCCGCGGGCAAGCGCGACAATGCAGCCATGGCCGCTTTCGCCATGGACTGCCCCCCGCCCCCGGGGGCGGGGGCTCCGCCGGCGGGAATGACCGTGCGCCGGGTGGCTCGTCCATTCCTTGAAGAAGGGGATGTGACGCAGCTCTCATCGCCACCAGCCCCGCGCCGACGACGGCGCGAGGTGGTCGCCAGCACCCGTTGCTCATGCGCTCCAGCCGTGCTCACCCGCTCGCCGCTGTCGTCAGGCATCCTGCCCGCCTGGTCGTCCCCGCCCTCGCCGCGGCGCTCGTCCTCGCCGGGTGCCGGGCGCGCGGCGCGGTGGACCGGGTGGCAATCGGGCTCGCCGTGCAGGTCCAGTCGGCTGCGAACCTGTCGACGAAGCAGGGCGCGGAGCTCGCGGTCGCGCGGCTGAACGAGCGGCGCCCGCGCGGGGCGCCCGCGTTCGTCCTCCGCACCCTCCCGCCTAACGTCGACCTGGCGGTGCCGATCGCCACCGCCCTTCGCGACGACCCCGACGTCGTCGGCGTCGTCGGCCATACCGACAGCCGCAGCACCCTCGAGGCGACCCCGATCTACGAGGACGCCGAGCACGATGGCGCCCACGCGGTCGCCGCGATCACCCCGGTCAGCACGAGCATGCTGCTCAGCGGGAAGAGCCGCTGGCTCTTCCGCATCTGCCCGAACGATTCCGCGAACAGCCGGGCCGCCGCCGCCTTCGCGATCGACTCGCTCGGCTCGCGCCGGGCGGCGATGATGTACCGCAACGACGCCTATGGGATCGGCTGGGCGCGCTCCTTCACCCCGCTCTACGAGCAGCGCGGGGGGAAGATCGTCAGCAGCGAGCCGCACCTGCCGCGGATGTCCGACTGGGACGCCTACGCCGGGGTGATCCACAGGCAGGCACCCGACCTCATCCTCTTCCCGGGCGGTCCCGCCGACGCCGAGACGCTCATCCGCGCCCTTCGCGCGTTAGGCAGCGAGCCGCGGATGATCGGCGGCGACGGCTTCTCGACCATGGAGGAGGACGCCGCGGAGTTCGCCGGCGTCTACTACATCTCCTTCTTCCTCCCGACGCGCCCGCCCAACGAGGGAGCCCGCGAGTTCATCGCCGAGTTCCAGCGCCGCTACCGCATGCTCCCCGACCAGCGGGCCGCCCTCGCCTACGACGCGACGATGCTCATCGGCCGCGCCGTGATCGCCGTCGGCCCGGACCGGGTGAAGATCCGTGACTACCTCGCCGAGATCGGCACGCGCCGCCCGGCGATGGTCGGCGTCACCGGACCGATCGCCTTCGACGCGAAGCACGACGCGGTGAACAAGCCGGTCATCATCGCCCGGGTCGGGAGCCGCTGATGCGCCGCCCCCTGCCACGATTCGTCCGCCGCACCCTCGGCCTGACGACGATCCGGGGGATGCTCTGGGCCGGGCTCGCGATGTCGATCCTCCTCCTCACCGGCGCGGGCGTCGGCGGGATCTGGACGCTCCGCTCCACCGCCGTCCAGAGCGAGCGCGAGGTCACCGACCTGCATCGCAGCCTTTCCGACATGCAGGCCGTCATCGACGCCGTCACCCGCGAGATCGTCAGCGGGATGCTCTACCTGAAGACGGGTGCACCGGCCGACCGCGATCGCTTCAACACCGCGGTCGAGAAGTCGTACGCGATCCGCCGCGCGACGGCGGACGTGAAAGGGCTGTCGCAGATCGAGCGCGAGCAGCTCGAGTCGATCGGCCAGCTCCAGGCTTCGGTCGAGGTCGGGCTCTCCGTGGCCCGCGCCTACGACGAGATCGGCCGCCCCGCCGACGCGATCCGCGTCCTCCGCGTCGCCGCCGCCGACGTCGACCGGATCAACAGCGCCTTCGCCGCGATCCGCGCCGCCGCCGCCGCCCGCACCGCGCAGCGCAGCGCTGAGCTCCAGCAGGCGGTGCTTCGCAACGAGCTGCTCCTCGGCGTCGCGATGGTCGCCGCCATGCTCATCGCCGGGATCTTCAGCTGGCGAACGTTGGGCGCGGTCACCCGCCCCCTCGCCGACATCGGCCGCGACGTCGACCTGATGGGCGACGGCGACCTCCGGCTCCGCGCCGGCGACCACGTCGCGACCACCCGCGACGCCGCCGAATACCGCGTCCTCTCGCTCTCCCTTGCGCGCGCCCGCGACCGGCTCCGCTCGCTCCTCGAGCGGGTGCAGACGGAGGCGGACCTCGTGAACCGCGCCGCCGCCGCCCTCGCCGCGACCGCCGCTTCCACCTCCGATGCGACCGGACAGGTCAGCGTCGCCGTCAGCGACATGGCCCGCACTGCCGCCGGCCAGCTCGAGGCGCTCACCGTCGCCAGCGAAGCCGTCAGGCAGCTCGCCGAGGAGGGCGCCGCGATCGGCGACGCCGCCAACGCGAGCGAGAGCGCGGGGCGCGACATCCGGACCACCGCCGACGCGACGCGCGCGGGCATCGCCGAGGCGGTCTCCACCCTCCTCGGCGCCCGCGAAGTCGTGGATACCTCGGCGCGCGAGATCGGCGCCCTTCGCGACGCGATCGCCCTCATCGATCGCTTCGTCGCGGTGATCTCCGACATCGCCGTGCAGACCAACCTCCTCGCCCTCAACGCGGCGATCGAAGCAGCCCGCGCCGGCGAAGCCGGTCATGGCTTCGCCGTCGTTGCCGACGAGGTGCGCGCCCTCGCCGACCAGAGCGCGAAGGCGGCCAGCGACGTCACCGACAACGTCCGCCAGATCCGCAGCCGCGTCACCAGCGCCTCACGCGCCGTCGAAGCGGGGACCCAGCGGATGCGGAACGTCGAGGAGGTCGCGACCTCGGCGTCCGCGGCGCTCGCCAAGATCGAAGGCGCCGTCGATCGCGTCACCAGCGCCTCGTCGCGCGTCACCCGCGCAGTCGAGGCGAACCAGATGGCGCTCATCTCGGTGCGCGACGCCATTCTCGGCGCCAAAGAGACCGCCGAGAACAACGCCGCCGGCTCCGAGCAGGTCGCCGCCGCCGTCGAGCAGACCTCGAGCTCCGTCCAGGAGGTGAGCGCGACCGCGGCCGAGTTGCAGACGGCGGCGGAGCGTGTCCGGGCGATGGTCGGGGAGTTTCGCACGTAGACTGGGTATGACACGGCGATGAGAGATGAGCGGAGTGCAGCGGTCAAATGCAACGAAGTGTGTAGAACGCTTCTCGGTCTGATGGGTTATGCTGCGCGGCGGCGGCGCTTCACGGGGACGGTGGTCGCGAGGGGTGCGGCCGGGATGACGTAGCGGCGTTTCGCCCAGGCATCGTTGCGATCCATCGTGAGCGCGGAGACGA
>DASZNJ010000106.1:0-2819 GCA_035551575.1 Gemmatimonadaceae bacterium
GCCGGCGACCCACGGCATCACCCGGAGCACCGGGATCGCCGCCGGGTCGATCGTCTTCATCCCGATGTAGTGATTGAGCCCGTTGATGTTGTCGAGATCGGGCGGCTTCATCCCGGTGATGGTGTTCAGCCGGATCAGCATGCCGAGCCCCTCCGGGTACTGTGGCGCATGGAGCTGAATGCGCCACAGCGGCACGAAGAAGGTGCCCAGCACGAGGAATGCGGCGAGCGCCGTCAGCACGCGCGACCGCACCGGGAGCCTGTTCATTTTCCGGCGCCCCCGTTCGTCGCCTTGGACATCTGTGCCTGCGCCTTCGGGCTGATGTTCGCGCTCAGCGCCACGTTGGAACCGGCGGCCGACACGCGCAGGTAGCCCTGCATCTCCTGGTGCAGCGCCGAGCAGAAGTCGGTGCAGTAGAACGGGTAGACGCCGGTTGCCTTCGGGATCCACTTCAGCGTCCGTGTCGCACCCGGGGCGATGATCAGCTCGGAGTTCTCCGCGCCAAGCACCGCGAAGCCGTGGACGATGTCCCAGTCCTGCTCGATGTTGGTGACGTGGAAGTACACCGTGTCACCGACCTGCACGCCCTCGAGGTTGTCCGGCGCGAAATGCGAGCGGATCGCGGCCATCTTGATGTCTACCCTCCGGCCAGTGCGCGAAATCCCGCCCTCCTTCTCCGCGCGGACCACGCCGGCGTTGGTATTCTCCGAGAGCTTGTAGTACTTGAGCTGCCTGTCCTTGATCAGTGCCGCGGGCAGCGCTTGCGCATAGTGCGGCTCGCCGATCGTCGGGAAGTCGAGCAGCATCTTCATCTTGTCCCCGCTGATGTCGATCAGCTGCGCCGACTGCGAGAGCTCGGGGCCGGTCGGCAGGTAGCGGTCCTTGGTGATCTTGTTGAGCGCGAGCACGTACTGCCCCCACGGCTTCTTCGAGTCGCCGCCGGGAATCATCAGGTGGCCGATCGAGTAGTAGACGGGCATCCGGTCGAGCACCTCCCACGTCCCCAGCTTCCACTTCACGATCTCCGAGGAGATGAACATCGAGGTGTAGGCGTTGCCCTTCCCGTCGAACTCCGTGTGCAGCGGGCCGAGCCCGGGCTTCTGCACCTCGCCGGCGATCGTCGCGCCGTACTTCAGCACCGGGATCCCGTCGACTTCGCCGTCGAACTGCTTGTCGGCGATCGCCTTCTGCATCTTGCTGAACGAGTGCACCGGGATCACCGTCGCCAGCTTCCCGCCCGCGACGATGTATTCACCACTCGGGTCGATGTCGACGCCGTGCGGCGACTTCGGCGTCGGGAGGTAGTAGACCATTCCCGGACAGGACGATGGATCGAGCATCGTCACGCTCGTCTTCTTCTCGCTCTTCGCCTGGTGCGACTTCTCGTCCATCACGTTGTGGAAGTACTCGGCCGGCGCCGTGCGCGACTTGCCCTGCGCGATGCACTGCTCGGCCTGACGGTAGTTCACCGCCGCGATGAAGTCCTTGTCGTTCTGCGAGGCGTTGAGCTCGAGCTTCTCGTTGGCCTGCTCCGAGTTGTACGAGGTGAAGAAGAACCATCCGTCGGATGGCCCCTTGCCGGCATGGCCGAGGTCGTAGTTGAAGCCCGGAAGCAGGATCTGGAACGCGATGTCCATCTTCCCCGGCTGGTCGGCCGTGATGAACGACAGCGTGCCCTTGAAGTTCTTCTTGTAGCTGTCGATCGGGACGTCGGTGTTCGGGACCGGCACGCTGAAGCGCGTCGCCGAGACGATGTACTTCGTGTCCGGCGTCGTGAACGGCGAGGCATGACCGCCGGCCGAGTTCGGGATCTGGAGGATCTCCGTCGTCTCGAAGGTGGTCAGGTCGACGCGAGCGACGCGCGGCGTGTTGTTGCCGTTGATGAACAGCCAGCGGCCGTCGGGCACACCGTCCGTCTGCGAAAGCTCCGGATGGTGCGTGTCGTCCCACGGGATCGTCCCGTAGGTCGTCTCCAGCATCGGCTTGGTCTCCTCGTTGTAGCCCCACCCGGTCTCCGGGTTCTGCGAGAAGACGCTGACGAACTTGAGCAGCCGGCCTGAGGGAAGCCCGTACACGCCGATCTGGCCGTTGTAGCCTCCCGAGAGGAAAGCGTAATACTGGTCGTACGATCCGGGCGGGACGTACACTTTTCCGGCGGCATCACCCGCCGCGAGGTTCGCGGTCTTCGGCACCGCGCACGAGTAGAACAGTGAGACCGCGGCGAGAGCTGACGCCGCGCCCACCAGCAGGGAGCGTATTGCGATCGTTTTCTTCATGGCCCGCGCAATGAAAGGGGGGAGGGACGCAAGGGGACCGGCGTGCACTACGTGCTGGGGCGAATGCTACAGCTTCGCGATCGAGCGCCTATCAGGTGAATCGCTGAACCTCCGTCAGGGATATCCCTGACGCGCCGCCGAGCAGGTAGTCGATGACATCGGCCGCCGAGTAGCCGTGGCCCTTCCCGGCGAGCGCGAGCACGGCGCTGAGGTCGTCGCCGCTCGTGATCAGGGGGAGCTCGTCGCCTTCGGCGCGCCGCTGCGGATGCCCGATGTTCGCGGCCAGGCCGTTGCACAGGCAGCGGCGCCCGGCGGTGTCGGCGGCGTCCCCGCCCTTGGCGACGTAAGCATCCACCGGCTCGGCGGGACACCGATAGCCGAGCTTGCCGTTAGGCGCGCGATAGGCCGTGCGCAGGTAGCCGAGATCGCAGCTCCGCCCGCGGCTGTCGTCCTGGCGAGGCATCCCCTCGACTTCGACCACCTTGAACGGGTAGCCCGTCGGCGAGGCGCGGGGATCGGTGCGGACGCGCACTGTCTTCGACG
>DASZNJ010000107.1:0-7055 GCA_035551575.1 Gemmatimonadaceae bacterium
GCGGCGCGCGGCGCGCCGGCGCCGCCTGCCCCGGCCGCGCCTGACGATGGATTCGCCGAGATGATCGGGAAGACCCTCGAGGGGCGCTACAGGATCATCAAGAAGCTCGGCGAGGGGGGGATGTCGTACGTCTACCTGGCCGAGGACATGGCCGACGGCAACGCGCGCTGCGCGATCAAGATCCTCTCGCCGGCGCTGTCGAAGGACGAGAACGCGATGGCGCGGCTGCGCCGCGAAGCGGAGCTCGGCGGCCGCCTCGAGCACGCGAACATCTGCCATATCATCCGCCTCGGCGAGACGCCGGATCGGCTGGTGTACATCGTCATGCCGTACATCGAGGGGGAGATCCTCGCCGACCGGACGCACCGTTCCGGCCAGCTCCCGCTCGACGAGGTCGTGCGCTGGGTGAACGACATCTCGGCGGGGCTCGAGCGTGCGCACGAGCTGCAGATCGTCCACCGCGACCTGAAGCCGGAGAACGTGATGATCACGCAGGGGAAGAACGGGGAGTCGCGCGCGGTGGTGATGGACTTCGGGCTGGCGAAGGAGCGGAAGGCCTCGCCGGAGCTGGCGAAGCTGACCGCGACCGGGATCGTGCTCGGGACTCCGGAGTTCATGAGCCCGGAGCAGCTGCGCGGCAAGCCGCTCGACGGGCGAACCGATGTCTACTCGCTGGCGTTGATGACCTACGAGATGCTGACGGGAAAGCTGCCCTTCGCCGGCCGCACCCAGCAGGAGATGATGATCAACCGGCTGCGCAACGAACCGACGCCGATCCGGCAGATGCGCCCCGACCTCAACTTCAGCGACGCGGTCGAGGGTGTGCTGAACAAGGGGATGGCCCGCGACGTCGCCAACCGCTACTCGACGGCGCCGGAGTTCGCCGGGGCGCTGGCCGCCGCGGCGCGGGGCGAGGGGGGAAGCGTCTTCGGCCGGCTGTTCGGCCGTTAGGCAGGAAGGGGTCAGGGGTCAGGGGTCAGGGGTCAGGGCCTATGTCGAGGCATATCACGGAGGGAAGGATGCGCCGGTCCGTGTTCGTGGCGATGGTCGTGGCGCTCGTCGCCTGCCAGTCGCAGCAGAGTCCCGCGCAGCAGCGCGCCGCGCTGGGCGACGAGGTTCGCCGCGATACCGCGCTCGCCCCGCAGTTCGCGCTGCACCCGACGCTCGGAGGAAAGCTCGAGGCGCCGGAGGGGCTCGAGGTGGACTACTTCGCCCGCAACCTGGGAGGCGTCCGCTTCATGGTGCTCGGTCCGGACGGGGCGGTCTATGCATCGCGCCCGGGCGCGGGGCAGGTCGTCCGCCTCGCCGACACCAACGGCGACGGGGCCGCCGAGGACGTGACGACGGTGCTGAGCGGGCTCAACGAGCCGCACGGGATGGCGTTCTTCCGCGGCGCGTTCTACGTCGCCGAGACGAACCGGCTGACGCGCTTCGCGATCGGTGCCGATGGCCGGCCCGCGGGAGCGGGCACCGAGATCACGACGTATCCGGGGAACTCCGGGCATTCGACGCGGACCGTGATCGTCGGTCCGGACAGCATGCTGTACGTCTCGGTCGGGTCGCGGTGCAACATCTGCGAGGGGGACACCCCGCGGCGCGCGTCGGTGCTCCAGGTGGACCCGGCGACAGGGGGGACGCGCCCGTACTCGATCGGCCTCCGCAACGCGGTCGGCCTTGCGGTGAACCCGTCGACGCAGAAGATCTGGGTGACGACGCACGAACGCGACAACCTCGGCGACGACGTTCCGCCCGAGGAGATCGACATCCTCCAGGACGGCGGCGACTTCGGCTGGCCCTACTGCTGGGGCAACAGGCAGCCGAACCCCGAGTACAGCGTGCCCGGGCGCTGCGACACGACGATTCCCCCCGCGCTGATGATGCAGGCACACTCCGCACCGTTAGGGATCGCCTTCCTGGCGAAGGCGGCGCAGCTGCGCCCGGAATACCGCGGCGACGCGCTCGTCGCCTTCCACGGCTCGTGGAACCGGACGGTGCCGACGGGAGCGAAGGTCGTCCGTGTCCGGATCAGCGACGGGCGGCCGGTGTCGTACGAGGACTTCGTGCGTGGGTGGCAGGACGCGGGCGGCCGTCGGTGGGGACGCCCCGCCGACGTGCTGGTGAACCGCGACGGCTCGGTGCTGATCTCCGATGACAACGCCGGGAACATCTACCGGGTGCACCGCTGAATCCCGCCCGCGGAATGCCTCGCCTGTTGGCGCTCCTCGCGATCGCCGCCGTCACGCTCGGCGCGTGCACGGTGAGCGAGCGCTCGCCCTCGGACAGCACCGGCATCGCCGGCAGCGCGGCGCCGCCGCCGGCGGCCGCCGCCGACGCGACGCCGGTCGAGGTGTTCGCCGTGCAGCTCGGCGCCTTCTCCGACAGCGCGAACGCGATGCGGCTGCGCGACTCGCTCGCGCGCGCGGGATGGCAGGCATACGTCCGTCCGAGCGAGGGAAAGGCGGCGCCCGCGTTCCGTGTTCGCGTCGCCGCCTCACGCGACAGCACGCTTCCTCGCCTCATCGTCGATGCCTTCACAGCCGTGAAGCGCGACGCCGCGGTCGTGAGCGACAAGCTGCGCGCCGACTCGGCCGGTGTCACGATCGTGGTACCGGTGAACGGGGGGACGCACGGGATGGCGGCGACGGTGCGATGGGCGGTTGCCCCGGAGCGTCGGGCGATCCTCGTCGTCGAGGACCCGACGGGCGTCGAGGCGGAGCCGCTCCCTGACGGTTTCGTCTTCGCCGACGAGGGAAGCGGAGTATTGATCCAGCGCGACAGCGTCTGGGACGTCCAGCCCTCGGCGGACTGGCGGCGGCTCGCGGTGGGACTCGCCTTCCTGGTGATGGGGCGGGAGCGGCCGGAGATTCCCGCCGCCGAGTGGACGGCGCTCGCCCGGCGCACCGCGCTCAGCGCCGACTCGGTGAAGAAGGCGGCGTTCCCGAGCAGCGGGATGTCGACTGCGTACGGCCTCGCCCAGCCCGCGGTCTACGACCTCGGCGTCGCGACGGTGGACAGCAGCCGGAGCGCGGTCGTGCTGCCGATGGCCGGCGGATGGCGCGTCGGCTGGAGCGCGGGCGGCGACGCGCTGCTCGTCGGCACGAACCCTGGGCGCGCCGGCGACGCCGAGCCGTCGCCGCGCTGGCTCGCGGTTGACCTTCGCGGGCACCCTGTGGCCAGCGACAGCGACGCGCCGGCGACGGTCGACTGGACCGAGGGCCCGACCCTCGACGTCAGCATCCCGATCGACTTCACGTCGCGCCACACCATCGCGGCGGGGGCGCGGGCGATCGAGAGCGGCGACGGGTGGGTGGTCGTCAGCGAGCGGGGAAGGAAGCGCGTCGTCGGCCCGGGGACCGCCCTCGTCGCGACGGCGAAGGGACGGTTCGTCGCCGCGCTCGTGCCTAACGCTCCGGGGAAGGTTCCCGGCCAGCCGGCGCGGCTGGTCGTCTACGACCTCGGCCAATGAGGAGGCAGCTCCACCGGTGCGCCGTGCCGCCCGCGGCGCTGCTCGCCCTCGCCGCCGGCGCGCTCGGCGCGCAGGGGGTGGACCGGCCGGCCGCAACGCGGGTGGCGGTCGGCATCGACGTCGTGCACTACGACCTCGCCGTCTCGCTTCCCGACACCGGGCGGATGATCAGCGGGGTGTCGACGCTGCTGGTGCAGGCGCGCCCCGAGGCGCGCAGCCTCGCCGTCGACATCCTGCTCCCCGTCGACAGCGTGACGGTTGACGGGGCGCGGAGCAGCTTCGCCGCGCGCGAGGGCGGGGTGCTCGTACCGTTAGGCGCGGAAGCCGACAGCGCCCGGGTCGCCGTGTACTACCACGGCGAGCCGGCCGACGGGCTGATCATCTCGCGCGATCCGGAGGGGCGCTGGCAGGCGTTCGGCGACAACTGGCCGGACCGCGCGCGCCACTGGCTGGCGGTGGTCGATCGGCCCGGCGACAAGGCGACGGTGTCGTGGACCATCGATGCACCCACCGAGCTGACCGTCGTCGCCAATGGCGCGCGCACCGACAGCGCACGGAGCGCGGCGCGCCCGTGGCGGACGATCTGGCGGTGGGAGGAGCGCCATCCGATCGCGCCGTACCTGATGGTGCTCGCGGCGGCGCCTCTGCGTGCCGAGCCGCTCGCCTCGACGACGTGCCTCCCGAGGCAGGAGGGCGGGTGCCTCGAGCAGACGCTCTACCTGGCGAAGGACGCGAAGCCGGGGATCCCGGCCGCGTTCCGGGAAGCGGAAGGGATCGTCGCATTCTACTCGTCGCTGGTCGGGCCATTCCCCTATGAGAAGCTCGCCCACCTGCAGTCGACGACCCGCTTCGGCGGGATGGAGAACGCGACCGCGATCTTCTACGCTGATGCGCTCTTCCGGAGCGGGACGATCGGCCCGTCGATCATCGCCCACGAGACCGCGCACCAGTGGTTCGGCGACGCGGTGACGGAGAGCGAGTGGCCGCACCTCTGGCTCTCCGAGGGCTTCGCGACCTACTTCGCCGAGCTCTGGGCAGAGCGCTCGCGCGGGCGCGACACCCTCGTCGCGCACCTGCGGGGGATCCGCGCCCGGCTGCTCGCCGACAGCATGGTCGTCGCCCGCCGCCCGGTCATCGACACCGCGGCCACGAACCTGATGTCACTCCTCAACTCGAACAGCTACGAGAAGGGAGGGTACGTCCTGCACATGGCGCGGCGGCTGCTCGGCGACTCCGTGTTCTTCCGCGGGGTGCGCGGGTACTACGCGGGACATCGCGACGGGAACGCGACCAGCGACGACCTGCGGCGCGCGCTCGAGGGTGCGTCGGGGCGGGAGCTCGGCTGGTTCTTCGACCAGTGGCTGCGGCGCCCGGGGTACCCCGAGCTCGATACCCGCTGGAGTTATGATCCGCGGGACCAGCGCGTCTATCTGCAGATAGCCCAGGGGCGGCGATTCGGGAACTTTCGCCTGCCACTGGTGGTCGAGCTGGTACGGAAGAACGGGTCGATCCGGCGGGCGACGGTGGAGGTGCCGGCGCAGCAGGATTCCCGGATCGTCGTCCCGATCGATCTCGACGCGCCGCCGGCGCGCGTGATCCTCGACCCGGATGCGGACCTGCTCGCCGCCATCAGCCCGCCGCGGAAATCGCGCTAGGGGTGCCTGACGGCGGGGTCCGGCATCACCAGCCCGGGCTGCCCGTACCTTCGCCGCCGTCGTGATGAATCGCTGGAAGAACCGTTCGCTCGTCCGCTGCCTGGCGCTCGCCGCCGCGATGGCGGCCGCAGTCTCCCTCGCCCCGCGCCCCGCGGAGGCACAGCGCTATGTCGCGCGCGCCGACTCCCTGCTCAGGCGCGGTCGCGTCTTCGCCGCCGAGACGCTCTACTACTACGCGGTCCGTCGCGCCCCGCGCGATCCCGGCGCGCGGCTCGCTCTCGGGCGCTATCTCGCCGCGCGCGGCGCGCTGCGCATCGGTGCGGTGCTGATGGAGGAAGCGCGCTTCTTCGGCGGCGATCCGAAGACCGTGGGTACCTACCTCGCGCCGGTATACGCGCGGCTCGGCGACTACAAGGCGCTGTCCGCCCTTCCAGGCTCGCCCCTCCCCTACGCGCAGCGTGCGCGCGCCGAGTGGCTCGGGCGGAACGAGCCGTCGATCAGCGGCCCGGACTCGGCGGCGGTGCCGCTCTCGGCGGGGGACAGTGGCTCGCTCGGGGAAGTGGCGATCGTCATCGCGGGGGACACCCTGAAGGCGACGATCGACCCGCGGGTGCAGGGGATGACTCTCGACACCGCCTGGCTCCGGCGCAAGTCGGTGAAGCGGTTCGCCGCGACCTTCGACAACGACTGGCGCAACATCGGCGGCGTCGCGCTCGCGGTGGACGTCGGCCCGTTCACGCTGACCAACGTCCCGACGAGCTTCGCCGCGACCGGCCAGCCGCATCGCGCCCGCGTCGGCCTCGACCTCCTCGGCCAGCTCGCACCGACCTTCGACCCGGGCGCGGGAACGATGCTGCTGCGCAAGAGCGGCCGCATCGGCAAGAGCGCGCCCGGCGAGCGGATTCCGACCCTCGCCTATCCCGGCGGCCTCTGGCTCGTCCAGCGCGACGGCGTCTGGCCGTTAGGCGGCACGATGGCCGCGACGACGATCGGCACGCGTGCGTTCACGCTGAACGCGAAGCGGGGGGAGCTGATACTCGACTACAGCCGTTAGCCATTAGCCATTAGCTGACGAAAGAAGGGGTCAGGTGTCAGCTGTCAGCAACTGCCCCGTGTAGCCCTGACCCCTGACACCTGACCCCTTGTTGGCGCGGTTATCGCTTAATCCGCTGGCATGGCTACGACAGTCGAGCGCGCGGGGAACGGGCGCGCCACCAGGCACTTCAACGGGTTCATCCGCGTGCGTGGCGCGCGGGAGCACAACCTCAAGGACGTCAACCTCGAGATCCCGCGCGACGCGCTCGTCGTGTTCACCGGGGTGTCGGGGTCCGGAAAATCCTCGCTCGCCTTCGGGACGTTGTACGCCGAGGCGCAGCGGCGGTACCTGGAGTCGGTGGCGCCGTACGCCCGCCGGCTGTTCGACCAGATGGGGATTCCCGAGGTCGACGAGATCGAGGGATTGCCGCCCGCCGTCGCGCTTCAGCAGCAGCGTGGGTCGCCGACGTCGCGCTCATCGGTCGGCAGCGTCACGACCATCGCGAACCTGCTGCGGATGCTCTACTCGCGCGCCGGGCACTATCCGCGCGGGCAGTCGATCATCTACGCCGAGGGGTTCTCGCCGAACACCCCCGAGGGCGCGTGCCCACGGTGCCACGGGCTCGGCCGCGTCTACGAGGTGACGGAGAAGTCGATGGTCCCCGACGACTCGCTGACCATTCGCGAGCGCGCGGTGGCCGCGTGGCCCACCGCGTGGCAGGGACAGAACCTGCGCGACATCCTCACCACCCTCGGCCACGACGTCGACGTCCCGTGGCGCTCGCTGCCGAAGAAGACGCGCGACTGGATCCTCTTCACCGACGAGCAGCCGACGGTGCCGGTCTACGCCGGCTACACCCCGGCCGAGACGCGGCGGGCGCTGAAGCGCAAGGAGGAGC
>DASZNJ010000108.1:0-11969 GCA_035551575.1 Gemmatimonadaceae bacterium
TATGGCGCGGCCGCCGGTCGGGCGACACTTTGCCTCTCCCCGGTCCGGTATGACACTCGCCGACTTCCAGTGACTGAACGCGACATCGCCACTCTCCTCCGCGAGGCACTCGAGGCGCGCGACCGGCTCGCCCAGCAGACCCTCGAGATGGAGATGCAGGCGCAGCAGCTGCAGGACCAGGCCTCCGAGATGGAAGCCCAGCAGGCGGAGCTCGAGCAGCAGGCCGAGGAGCTGCAGTCCGCCAACGAAGAGCTCCAGCGCGTGAACGAGCAGCTGCAATCCGCCGAGCGCTTCGTGAGTGGCGTGCTCGCCGCGATTGCCGATCCTTTCGTCGTCCACGATGCGGACTGGCGCTTCCGCTACGTGAACGACGCCGCGGCAAAGGTGTTCTCGCGCGCCGGGCGCGGCGGCCCCTCGCTCGTCGGCAAGGTCCTCTGGGATGTCTATCCGGACATCGTCGGAACCAGCTTCGAGCGGCAGATGCGGCACGCCCGCGAGACGCAGACCCCGGTCGTCTTCGAAGAGCTGTATCGGCCCGCCGGCACCTGGGCGGAGATCCGCTGCTATCCACTGCCTGACGGCGGGGTCGCCACGCTCTGGAAGGACACGACCGACAGGAAGCGCGCGGAGGAGACGCTGCACTATCTCACGCGCGCGAGCGAGATCCTCTCGTCTTCGCTCGACTACGTGAAGACGGTACAGTCGGTCGCTGACCTCATCGTTCCCCGCCTCGCCGACTGGTGCGCGGTCGATCTCGCCGACGGTCCCGATCGCGTCAGGCGGATCGCCGTCGCCCATGTCGATCCGGCCAAGGTCGCGTGGGCGCGTGAGTTGAACAAGCGCTATCCGGCCAGGCTCTCCGAGCCGATCGGCCTCGGCAACGTGCTCCGCACGGGGAAGCCCGAGCTGTACGCCGACGTCACCGACGAGATGCTGGTCGCCGGCGCCCGTGACGAAGAGCACCTGCGCATCACTCGCGAGCTCGCGATCAGGGGCGTGATCTACGTCCCGATCTTCTCGCGCGGCGAAGTCATCGGCGTCATGACGCTCGTCTCCGCCGAGAGCGGCCGTCGCTACAGCGACGCCGACGTCACCCTCGCGCAGGAGCTCGCGCGCCGCGCCGGGACCGCGATCGGCAAGGCGCGCCTCTACGAGGAAGCACTCCGTGCCCGCGAGCAGGTCGAGCAGGCACGCGAGGAGCTCGAGGTCATCAACGAGGAGCTGCAGGAGGCGAACGCCGGGCTCGCAGAGAAGACCGCCCTCGCCGAGCAGCAGCGTCGCGCCGCCGAGGAGGCCAATCGCGCGAAGGGTCAGTTCCTCGCGCACATGAGCCACGAGCTGCGCACCCCGCTCAACGCGATCGGGGGCTACGCCCAGCTCCTCCAGATCGGCGTCCACGGACCCGTGAACCCCGCGCAGGACGAGGCGCTCGAGCGCATCCAGCGCAGCCAGCGCCACCTGCTCGGCCTCATCAACGACGTGCTCAACTTCGCCAAGCTCGAGGCGGGGCAGGTCGGCTACCACATCACCGTGGTGAAGATCGCCGATTGCGTCTGCGGGCTCGAGCCGCTCGTTGCCCCCCAGCTCGCCGCCAAGTCCCTGACCTACGAGTGCGTGCCCGTGCCTCCGGAGCTCTCGGCCCGCGCCGATCCCGACAAGCTGCAGCAGATCATGCTCAATCTCCTCTCCAACGCTATCAAGTTCACCCCGGCCGGCGGGCATGTGCGCGTCTCCGCGCTCGCGCTCGACGACGCGGTGACGATCCTCGTCGCCGACACCGGCATCGGGATCCCCGCCGATCGCTTCGATGTGATCTTCGAGCCTTTCGTGCAGCTCGGTCGCTCGACCAGCGGCGGGACCGCGACCGGCCAGGATGGCACCGGCCTTGGCCTCGCCATCAGTCGCGAGCTGGCCCGGGCGATGGGTGGTGACCTCACCGTTCGCAGCGCCCCGGGCGAAGGCTCGGTCTTCGAGCTCCGCATCCCCCGGGCGTGACCTCGGCCCCCGACCGCGCCGCGCCATCGTTAGGCAGCAGCGCCACCGACCTCGCCCGGGCGCTGTTCGACCAGTCCCCGTTCAGCAGCGTGCTCTATGACGCGGGCGGCCGCGTCATCGCCCTCAACACCGCGTTCACCGAGCTGTGGGGGGCGCGCCTCGAGGACGTCCCGCCCGGCTACAGCGTCCTCACCGATCCGCAGCTCGAGAAGCAGGGGATCATTCCCGTCATCCGCCGCGCCTTCGCCGGCGAAGCGGTGAACACGCCGCCGGTTCGCTACGACATGTCGGAGGCGGCGTCCACCGGAAAGGGACGGACCGTCTGGACCGAGGCCCACTTCTACGCGATCCGCGACGCCGGCGGGACCGTCACGCACGTTGTCCTCACCCACGTCGACATCACGGCGCGCATGACCGCCGAGCTTGCGCTCCGCGATGCGGTCGATGCCGAGCGCGCGGCGCGTGAGGTCGCCGAACGCACCGTCGGCCGCCTTGCCGCGCTGCAGCGCGGCACCGCCGAGCTCTCCGGCGCGCTCACTCCCGCCGACGTCGCCGCGGTGATCGTCCGCTCCGCACTCCCCGCGCTCGGCGCCACGCGGTTCTTCCTCGCCCTGCTCGACGCGAATCAGAAGGTGCTCGAGATCGTCGGGGCCGCCGGCTACTCCCCCGCGCTGCTCGAGCGCTACCGCTCCATTCCGCTCGAGACCACGTTCCCCCTCTGCGACGCGGTGCGCGCCGGCGCGCCCATCTTCCTCTCCTCCGCCGCTGCGCGCGCCGTGCGCTATCCGCACCTCGCCGATCTCCGCGCCGAGAACGGGGCCGGGGCGATGGCGGCGCTGCCGCTCCGCGGCAACGACGCGATCATCGGCGCGCTCGGCTTCAGCTGGGCCGGGGATCGCGACGCCTTTTCCGTCGAGGACATCGCGTTTCTCGATGTGCTCGCGCAGCAGTGCGGCCAGGCGCTCGAGCGCGCGCGGCTTTACGACGAGGAGCGGCGCGCCCGCGCCGAGGCCGAGGCGGCGAACCGCGCGAAGGGCGATTTCCTCGCCGCGATGAGCCACGAGCTGCGAACGCCGTTGAACGGCATCGGCGGCTACGTCGACCTCCTCGACATGGGGCTGCGCGGTCCGATCAACGACGCGCAGCGCGCCGACCTGGACAGGATCCGCCGCAACCAGCAGCACCTGCTCCTCCTCATCGAGGACGTGCTCTCCTTCGCGCGCGTCGAGGCGGGGCACCTCGAGGTCGAGGACGAGCCCGTCGCGATCGACGAGACGCTGCGCTCGCTCGAGGCGATGGTCTTTCCCGAGGTCGCACTCAAGGGTGTGCGCTTCCTCTACGAGCCGTGCGACCCGGCGCTGCGCGTGCGTGGCGATCGCGCTCGCATCGTGCAGATCGGCGCGAACCTGCTCGCCAACGCGATCAAGGCGACCCCCGCCGGCGGCCGCATCGTCCTCTCCGCCGCGGGCGACGACGAGCAGGTGCGCATCCGCGTCGCCGACACCGGGGTCGGCATCCCCGCGGACAAGCTCGATGCGATCTTCTTCCCCTTCACGCAGCTCGGCCGCTCGCTGAACAACCCCCGCTCCGGCGCCGGGCTCGGGCTCTCCATCTCGCGCGGCCTGGCGGCGGCGATGGGAGGCTCGCTCACCGTCGAGAGCACCGAGGGCGCGGGATCGGCCTTCACCCTCACCCTCCGCCGCGACCGTTAGGCAGCGGCCGCGCCGATCATGCCCGAGCTCCCCGACACTCCACGCGACGCAGGACTGGCCCCGTTCGACCGACGGGGTGGACTGATCGCCGCTCGAAACGCGTGGCCGCGCTCTTGCGGGGAACACGACGTGTTTCGCGTATCTCCAGCAATCGCCCGCTGACGGGCGCCAGATGACGACCAATGCGACCGGGGCCGGCAACGCCCTGGTGATCAACCTCGAGCATGAGCGGTGGCGCGTCTACGAGCTCCCACCCGCTTCGTACGACCGTCGCGGCGGCAATACTCTCGTCTTCGAGACCGAGGGTGTCATCAGGCGAGTCCGAAACTTTCCCGATAACTGGCGTGAGCTCTCCCCCGAGGCCCTGCTCGCCCTGAGCTGGAAGGCCTAGCGGCGGTCTGTTTTGGTGCCGTAAGGCACTTTTTCGTGGCGTCCGGGCCGGATCGCTCGTCCAAGGACGATGCCTTCCAAACCGCCAACCCAGCTTCTCGACAGCGCCAAGGGCGGCGGTGCCCGGGGCGTCCCGCGAGAGGCTGGGGCCCTCTGGGAAGCGTCCCTCGAGCACGCGACCCGGCTCATCGCCGCCGCGATCGGCCGCTGCCCCGACCAGGGCGACAGTCGTCAGAAGCGATCGACCGCCCCAGCCGCGAACGAGCCTGCGATCCAGCTCTTCGTGCTTCCACCGTCGAGCGACGCCTACATGTCGTTCTGCTCGGACGTCCACGCGAACGACTCGGATGGGAGCTCCTTCGCCAAGTCGGCTGGCGACATCGGCGGCGCCGCCTATGCGGCGGTTCCCCTCATCCGCAGCGAGGATCCGTCCGTGCCGCGCGCGGGGGGACAGGCCGCGGTCGGCACCCTTCTCGTCGTCCTCGACGAGCCGCATCCGTGGAGCAAGGCCGATGAGGCCCTGCTCCGCGACGTCGCCGCCCTCCTCGCGATCGATCTCGAGCTTCACCAGGACCTCTCCGATCACCTGATCGCCGAAGAGGAGTTGCAGGAGCGGGCACTTCGCGACCCGCTGACCGGGGTTCCGAACAGCACGCTCTTCCTCGACCGTCTCGCCCACGCCATCGAGCGCGGCCGCCGCCACAAGGACTTCCGCTTCGCCGTCCTCGCGCTCGATCTCGATCGCTTCCAGTCGATCAACAACAGCCTCGGGCGCGATGCCGGCAACGAAGTGCTGACCGTGGTCGCCCGTCGCCTCGAGTCCTGCGTCCGCGGCGAGGACATGATTGCCCGCAGCGGTGGCGACGAGTTCGCGATCCTCCTCGAGAGCCTTTCCGATGACAGCGACGGCAGCCGCGTCGCCGAGCGCATGCAGCAGGCGATCGCCGCGCCGATCGAGACGAGCGACGGAGAGGTCTACACCTCGGCGAGCATCGGGATCGTGCTCAGCTCGTCGGGGCTGACGACCCCGGCGAAGATGCTCCAGGAAGCGGGGATCGCGATGTCCCGGGCCAAGCACGCGGGACGCAACCGCCACGAGATGTTCGACAGCGCGATGCACGCGCGCGCGCTCGCCCGGTTGCGGATGGAAACCGATCTCCGCCACGCCGTCGAGCGCTCCGAGTTCGAGCTCTACTACCAGCCGCTGGTGACGCTCCAGTCGGGACGCATTACCGAGCTCGAAGCGCTGCTCCGCTGGCGGCACCCGCAGCGCGGGCTGATCCCCCCCCTCGACTTCATTCCCCTCGCCGAGGAGACGGGGTTGATCGTGCCGATCGGCCAGTGGGTGCTCGCCCGCGCCTGCGCCGACATGGTGCGCTGGCAGCAGCGCTTCCCGCGCACCGCTCCGCTCGCGATCAGCGTCAATCTCTCGCCGCGCCAGTTCGCGCAGCCGAACTTCGTCGGCATCGTCGCCGCCACCGTTGCCGCCGCCGGCCTCGACCCGCATACCCTCAAGCTCGAGATCACCGAGAGCTTCGCGATCGCCGAGCCGGCACGCACCCGGGAGCTGCTCAGCGAGCTGCGCGCGCTGGGGATCCAGATCTACCTCGACGACTTCGGCACCGGCTACTCCTCGCTCGGCTACCTGCACCAGCTGCCACTCGACGGCATCAAGATCGATCGCAGCTTCGTCATGCAGATGGAGAGCGGCCCGCTCTACCGGCAGCTCGTCAACACGGTGCGCGACCTGGCGATGAACATCGGCGTCGTCGCCATCGCCGAGGGAGTGGAGAACGAGAGCCAGCTGGCGACGCTCCGCGAGATGGGCTGCTCCTCGGCGCAGGGCTACTTCTTCTCGCGTCCCGTCCCGGTGTCGGAGATCGAGGTCCTGCTCGGGAACGACCCGCGCTGGTAAGGGCAGGGGTGTCAGGGGCCGAGAGGGTGTCAGGGCTCAGGGGTCAGCAACCGCCTGAAGCGCCGGGTCCTCTCGCTGTGCCTGACACCTGACACCTGACCCCCTGCAGTTCGTCGCCCGTCAGGCAGCTCTACTTCTTCGCCCCGCCCTTGAACAGCGCCGCGTACTTCCCGTACCCCTCGGCCTCGAGCTGCGCGACGGGAATGAAGCGCATCGCCGCGGAGTTCATGCAGTAGCGCAGCCCCGTCGGCGCCGGCCCGTCCGCAAAGACGTGCCCGAGGTGCGAGTTCGCCGCCCTGGAGCGGACCTCGGTGCGTTCCATCCCGAGCGTGCGATCCGATCCTGTCCTGATGTTCCCCGGCTCGAGCGGCCTCGTGAAGCTCGGCCACCCGGTCCCGGAGTCGAACTTGTCGAGTGAGCTGAACAGCACCTCGCCCGAGACGACGTCGACGTAGATCCCCGCCTCGTGGTTGTTCCAGTACGCGTTCCGGAACGGCCGCTCCGTCGCGTCGCGCTGCGTGACCGCGTACTGCTCCGCGGTCAGCTTCTGCCTGAGCACCGCCTCGCTCGGCTTCACGAATGCGGTCGGCGCCGCCGCCGGCTTCTGCTTCCCCTGGCTCGTCGAACCCTGTGCGCCAAGGTCTCTGGTCGTCCCGCAGAGCGCCGCGATGACGAGCGCGGCCGCGATCGCCCCGATCCCGTGTCTGTTGGTCATGGTTGTTGAAGCCCGGAACGCATGAAAAGTTCCCCCTCGCCCGCCTTCCGGAGGCGCCCTTCGCAGCGGCCGCTTCTGCTGACAGCTGACGGCGCGCGGCTGAGCAGTACCCCATGGCCCCCACCGGCCGCAGCGGGGTAGGAACGGTTGGTCCCGCTGGCCCGACTCTCGCCATGCACCGTTGCGCTCCCTTGTCGTAGCTCGTTCCCGCGGGCTGCCCTCCTCGAGCCCGTTTTTACTGGATGACCGTTTCGAACATGACTGCCACTATCGCGCGCCCGCTCGCCGGCGCGCTCTTCCTCTGCCTGACCGCGCTGACCGCGTGCAAGTCGCACGAGCCGAAGGTCGCTCGCCACCGCGGGCTTGTCCTTCCTCCCGTCGACAAGAGCTGGCGCCCCGAGTCCGTGACCAGCGTTCGCGGCGTCCCCGCTGATTCCATCCGCGCCGCGATCGCGAAGCGGCTCGAGGCCAGGGCGCCGTCCCCGCTCGCGAAGAGCGCGTGGAAGCGCACCGCGGAGCTCTACGGCAAGTACGCCAACAGCCCGCTCTGGCTCGATGCCGGCGGCGTCCGCGGCGAGCGCACCGCCGCGCTCCTGCAGGCGATCGCCGCCGCCGACAGCGACGCCCTCGAGCTCAGTTCCTATCCCCTCTCCGCGTTAGGCAGGGCGCTCGCCGAAGCGCGCGCGAAGCGCGCCCCGACCGCCGCCACCCTCGCCAACGCCGACGTCATCCTCACCGCCGCCTATGCCGCGCTCGGCGGCGACTACCTCACCGGCCAGGTCGACCCGCGCCAGATGTCGCAGGACTGGCACATCGATCCGCGCGAGGAAGACGTCGACAGCGCCCTCGTCGACGTCATCCGCTCCGCCGACCTCGTCAAGGCGATCGCCCAGCTGCGACCGCAGGAACAGGACTACGCCGCGCTCCGCCACGAGCTGCAGCGCTTTCGCGCGATCGTGAAGGCCGGCGGCTGGAACGCGGTCCCGAAGGGCAAGTCGATCAAGCCTGGCGAGGTCGATTCCCCCGCGCGCCTCAATGCGCTCTACGACCGACTCCGCGTCGAGGGGCTGCTCGACTCCGGCGTTCCCCGGCCGGTCGTCCCGACCCCGCCCGACTCGCTCATGCCTGACGGCGTCCTCTACGACGACGGACTCGCCGGCGCGGTCGCCCATTTCCAGGCGACGCACGGCATCGTCGTCGACAGCGTGCTCGGTCCCGGGACCATCGAGGCCTTGAACATCCCGGCCGACTACCGGCTCGGGCAGATCGCCGCCAACCTCGAGCGCTATCGCTGGCTCCCCCGCACGTTGGGCAGCCGCTACATCCTCGTCAACGTCCCCGCATTCCGCTTCGAAGCCTACCAGGACAACGAGCTCGCGCTCGAGATGAAGGTCATCGTCGGCGCCGAATACAAGGACAAGAACACCCCGACCTTCTCCGACATGATGGAGTACGTCGTCTTCCGCCCCTACTGGAACGTGACGCCGGACATCCAGGAGAAGGAGCTGGAGCCGAAGATCGCGGCCGATCCGGGATTCATGGAGGCGAACGACTACGAGTACTGGCAGGACGGCTCGCGCACCGCGATCCGCCAGAAGCCCGGTCCGAAGAACTCGCTCGGACTCGTCAAGTTCATCTTCCCGAACAGCTTCAACATCTACCTGCACGACACCCCGGCCCGCGGGCTCTTCGACCGGGACGTCCGCGCCTTCAGCCACGGCTGCATCCGCGTCCAGCAGCCCGCCCGGCTCGCGCAGTGGGTGCTCGGCTGGTCCGCCGACTCGGTCGAGTCGGCGATGAACAATGAGCCGAACAACAAGACGGTGCGGATCAAGGAGAAGATCCCCGTCTTCATCGTCTACTTCACGACCTACCTGACCGACCAGGAGCTGCACTTCGGTCCCGACCTCTACGCGCGCGACGACCAGCTGATCGCCGCGATCCAGGGAGGCGCGACACCGAGCGAGGAGGCGCTCCAGGCCGCGGCGGCGCTGCGCCAGCTCGCCTCGCAGCTGACCGCCTGACGGTCGCGCCGGGTCAGCGCCCGGCGCCGCTCATCCACGCCGCCGCGGCGAGCACCCCAGCCAGCAGCAGCGCCGCCGCCGCGCGACGCGCCATTCGCCAGCGGCGCGCCGCACGATCGGCGTTGGGGTCCAGCGCGCGCGCGAAGTCGTCCATCGTCGCGAAGCGATGCGACGGCGCCTTGAGCAGCGCCCGGGCGATCGCCGCGGTGATGTGCTCGGGCACCTCCGGGCGCAGCGTGTCCACCCGCGGCGGCAGCTCGTTGACGTGGCGATGGATGATCCCGTGCGGCGTCTCGTCGTCGAAGGGCACCGACCCGGTCAGCATCTCGTAGCCGACGATCGCCAGCGCGTACTGGTCCGCGCGCCCATCCACCGTCCGGCTCAGCGCCTGCTCCGGCGCGAGGTAGCGCGGCGTCCCGAGCACGGTGCCGAACTCGGTGAGCGCGGCGGCTGTCGTCGCGCCGGTGCTCGTCGCCGCGGCCTTCGAGATCCCGAAGTCGGTGAGCAGCACCCGGCCCTCCTCATCGAGCATGATGTTCGCCGGCTTCACGTCGCGATGGACGATTCCCCGCCGGTGCGCGTAGGCCAGCGTCGCCGCCGCTTCGCCGAGGATGCGCGCGACCGCGGCGACCGGCAGCGGACGCTGCCCGGCCTTCCGCTCGGCGAGCAGCGCGTCGAGCGAGCAGCCGTCGACGTAGCGCATCACAAAGTAGTGCAGTCCCTGCTCGCTGCCGACGCGGAGGATGGGGATGATCCCCGGGTGCTCGACGCTCGCCGCGATCTCCGCCTCGCGGCGGAAGCGGGCGACCCCCGTCTCGTCGGCGGAGAGCTCGGGGCGCAGCACCTTGATCGCGACCTGGCCCTCGCCAGCGCGATCCTCGGCGAGGAAGACGACTCCCATCCCGCCCTTGCCGAGGACCCCGCCAATCCGGTAGCGATCGCCTAACGCGTGGGCGAGACGCGCCTGCACCGTCGCGACGACCGCGTCGTCGTGCCCGGTGAACGCCGCCTCCGCCGCGGCGGCCGGCGCGACCTCCTGCCCGCAGATGAAGCAGTAGCGCGCCGCCTCGGGGAGGACGACCTGGCAGTCGCTGCACGCCCGTGCGGAGCCGGTCCTTGCGGGCGCCGCGGACGGGGCGCGTCGAAACCAGTTGGAAAGCGGCATCGCGTCGATGGGAGGAGCGCGCGCGGGACGATCGTCACCGCCGTCTCAGAGGACGCGTCAGGCGGGCAGCGGGAAACCCGGCCGCCGGCGCCGCGGTGGGCCCGGAAGGGGTCGGCCGGTCGTCCGGCTCTTCTAGACGGATCCCGAGATGAGCGTGACGACATCCGCCAGCCAGTCCTCGACCGTCACCCCCTCGCCTAACGTCGCGAAGTCGAGCCCTACCTCCCGCACGAAAGCCTCGAACGCGGCGAGCTCGGAATCGACGGCCAGGATCGCTTTCGCGTCGCTCGCGGTCTGGAGGAGGGTCGAGTGCGGCTCGGTCAGCACGAAGACGAGCACCGCGTCGCGGTACCGTGCGCCGTTGCGTGCGGTCTCGAGGGAGAAGTACTCACCGAGCAGTCGAGTCAGGTCCGGGTAGAGCTCGGGGATCGTCATGCCTGAAGATAGGGCGTGGCGCCGCGGTGGCGCGGCCCGTCGGCGGAAGAGCGGCCTGGCCGGCACGGTCTCGAGCCCCGCCAGATGGCCGGCGGTATCAGCGGCTCGTCACCCGCCCGCCCTCTCCAAGGAGATTCTGCCTGACGAACATCACCGTCGCGTAGAACTGGTAGTCGGCGTTGCCCTTCTTGCGGAAGCCGTGGCCTTCGTCCTTCGCCATCAGGTACCAGACGGGGCTGCCGTTCTGCTTCACGCGAGCGACCATCTGCTCGGCTTCGGTGCGCGGGACGCGCGGGTCGTTCCCGCCGGCCACCACGAACAGGGGCTTGGAGATCCTCCCGGCGTTGTTGAGCGGCGCGATCCGCTCGAAGAAGTCGCGCATCGCCGGATCGCGCTCGTCCCCGTATTCCACCCGGCGCAGGTCCCGGCGATAGCTCTCGGTGTTCCTGAGGAAGGTGTTGAAGTTGGAGATGCCGACGATGTCGAGCGAGCAGCAGATCCGGTCGTTGTAGTTCGTCGCGACGGCGAGCGTCATGTATCCCCCATAGCTTCCGCCGGTGATCATCACGCGCTGCGCATCGAGCTCCGGTTGCTGCGCGATCCAGTCGAGGAGCGCGCCGATGTCCTTCACCGAATCTTCGCGCCGCATCCCGTTGTCGAGCTTCACGAACGACTTGCCGAAACCCGTCGACCCGCGAACGTTAGGGTAGATGATCGCGACGCCGAGCTCGTTGAGGAAATAGTTGTTCCGGCCGAGGAAGCCGGGGCGTGTCTGTCCCTCCGGCCCGCCGTGGATGCTGATGATCACCGGCCGCTTGCCGGTGAACCGCGCCGACGGACGGTAGTAGTAGCCGGTGATCGTCCGCCCGTCGAAGCTCTTCCAGCTGACCAGCGCCGGCTCGGCCAGCTGGCTGGCGACGAGCCCACCCAGTTCGCTCGCCGTCCACCGCGTGAGCTTCCACGTGTCGGCGTTCACCGAGTAGACATCGCTCGGACTGCGCGCCGACGAGATGCTGAAGCCGACCTCACGCCCGTTGCGCCGCCACGTCAGCCCGCCGAGCACCCCCGTGGGGACGCCGGTGACCGGACGAATCCGCCGCGAGCGCGTATCGAGCAGATACAGCCGGGAGGATCCCGCTTCGTTCGTCACGAAGGCGATCGTCCGTCCATCCTCCGACAGCTCGAACTCCTCGACATCCCAGTTGATTCCCGCCGTCAACGGCGTCACGCGCTTCGTCTTCAGCTCCAGGTAGGCGAGTCGCTGGTATTCCGAGCCCGCGTCGGTGGTGACGTACACCCCTGCACCGTCCCGACTGAAGCGCGCCGCGCCGTACGCGACCGAGTCGCCATCTCCCGCCGTCAGTTCCTCCCGCTCGCCGCTGGCGGCGTCCACGAGATAGAGTGAGCTCTGATTCACCGAGATGTACTGGGACACGAGCAGCTTCCTGTCATCGGGCGACCAGTCCTCGACTCCCCACCCGTTGCCGCCGGTGACCTGCATCAGGAGCCTGCTCGACGCCGAGTCGAGCGGATTCATGAGGTAGATGTCGCCGTCGGAGCCGTTGCGCCGCGTGCTGGTGTAGGCGACCCTGTCGCCGCGCTTGCTGAAAATCAGGCC
>DASZNJ010000109.1:0-7295 GCA_035551575.1 Gemmatimonadaceae bacterium
CCGATACGCACTGGTTCCCGCTGATGCGCGAGCTGGCCGAGCGCGCGTACTTCTCCTCGCAGGTCGGGATGACCCAGGCGCTGCGCTACATCCAGGTGCCGGGGAAGTGGGTAGGGTGCACACCGCTGACGCCCGGGCAGCCGGCGTGGGGATGAGGGGGTGTCAGGTGCCAGCGGGGTGCCAGGTGCGAGCGGGGTGCCAGGTGCCAGCGGGGTGCCAGGTGCCAGGTGCCAGGAACGACGCTACCGTTCCTCCGTCCCGCCGGGGCCGTTGCGCAGTGCCTGACAACTGACACCTGGCGACTGGCCCCCAACACCCGACCTCGAGACGAACTCAATCACGCCATGTCCAAAGTACGACTCGGCATCATCGGCTCCCGCTTCCAGGCGGACTGCATCGCGCACTCGGTGAAGATGATGCCGGACGAGATGGAGGTCGTCGCGGTGGCGTCGCCGTCGCCGGGGAATGCGGAGCGGTTCGCGAAGCAGCACGGAATTGCCCGCGCGTACACCGACTACCGCGAGATGCTGCGCGATCCGAACGTCGAGATGATCTCGATCACCGCGCCTAACCGCCTGCATGCGCAAATCACCATCGAGGCCGCGGCGGCGGGGAAGCATGTCGTCTGCGAGAAGCCGCTCTGCGTCACCCTCGAGGAGGCGGATGCGATGATCGAGGCGTGCGCCAGCGCTGGCGTCCTGCTGCTCTACGCCGAGGAGCTGTTCTTCGCGCCGAAGTACGTGAAGGCGAAGCAGATGGCGGACGAGGGGGCGTTCGGGCGCATCCATCTCGTCAAGCAGGGGGAGAAGCATTCGGGGCCGCACTCCGACTGGTTCTGGGACGTCGAGCAGTCCGGCGGCGGTGCCCTCATGGACCTGGGCTGCCACGGCATCGCCTTCTGCTGGTGGTTCCTCGGGAAACCGAAGGTGAAGAGCGTCTACGCCCAGCTGTCGACGCAGGTCCATCGCGGGCGCACGCAGGGCGACGACGAGGCGATCACGATCATCGAGTTCGAAGGGGGCGCGACGGGCGTCGTCGAGAACAGCTGGAACCGGCCCGGCGGGATGGACGACAGCATCGAGGTGTTCGGCGACAAGGGGCAGACCTACGCCGACATGCTGATGGGGAACGCGCTGCCGACCTACTCGGAGGTCGGCTTCGGCTACGCGGTGGAGAAGGCGGCGTCGACGAAAGGGTGGACGTATCCCGTCTTCGAGGAGCACTGGAACTACGGCTTCCCGCAGGAGATGCGGCACTTCGCGCGCTGCGTGCGCGGGAAGGAGACGCCGATCTCCGACGGGGAGACGGGGCGCGTCGTGCAGGAAGTGCTCTACGCCGCGTACGCGTCGGCTGGGCTGGGGCAGAAGATCACCTTTCCTTTCCGTCCGGAGGGGATCGCCAAGCCGATCGACTTGTGGAAGAAGCCGGAGCTGGCGCGCGCGGCGCTCCGTTAGGCAATTATCTTTGCTTGCTCATGGACCCGATCAGCCTCCCCCTGCAGCCAATCGACCGTCGCGAGGCGCTCCGGCGCACCGCGCTCCTGCTCGGCGGCGCGCTCTCCGCGCCGGCGATCGCGGGGATTCTCAGCGGGTGCAGTGACTGGCGCGCGGAGTCGCCGGGCTGGAAGCCCCGCGCCTTCTCGGCACCGCAGGGCGAGATGATCGCGACGATCGTCGAGCACATCATCCCGGCGACCGATACGCCGGGCGCGCGCGAGGTCGGGGCTCATCGCTTTGTCGACGTGATGATGGCCGAGTACTACGCGGCACCCGATCGGCAGCGTTTCGCTGCGGGGCTCGCGGATCTCGACGCGCGCGCGGAGCGGGCGCACGGTCGCCCGTTCCTCCGCTGCAGCGGCGCCGAGCAGGCGGGGCTGCTCACCATCCTTGACGCCGAGTCATTCGCGCCCCGCCTGACGGCCGAGGCGGCGGCGGGCGAGGCGCAGCCGACACCGTGGTTCCGCACGCTGAAGGAGCTCACCCTTCTCGGCTACTACACGTCCGAGCCCGGGGCGACGAAGGAGCTGCGCTACGAGCCGGTGCCCGGTCGCTACGAAGGGTGCATCCCGCTCGCGCGCGCCGCGCGGAGCTGGGCGGTCTGAGATGGCCGACGCCAGCTACGACGCGATCGTCGTCGGTTCCGGGATCACCGGCGGCTGGGCAGCGAAGGAGCTGACCGAGAAGGGGCTTCGCACCCTCGTCGTCGAGCGCGGCCGGATGGTCGAACACGGCAGGGACTACGTCACGGAGTCGCTGCAGCCGTGGGACATTCCGCATCGCGGCCGCGGTGAGCGCGAGCTCTATGCGCGCGAGTATCCGATCCAGAGCAAGAACTACGCGTTCGGCGAGACGACGCGACATTTCTTCGTCAGCGATCGCGAGCATCCGTACATCACCGACGGCCCGCAGGAGTTTCGCTGGATCCGCGGCTATCACCTCGGCGGGCGAAGCCTGCTCTGGGGGCGCGCCTCGTGGCGGTGGAGCGACCTCGATTTCGCCGCGAACGCGACCGATGGACACGGCGTCGACTGGCCGATCCGCTGCAGGGATCTCGCGCCGTGGTACGACCACGTCGAGCGATTCGTCGGCGTCGCCGGCGAGAACCTCGGGCTCGCCGAGCTACCGGACCAGACCCTCCTTCCGCCGTGGGAGATGAACTGCGCCGAGCAGCTGGTGAAGAAGGGGCTCGAGCGCGCATTTCCCGGCCGGCACCTGACGATGACGCGGGTCGCGAACCTGACGCGTGCCCACAACGGTCGCGGGCAGTGCCAGGCGCGCGACCAGTGCGCGCGCGGCTGCAGCTACGGCGCCTACTTCAGCAGCCTGAGCGCGACGCTTCCGGCGGCGCGGGCGACCGGACGCCTGACGGTAGTGACCGACGCGATCGTGGAAAGCGTGATCTACGACGAGAAGCGCGGGCGGGTGAGTGGAGTGCGGGTGATCGACGCGAAGACGAAGCAGTCGCGCGAGTACTCGGGACGCCTCGTCTTCCTGAACGCGTCGACGATCGGGACCGCGCAGATCCTGCTCAACTCGAAGTCGGCGACGTTTCCGAACGGGCTCGCCAACTCGAGCGGCGAGGTCGGACACAACTTGATGGACCATCTGTCGAAGGCGGGAGCCCGCGGTACGGTCCCCGGGCTCGAGGACGAGTACTACTACGGTCGTCGGCCGACGGGAACGTACACGCCGCGATTCCGGAACGTTCGGCCCGGCGAGTCGGGGCGGCTCGGCTTCGTCCGCGGATACGGGATCCAGTCCGGTGCGGGGCGCGCCGGGTGGGATCGCGGGACGTCGTCGCCGGGAATCGGCACCGCGCTCAAGGCGTCGCTGCGCGAGCCCGGGCCATGGAGGATGACGATGCAGGGCTACGTCGAGTGCCTCCCGCGCCACGAGAACCATGTCTCGCTCGACGAACGGAAGGACCAGTGGGGAATCCCGCTGGTGAACATCCACTGGTCGTGGAGCGACAACGAGAAGGCGGCGCGCGAAGACATGAAGACGCAGGCCGCCGAGATGCTCGCGGCCGGTGGCTGCACCGGCGTCGAGACGTACGACAACGACGCGCCGATGGGGTTCAGCGTTCACGAGATGGGGACGGCGCGGATGGGGCGCGACCCGACGACGTCGGTGCTCAACGCGCACAACCAGGCGCACGACGTGCCGAACCTCTTCGTCACCGACGGTGCATGCATGACGAGCTCCTCGTGCGTGAATCCGTCGCTGACGTACATGGCACTCACCGCGCGGGCAGTCGACCACGCGGTGAACGAGATCAACCGGCGGAACCTCTGACGGCGGCCCGGCGGAGATCCGCGCGACAACCACAATGCCAAAAGCCAACCTCCGCATCCTCGCGTCGCCCGACGAGATCGGCGAATACGTCGCGACTGGCCTGCTCGAGCGCATCGCACGAGCGCGCGTCGCAAAAAAGCGCTTCCTCCTCGGTTGCCCCACAGGGCGCAGCCCGAAGCCGGTGTTCGCGGCGATGGCGCGAAAGCTCGCGGCAAAGCCGCAGGACATCAGCCATCTCGTCTTCGTGATGATGGACGAGTACCTCGTGCCGGGGCGCGATGGCCTCGAGTACGCGCCCGACGACGCGCCCTGGTCGTGCCATCACTTCGCCAGCGTCGAGATCGCCGCGAAGCTGAACGCGACGCTGCCCGACGTGCGGCGCGTCGACGCCGAGTCGGTCTGGTTTCCCGACCCGGACAACCCGGGCGCGTACGACGCCCGCATCGACGCCGCGGGGGGGATCGACTTCTTCCTTCTCGCATCGGGAGCGAGCGACGGGCACGTCGCGTTCAATCCGCCGGGGAGCGCGCGCGACAGCCGGACGCGGATCATCGAGCTCTCCGACGAGACGCGCCGCGACAACCTGAAGACCTTTCCCCATTTCGGCACCCTCGACACGGTGCCGCGCCATGGCGTGAGCGTCGGGATCGACACGATCGTCCGCTCGCGCGAGGCGGTGATGATCGCGTGGGGGGAGGGGAAGCGCCTGACGGTCGAGCGGATGCGGCGCGCCGGCCGTTATGAGCCCGACTGGCCGGCGACGCTCATTCACGAGTGCGCCGGCGGCGAGATCGTGTGCGACTGGGCGGCGGGGGCCCAGTCGGATCCGCCTACTGCCCGAGCTTGAGGTTGATCTCGATCAGCGCCTTCGGCGGTGCCTGTTCGAAGACGATGCGATCGGCAGTCGGGCGCACGTACATCTTCATGAGCGGGCCCTGTCCCTTCCCGCGGCCCATGTTGCCGCGGCGATAGTAGACCACCTGCCGGCCGCTGAGCTGCTCGACGCGGACGACGGTGAAGCCCTGCGCGACGAGCACGTCGCGCGCGACGCTGACGGCACGCTCCGGGGACGCGACCTTCTTCGCCTGGCCCGGCGGGACCTTGCTGCCCTTGTTGCCATGTCCCTTGCCCTGCGCGCTGGCGGTTCCGGTTGCGGCGCAGAAGATGGTGGCGAAGACGAGGGCGATGGCCAGCTTTCTCGAGATGACTCGCATTGGTCGGGATGGTTGGAGAACGGTGCTGCCTGCCATTTGACGCGCGGAACGACAGCGCTGCAACGGACCCGGCCGTGACCAAGCCGCGGCGCGCAACGTGCGGCAGCGGCAGTCATGCGACCAACACTGATTGCCCGGTCGTTCGCGCTTGCACTCGCCGCGTCGCCGTGCGTGGGAGCTGCGCAGGATGTCCTCCCTCCGCTGGCCACGGGCCCGGCGTCGCGCATCGTCGTCAGCCTCGAGATCTCGGCTGCGATCGTCTCACGGCGACTCCCTGCGGAGTTCGCCGACGCGATCCCGCAGCCGCTTCTCGCTGAGCTGGAAGCCGACGATCACTTCTCCGCGATGGAGCTCGGCACTCAGGTCGGGAACGGCGTCCTGATCCGCTTCGACTTCGACGACATGGAGTCGTACAAGGAGTGGAACGACCGCCCCGGGGTGCAGCAGATGCTCGCAGAGATCGGCCAGACGATCGGCTACGGCTACTCGCGGAGCGCGCTGTCGATGCGGCGGGTCGCCGTCGATACGCGGGCGATGCCGGCCGCGCCGCCGAAGCAGGCGCCGGCGCCCAGGACCGCGCCGCCGCCGAAGGTCACGACCCGAGCCGCCGCGCGGAGCTCGTGAGGGGGAGATGTCGATCCTCCACTCTTGAGGTCGACGGGATCACGCCGACGGCGCAGGCCACTCGAGGCGGGGAGTCCTAACGGCTGAACGACAATTTCGCGAATCACAACAGATCACTTCGGATCGTTCCTCGTCGCGGGTGGGCTCCTTGTGGCTGACCGAGGCACGATCCGATGTGATCCTTTTGAATCCCCAGAATTGCAGTTCAGCCGTTACGAGTGTCCCGATCGAGGTGCGTCCTCGGGGCGGGGAAATCGGGGTGGAGGGCTCGTTGGTGACAAGGACTTGATATACCCCATAGGGGTATATATACTTCGAACACGGCCCGGTTGGCGGGAACTCGAATCAGGGGGAGAATCAGATGGATCGCATCAAGCTGAAGATCGACGGGATGAGCTGCGGCCACTGTGTCAGCGCGGTGGACAAGGCGCTCAAGGGAGTGAACGGGGTGCAGGTCGAGCAGGTCGCGGTCGGATCGGCGACGGTGTCGTACGACCCGGCGACGACCTCGACGGACAGGATCGCGAAGGCGATCGAGGACGAGGGCTACACCGTCGCCGGGACATCGCGTTAGGCACTGGGCGCCCCGGAGGGGGAGCAGTCATGACAGCAACGGATTGGGTCGTCGTCGTCGGCGGGATCGCCGCCATCGTCTGGGTGAACTGGTACTTCTTTCTCGCCGAGCGTGGCGTGGCGAGGAAGCGCGACGACTCGCGCGCGGGCGAGGAGGCTGGCAAGTGACTGCCACACGTCCGGTCGCCGCCGTCCCGGCCAATACGGCGCCGGGCAGCGCCGGGCCCACCGAGCAGGTGCGCATCCCCGTGAGCGGGATGACCTGCGCCGCCTGCCAGGCGCGGGTGCAGCGCGCGCTGCAGAAGACTCCCGGGGTCGCCGACGCATCGGTGAACCTGATGATGAACAGCGCGACGGTCACCTTCGACCCGGCGGTGTCGTCGCCCGAGGCGCTCGTCGACGTCATCCGCGGCACCGGCTATGGCGCCGAGCTGGCGCCGCCGGAGCAGACCGCGTTCGAGGAGCAGGAGGCGCGCGACCGCGCGACCGAGGAGGAGTTCGTCGAGCTGCGGCGGAAGGCGATCGTCAGCGGGATCATCGGCGTCATTGCCATGATCGTCTCGATGCCGCTGATGTCGGCGAACGCGCATGCCGCGCAGGGCGCGGTCGGCGACCCGTTCATGCGCTGGACGATGACCTCGCTGACCCCCGCGCTGCGGACGATGATGCCATGGGCGTTCTCGATTCCGCCGGCGGGGATCTCGTGGACGCTGCTCATCGTGACGCTCGGCGTCATGCTCTGGGCGGGGCGGCACTTCTACACACGGGCCTGGGCTTCCTTCCGCCATCACTCGGCGGACATGAACACCCTGATCGCGGTCGGGACGGGAGCGGCGTTCCTCTACTCGATCGTCGCGACAGTCGCGCCCGGGTTCTTCGTCTCGCGCGGGGTCGCGCCCGATGTCTACTACGAGGCGGTGATCATCATCATCGCGCTGATCCTCACCGGCAACGCATTCGAGGCGCGGGCGAAGAAGCGGACGTCGGCGGCGCTGCGCGCGCTGGTCAACCTGCGGCCGAAGACGGCGCGCGTCGTCCGGGGCGAGCAGGAGGTCGACGTCCCGGTCGAGCAGGTGGCGAGTGGCGAGAT
>DASZNJ010000110.1:0-2882 GCA_035551575.1 Gemmatimonadaceae bacterium
GTTCGCGGCGGCGCTCTGCGCCGGCGCGCTCGCCGGCGCGCTCGCCGGCGCGCGCCGGGTGGACGCTCAGGGCACGGCGAAGGCGACCGGAGCGACCACCACCGACTTCATGGTGGACGGCGTGCACGTCGTGCTCCGCCAGACGACGGCGAACGATGTCGTCGCGGCGAATCTCTACCTGCTCGGGGGGACGAGACAGCTCACCCCCGAGACCCAGGGGATCGAGGCGATGCTCCTCATCGCGTCGGAGCGGGGCACGAAGCGGTTCTCGAAGGAGGCGCTGCGCGCGCTGACCGCGCGGCTCGGCAGCGACATCGTCATCGATCCGGCGGTGGACTGGTCGATGATCGGAGCGCGTTCGCTCCGCGACAGCTTCGACTCGACGTGGATGGTGCTCGCCGACCGCGTGACCGCTCCACGCCTCGACTCGGCCGAGGTGGAGCGCGTCCGCGAGCAGATCCTGAGCGACGTCAGCACCCGCCGCGATTCTCCGGACGCGCTGGTTGCGGCGCTCGCCGACAGCGCGACGTGGCAGGGGCATCCCTACGCGCTGCAGCCATTAGGCACGGCGGAGAGCATCAGGCGCATCACGCTCGCCGACCTGAGGAAGTACGAGCGCGAGCAGATGGTGACGTCGCGGATGCTGCTGGTGGTGGTCGGCAACGTCGATCGCGCGAAGATCGAGCAGCTGGTGCACGCGACGATCGGCAGGCAGCCGCGCGGCAGCTATCGCTGGACGCCGCCGCCGACGCTGCCGACCGGGGTGCCATCGCTCACGATCGCGCCGCGCTCGCTGCCGACGAACTACCTGCTCGGCTACTACTCGGGCCCGCCGGCGTCGAGCTCGGACTATCCGGCGTTGCGGGTGGCGACGGCGGTGCTTTCGGGACGGCTCTTCTCCGAGATCCGCAGCCGCCGGAACCTCACGTACGCGGTGGACGCGCCGTTCGTCGAGCGGGCGGCATCGGCAGGCGGGCTGTACGTCACGACCACCGCCCCGGACACGACGCTCGCGCTGATGCGGGCCGAAGTGAAGCGGCTGCAGGAAGACGAGATCGACCCGTCGGGGCTGGAGCGGCTGGTCCAGCAGTTCATCACGGAGTACTTCCTCAACAACGAAACGAACGCGGCGCAGGCGGACTTCATCGCCCGCGCGGTGCTCTATCGTGGCAGCGCGCTGGCGGCCGACCGCTTCGTCGACGAGCTGCGTGCCGTCCGTCCCGAGGACGTCAGGCGGATCGCGCGGACGTACATGCGCGGGGTGCGCTTCGCCTACGTCGGCGATCCGGCGCAGGCGCCGCGGCGGGCGGAAGCAGGGTTCTGAGCGGGTAGCGCCGCCGTCAGGCGGCGCCACCGGCTCGCGACTGCAGCTCGGCGCGCACCGCGTCGAGGGAGAGGCCGAGCGCGCGCACCGCGACCAGGGTGTGGTAGATGATGTCCGCCGCCTCTGCCGTCGCCCGCGGCACGTCGCCGTCGGCGCAGGCGACCGCGAGCTCGGTGGCTTCCTCGCCGAGCTTCTTCAGCCGCAGGTTGCGGTCGGCGAGCAGCTTGCGCGTGTAGCCCTTGCCGGCCGTTCCCTGCTCGGCGGCGCGCCGGGCGATCGTCCGGTCGAGGGTGCCTAACGCGTCGGCGCCGTACGCGGTCTCGCCGAAGCAGGAACGCGCGCCGGTGTGGCAGGCAGGGCCAGCCGGGGCGACGCGGGCGAGGACGGCGTCGCTGTCGCAATCCGCGGAGAGCGAGACCACGCGCTGGGTGTTGCCGCTGGTCGCTCCCTTGTGCCAGAGCCCGCGGGTGCGGGAGCGGTAATGCATCTCGCCGGTCGCGATGGTGCGCTCGAGCGCCTCGCGGTCGGCATGGGCGACCATGAGGACCACCCCGTTCGTTGCATCCTGGGTGACGACGGTGACGAGGCCACCGCCCCTGGCGAAGTCGAGCGCGTCGAGATCAAGCACGGGTGACTCCGGCTCCGAGAATCGCGCGCGCATCACGAGCGAGCGCGGCGTTGGTGGCGATCGCGCTCCCGCCGAAAGCGGTCGCGCGCCCGCTCCAGTCGGTGAACACGCCACCGGCTTCGGTGATGATCGGGTGGAGCGCGGCGGTGTCCCACGGTCCGACGACCCCGTCGACCATCACCTCGGCACGTCCAGTCGCGACCAGGAGGTAACCGTAACAGTCGCCCCAGGAGCGAGCGACGGCGCCCTGCGCGGCGAGCGCGCGCCACCCGTCGACATGCTGCGGGGTATGGCGGAAGCGCTCGTCGGTGGTCAGCACCGTCGCGTCGGCGAGGGTCGCCACCGATGAGACCTGGCATCGCACGCCGTTCGACCAGCAGCCCGCACCGGGCGCAGCGGCAATCATCTCGCCGACAGCCGGAAAGTACGCCGCGCCGGCGACGACCTCCTCACCCATCGCGATCGCGACGAGCGTTCCCCAGAGGGGAACGCCGCGGACGAAGGTCTTGGTCCCGTCGATCGGGTCGACGATCCACCGGTACGCGGAGCCCACCCCGGTCTCGCCCTCCTCCTCGCCGAGTATCCCGTGGCCGGGATACCGCCGCCCGATCCACTCGCGCGCGGCCTTCTCCGCCTCGCGGTCGGCGATCGTCACCGGCGATCCGTCGGTCTTCCATTCGACGGCGACACCGCGACGGAAATGACGGAGCGCGACGTCGCCAGCGAGGCGCGCGACATCGGTGACCGCCTCGAGGAGCTCACGCCTTCCTGATGCGGCAGCGGTCGCGCTCATGCGGCCCTCCGCACAGGCACGTGGTGGGCGGCGAGGAGGGCCTTGATCTCCCCGACCGTCGTGACTCCATCGTGGAGGATCCCGGCGACGAGCGCGGCGTCTGCGCCGCCGCTGCCTAACGCGTCGAGGACGTGGCG
>DASZNJ010000111.1:0-9950 GCA_035551575.1 Gemmatimonadaceae bacterium
CATCTCGGTGCGCGACGCCATTCTCGGCGCCAAAGAGACCGCCGAGAACAACGCCGCCGGCTCCGAGCAGGTCGCCGCCGCGGTCGAGCAGACTTCGAGCTCCGTCCAGGAAGTGAGCGCGACCGCGGCCGAGTTGCAGACGGCGGCCGAGCGGGTGCAGAGCATGGTGTCCGAGTTCCGGACCTGACCCCGTTCAACGCAGGCGACGCGGCAGGCGTTCACCGCTGTCGCGCGGGCCGGAGTCCTGCAGCGTGCCGTGGGAGGCACCGGAAACGGCGGGAGACACGGAGTACAGCCCGCAGTTGCCGTTGTCCCGCGTGGCGACCGGGTGCTGTGTGGCCAACGGGCGTAATTGTAGTTCACCCGTTGGGCTGACGGGGCGCGACGTCCCGGCCCGTTCGAAGATCCCCGGCAGGAGCCTGACGGTCCTCCCCGCGCCTAACGCTTCTTCTCTCCCCCTCTCGGCGCCACCATCGCTTCCGGGTTGAGCAGCCTGTCCAGCGCCTCCCGCGTCATCAGCCCGCCGTCGAGGACGAGGTCGTAGACCCCGCGCCCGCTCTCCAGCGCGGTCTTCGCGACCTGCGTCGCGGTCTCGTAGCCGATCACCGGGACCAGCGCGGTCACGATCCCGATCGAGTGCTCGACGAACCATTTCATCCGCTCCGGATTCGCCGTGATCGCGGTGACGCAGCGCTCGCGAAGCACGGTGCAGGCGTTCTCCATCGCGCTGATTCCGTAGAGGAGGCGGAAGGCGATCACCGGCTCGAAGACGTTGAGCTGGAGCTGCCCCCCCTCGGCGGCCATCGTCACCGTCACGTCCCCCCCGCAGACGTCGAAGCAGACCTGGTTCACCACCTCGGGGATCACCGGGTTCACCTTCCCCGGCATGATCGAGGAGCCGGGCTGCATCGGCGGCAGGTTGATTTCGCCGAGTCCGGCGCGCGGTCCGCTCGAGAGGAGCCGTAGATCGTTGCAGATCTTCGAGAGCTTCACCGCGCAGCGCTTCAGCACCCCCGAGAGCTGGACGAAGACGCCGGTGTCCATCGTCGCTTCGACGAGATCGGGGGCGGTGATCAGCGTCAGCCCCGTCACCGCGCTGAGGTGGCGCCTGACGGCGTCGGCGTAGCCGGCTGGCGCGTTGATCCCGGTGCCGATCGCCGTCGCGCCCATGTTGATCTCGCGGATCAGCGCCTGCACCTCCCCCAGTCGTTCGACGTCCTCGAGCAGCGTGTGGCCGAAGGCGGTGAACTCCTGGCCCAACGTCATCGGGACGGCGTCCTGCAGCTGCGTGCGCCCCATCTTGATCAGGTGCGAGAACTCGTCGCCCTTCATCAGGAACGCGGCGGCGAGGTCCTTGATCGCCCCGCGCAGCCCGTCGAGGCTCGCGTGCAGCGCCAGCTTCACTGCCGTCGGGTAGACGTCGTTCGTCGACTGGCTGAGGTTGACGTGGTTGTTGGGGTGCACCGCGTGGTAGTCGCCGCGCCGCTTCCCGGCGAGCTCGAGCGAACGGTTCGCGATCACCTCGTTCGCGTTCATGTTCGTCGAGGTTCCCGCGCCTCCCTGGATCATGTCGACCAGGAAGTGCTCGTGGTGCCGGCCGGCGCGTATCTCGCGCGCCGCCTGCACGATCAGCTGCGCGGTCTCCGGGGCGAGCAGCCCGAGCTCCTCGTTCGCCAGCGCCGCCGCCTCCTTCACCGCGCCTAACGCGACGATCAGCTCCGGGAACTCGCGCAGCGGCGTGCCGGTGATCGGGAAGTTCTCCAGCGCGCGCAGCGTCTGCACCCCGTACAGCGCCTCGTCGGGCACCTCGCGGTCGCCGAGCAGGTCGTGCTCCATCCGCGTCGCGGCACCGGCGAAGCCCATCGGCCGGCCGCGCCCGACCAGCGTCGCGTCGGCGCTGCGCAGGCGCTGCGAGATCGAGCGCGCCGCCCGCGCCACCAGCGCGGCGAAGAGCTGCGGCCGTTCGGTGAGCAGCGCCTTCACCTCCTTCGCGCCGAGCACCAGCACTTCCGCCGGCTCGAGGACGCGGGCCGTCGTGCCGTGGCCGGAGTCATCGAGGAGCAGCCCTTCACCGACGATCTCGCCGGCGCCGAGGGTGACCAGCCGCGACTCGCGGCCGGTGCCCTCGTCCTTGGCGATCGCGACGCTGCCGCCGACGATCACGGCGAGCAGCTTCCGCGGGTCGCCCTCGCGGAAGAGCAGGGTGTTGGCCGCGTACGACGCGGGAGTCATCCGCGCCGCGAGGTATTCGAGATCCGCTCCCGGCAGCCCGCGAAAGAAGGCGGTCGTGGCGAGGAGGTCGGCGGGGGGACGAACGCTCTTCGTGCTGCCGCGGCGCGCGCGTGATTCAGTCATGCGCGGAAGCTACATGGGTCCGCTGCCCCGAGGCAGTCAGGCAGCGCCGCGCTCGAACTCCGCGACGTCGATGTCGGCCATGTCGATGGACGGCACCCCTGGCGTGCCGGTCGGGGGCGGGGCCACGCCACCCTGGTCGCCCAGCCGGAAGCTGGCGACGAGACGGGCCATCTCCTCCGCCGAACGTCCGAGCGAGCGGGCGACGTCGGCGATCTCCGCCGTCGACGCGCTCTGCTCCTCGCTCGACGCGGCCACCTCTTCCATGGATGCGGCGAAGTTTTCCGTCGTGTGCGACACCGACTCGAGGCGCGTCGTCATCTCGCCGATCAGCGCGTGCGTCTGTGTCGACGCCTGCGAGATCGCCTCCATCCACGCCTCGTTCTCCGCCACCGCCGACTCGATCAGCGAGAACGACTCGAGTCCCTGGCGCGTCGCGCTGGTCACCGTCTGTACCGCTTCCACCGTGCGCGCGGTGCTCGCCCGCGATTCGTCGACGCGGGTGAGGACCTCGCGAACGAGGGTCTCCGTCTTCTCGGCGGCTTCGGCGGCGCCGGCGGCGAGCCGGCGCACCTCGCTGGCGACGACGGCGAACCCCTGGCCATGGACGCCGGCGCGCGCCGCCTCCATCGCCGCGTTCAGGGCAAGGAGCTTCGACTGGCGCGCCATCTTCTGCACGAAGGTGACGAAGGCGCGGATCTCCTCGGAGGCGTGGGCGAGCGAATCCGCGGCGCTCGCGCTGGCGCTGACATCTGCGGACAGGCCGTCGAGCGCGATCGCCGCGTGGTCGAGCCGTTCACGGTTCTGCGCCGCGAGGACGCGCAGCGCGATGTTGCGCTCGAGACCCTCCTGCGAACCCGAGTCGAGCTCGGCGGAGATCGCGACCAGCTTCGTCGAATCGTTCGCGAACTGCACCAGCGCCTGCGACATGCTCCCCGACTGCTCACTGAGCTCGCTCGAGGAGGCCGCCATCGCTTCCGCCGTGGTGGCCATCGCCGCCGCGCCGCTCGTGATCTCGGTCGCCATCGCCGCGGTCTCGCTCGACGTCGCGCGGAGCGCGGTCGCGAGCCGCCGGAGCTCGCGGATCATCGTCGCCGTCGCGCGGCTGAGCCGGCCGATCTCGTCGTTGCTGGTCGAGCTGTCGTCGATCTCCACCGAGAGGTCACCGGCGGCGACGCGCTCCGCCGCAGCGGCGAGGACCACGGTCGGCTTCGTGATGCGCGTCGCGACGAAGCGGTCGAGCAGCCAGAGCCCGATGAGGAGCAGGAGTCCGAACGCCGCGGTCGCGATCGAGAGATAGCGCTCGACGCGATGCGCCTCGGCGAGCGCGGTCGCTTCATCGACGTGCGCGGCGATGCGCCATCCGTCGTCGCTCACCGGGACGGATGCCACCCACGCCCGACGTCCGTCCACCGAGTACGCGTTCACCGAGTCGTTGGCCAGCGCCGCCTCGCGCGCGCCGGCGAACGGCTTCATCCGCGGGGCGCTTCCCGAGCTGGCGATCACGTTGCCCTGCGCGTCGAGCAGCTCGACGTCGATCCCGCCGCTGTTCCCGCTGCTGCGAGCGAGTGCGCTGTCGGTGCGGGTCATCCCGTACGTCAGCTTGAGGACGCCGATCGCCTGCTGGGTCGCCGGGTCGCGGACCGCGCGTGCCATGGTCAGCACGACCTGCTTCGACCAGCTGTCGAACTCCGCCGAGGGGGGGGTCGTCCCCTGCGCCGACGCGGTCTGCCACCACGCCTCGTCCCCCTGCATGAAGTCCTGGGTCTGCGAGGTGGTGGCGATGTTGTGACCCCAGCGATCGGTGAGGATCGCCTCGATCGCGCCGATCTTCCCCTGCAACCCGGACAGGTACCGGCGGAAGGCGGGGTCGGAGTCGAGGGTCCGGTTGTCGTCGAAGCGCTTCTCGAGGGCGTCCACCGCCTCGCGCTCGAGTCCGAGCGTCTCGGCGCGCCGGCTCCCTGCGCGCGCGGCGGCGACCGCTCCCGGCGACGTCGTGAGCAGCTCGAGCTCGCGCTGGCGCTCGGCGAGCATGCGCTCGGCGAGGACCGCCGAACGCTGCGCGATGTCGCGGACCCGCATGTGCGCCTCGCGGCGGAAGATCGACCCCATCCCGACGCTCCCGGCCCAGGCGAGCGCGGCGAGGGTGACGACGACGATCAGCGCGGCGCTGACGAGGATCCGCCGACGCAGGGTGCTGCCACTCGCGTCGCGGCGAGATGCTTCGGGAGATGCTGATGTCTCGGTCATTTACGGGCGCTCGCTCGCGACGCTAGATTTCATGGTTCCATATGGCAGATCCCATCACACCGCGCGCGCCCGAGGAGATTCCGGGCTACGATCCGTCCGTCATCGAACGGAAGTGGCAGGATCGGTGGGCCGACGCCCGCGCGAACGCGACCGACCTCGCGAAGGGCGACAAGCCTTTCTATCAGCTCATGATGTTCCCCTATCCGTCCGCGGAAGGGTTGCACATCGGCAACCTCTACGCGTTCACGGGGAACGACATACATGGACGATTCCAGCGTCAGCGAGGGCACACCGTCTTCGAGCCGATCGGCTATGACGCGTTCGGCATCCACTCGGAGAACTACGCCCTCAAGGTCGGGGTCCATCCGAGCGAGCTGATCCCGCGCAACATCGAGAACTTCCGGCGGCAGCTCCATCGCGCCGGGCTGATGGTCGACTGGAGCAAGGAGCTCTCGACCACCGACCGCGGCTACTACAAGTGGACGCAGTGGATCTTCCTCCAGCTCTATCACCGCGGGCTGGCGTACAAGAAGCGCGCGGCGGTGAACTGGTGCCCGAGCTGCAAGACCGTGCTCGCCAACGAGCAGGTCGAGGGCGGGGTCTGCGAGCGGTGCAAGACGCCGGTCGAGCAGCGCCAGCTCGAGCAGTGGTTCTTCCGCATCACCGACTACGCCGCGCGGCTGCTGAAGAACCTCGACACGATGGACTGGTCCGACTCGACGCGCACCGCGCAGCGAAACTGGATCGGCGCGTCGAGCGGAGCGCGCCTGACGTTCCGGGTCAGCGACGACGGGGACAGTGCCGACGACATCGTCGTCTTCACGACCCGCCCCGACACGATCTTCGGTGCGACGTACCTCGTGCTCGCCCCCGAGCATCCGCTCGTCGACGCGATCACCCGCCCCGAGCAGCGTGAGGCGGTAAACGCCTATCGCGCCCGCGCCGCGCACCAGGACCTTGTGACGCGGAAGACGAGCAAGGAGAAGACGGGTGCGTTCACCGGGGCGACGGCGATCAACCCGGCCACTGGACTGGCTGTGCCGGTATGGATCGCCGACTACGTGCTGATGGAGTATGGCACGGGCGCGATCATGGCCGTTCCCGGACACGACGAGCGCGACTTCGAGTTCGCGACCGCGTTCGGGTTGCCGATCGTCCGCGTGGTCGCCGGCCCCGAAGCCGCGCCCGACGCGCCTCTCGATGCGGCCGACGTCACCGTCGAGGGTGCGCGGATCGTGAACTCGGGCGAGTTCGACGGCATGTCGGTGGCCGACGCGAAGTCGCGCATCGTGAGCTGGCTCGCCGAGCGCGGTGCGGCCGAGGAGGTCACGACGTTCCGGCTGCACGACTGGTGCATCTCGCGCCAGCGCTACTGGGGGCCGCCGATCCCGATCATCTACTGCGACGCCTGCGGTACGGTGCCGGTGCCGGAGAAGGACCTGCCGGTCGAGCTGCCCTTCGTCGAGGACTTCCGTCCCGACGACTCGGGCGTCTCCCCGCTCGCCCGTCATGCGGACTGGTATCACGTCGACTGTCCGCAGTGCGGCGCGAAGGCGCGCCGTGAGACCGACGTCTCCGACACCTTCCTCGACAGCGCGTGGTACTTCCTCCGCTATCCGAGCGCGGACCGCGAGGACGTCGCCTTCGACAAGGTGCTGACGGGGAAGTGGCTGCCGGTGACGTCGTACATCGGCGGGAACGAGCACGCCGTGCTGCACCTGCTCTACTCGCGGTTCGTGACGATGGTGCTGCACGACGCGGGGATGATCGACTTCGAGGAGCCGTTCACGAAGTTCCGCGCCCACGGGCTGATCATCCGCGAGGGCGCGAAGATGTCGAAGTCGCGCGGCAACGTCGTCAACCCCGACCAGTACATCGACGAGTGGGGCGCGGACACCGTCCGCACCTACCTGATGTTCCTCGGCCCCTTCGAGGAGGGCGGCGACTTCCGCGACCGGAGCATCTCCGGGGTGAAGCGGCTGCTCGACCGCGTCTGGGCGTCGGTGCACGACGCGCGCACCGACGGCGCCGCCGACGCGGCGGTGCTGCGCAAGCTGCACCAGACGATCGCCAAGGTCGGCGACGACATCGCGAAGCTGAGCTACAACACGGCGATCGCGGCGATGATGGAGTACGTCAACGTGCTGCGCGGCCACGAGCGCGTGCCGCACCGCGCCGAGGTCGAGCCGCTGGTGCAGCTGCTCGCCCCCTTCGCGCCGCACATCGCCGAGGAGCTGTGGGAAACGTTAGGCCACACGGTGTCGGTGTTCGACTCCGGCTGGCCGGCGTTCGACGCCGCCCTCGCCGCCGAGTCGAAGGTGAGGGTCGCGGTCCAGGTGAACGGCAAGCTGCGCTCGACGGTCGAGACGACGAAGGACGCGACCGAGGAGGCGGTGCTCGCCCTGGCGCTCGCCGAGCCCGGCGTGGCGAAGTTCGTCACGGCCAGGCCGAAGAAGGTGATCTACGTGGCGGGGCGGCTGCTCAGCATCGTCGTCTGACCGCGCTGTGACGCGGCGTGCGGGGCGAAGGTTGGGCAGTCGAAGCCATCGCCCCGGACGGAGGATCTCATGCTGAAGCGGTTGTTCGTCGTCATGCTCGCCGCGCTCGCCGTCGCCTGCAGCGACCGGCTGAGTGTCCGCGTCGACACAGCGGGGACGGTGTTCGACCGGGCCGCGACCATCGGCAGCACGGTGCCGGTCGCCGTCGTATCGTACATCGCCAGGAACACCGGCGACAAGGTTGCCTTCCTCCCCGCGTGCGGACAGAATCCGGTGGCAACGATCGAACGGCTGAATGGCGGAACGTGGGAGCAGTGGAGTGGCGGTGCGTGCCTTGCCATCATGCCGATGTCGCCGATCGAGATGCACGCGGGCAACCGCGTTTGGGGGTCCGGGTCGATCGCGGAAGCGGGCCGGTTCAGGCTTCGGCTGAGCTATGCGGACAACGCCAGGCTGTCGGGCGAACGATTCGCGTTCTCCGAGCCCTTCGACGTCCGCTGACCGTCCCGCGAGGTGCGCTGCCGCACTTGCCCGGCGCCGCTCCCCCCCCATCTTTTCGGGACCGCCCCGTTCGGACGCCCGTTCAAACGCGACCAGGACTCTCGATGGACGACAAGCAGCTCGCCAAGCTGGTGAAGAAGCTCTCCGGCCAGGCCGCGAAGCCGAAGCGCCCCGCCAAGAAGTACGACTCGACCCTCGACGCCACCCAGCCCCCGCCGAAGCCCGACGACGAGGAAGCGAGCGACTTCTTCAAGGAAATGAAGCGCCGGGAATTCTGAAGTTCCGGGTGCCGGGTGCCGGGTGCCGGGTGTCAGGTGTCAGGTGTCAGGTGTCAGGTGTCAGGAACGACGCTGCCGCTCGTCCATTCCGCCGTACCCGACGTTCCACGATTTCGCAGTGCCTGGCGCCTGGCGCCTGGCGCCTGGCCCCCTGGCGGTTGGCGCCTGACCCCTGACCCCTGACCCCTGACCCCTGACCCCCGCGCGGTCAGCGGTGCCCCGTGCTCCCCACCCCGCCGGCGCGCGAGGTGCTCACGCCGACCGTTCCCGGGGTCCAGGTCACCGCGGCGTAGCGGGCGATGACCGCCTGGGCGATGCGCTCGCCGTGCTCGATCCGCACCGGCGCGTCGCCGTCGTTGCGGAGCATCACCAGCCATTCGTCCGGGTAGTCGGCGTCGATCGTCCCCGGAGCGTTAGGCATCGTCAGCCCCTTCCTGAAGGCGACCGAGCTGCGCATCCGCAGCTGCGCCTCGTGGCCGGCGGGGAGCCGGGCGCGGAAGCCCAACGGCACGATCGCCCGCTCGCCGGCGCCGATCTCGACATAGAGCGTGCCGTCGCTCCCGCGCGAGGCCGCGCGCTCGCTCACCCCCGCCGAGCCGGCGACCCGCGTCGGGCGGCCAGCGAGGTACGCGCGCAGGTCGTAGCCCGCCGACTCCTCCGTCGCCCGCACCGGCGCGACGACGTCGTCGTACAACGGCTCGAACACCACCACGGCGCCGCCGTTCACCCCGGCGCTCGTTCCCGCGCTCACAGCAGCCGCCCGATCCAGTCGCCGACGAAGTAGCCGACGACCGCGACGCCAAGCCCGACGACGAACATGTCGAGCCCCGACCGGAACACCGAGCGGCCGGTGAAGATCGACCGCAGCGCCCCGACGAGGAAGTGCGACGCCATCGCCAGCGCGAAGCTGATCACGATCGCCGTCGTCCCGGCGAAGACGAAGAAGGGGAAGACCGGGATCAGCGCCCCGATCGCCGTCGCGGTCCCGGTCAGCCATGCCTCGCGCATCGGCGACGTCTGCTCGGCGCTGATGCCGAGCTCCTCCTGCATCTGCTCCGAGAGCATCCGCTGCGGGTCGGCCATCGCCGCGTTGGCGAGCTCGCGCGCGGTCTCCGGAGCAAGCCCCTTCGTCTCATAGATGAGCGCGAGCTCGTCGCGCTCGACCTCGGGCATCATCGCGATCTCGTCCCGCTCCATCGCGATCTCGTGCTCGTACACCTCCTGCTCGCTCTTCGCCGCGAGGTATCCGCTGGCACCCATCGACAGCGCGTCGGCAATGAGGCCGGCGACGCCGGCGACGATCACCGCGTGGTGCTGCTCCGCCGCCGCGGCGCCGATCACGCCGGCGACGAGGCCGAAGTTCGCCGTCAGCCCGTCGTTGAAGCCGTAGACGACGTTGCGGAGGAAGCCGCCGCTCCCCGTCTTGTGCCATGGCTCGCCGGCGCGGCCGGCGATCCCGGCGAGCGTCGTCGCATGCTCGGCGCTCTCGCGGGCGAGCGTCAGCGCCTCGCCCTTCCCGGCGACCCCGCCCGGCGTCGCCCGATGCATCTGCAGGTACGCCTTCACCTCGCGCCCCTCCTCGCGGAGGAGCATCGGCAGCAGGAAGTTCGGCCCGATCCGCCTGCCTAACGTGGCGAGGACGCGCGCCCGGAACGTCGGCTTGAACGCCGCCGGCTCGCGCCCGTTCGCCCGCAGCAGGTTCCCCCAGATCTCGACGTGTCGCTGCTCCACCTCCGACAGCTTGCGATAGAGCTCGCGCTTGCGCTCATCCGGCTCGGCCGCGGCGAGGACGCCGTAGAGAAATGCCGCATCGGCCTCGTCCTGCCAGTGATGCTCGAAGGCGTGCAGGTCAGGCGCGTTCGCGCCGGGGGCGGGAGGGGTCTCGAGGGAGGAAGCCATCGGGGGAAGATAACAGCCCTCGGGCGTCAACCAGCAGCGTTCAGCGTCCGCTTGACGCGGGGTGTCAGGGGGCAGGGGTCAGGTGCCAGGTGCCAGGTGCCAGGTGTCAGGGGTCAGGGGTCAGGGGTCAGGAACGGCGAAAGCAGTTACTGACCCCTGACCGCTGACCTCT
>DASZNJ010000112.1:0-5544 GCA_035551575.1 Gemmatimonadaceae bacterium
ACAAGCGGGCCCTCGAGGCGCAGATCGACGACGCGCTCGCGCCGCTCGTCGCCGCGCTCGAGCAGCTCGAGGCGGCCGCCGTCGCGCTGAAGACCTCGGCCGCCGAGGGGGCGATCGTCCGCTGGCGCGAGTGGGCCGCGCTGGCGCGGGCGGTGTTCGGCGCCGCCGACCGCTGCTGGCCTAACGTGGCGCGGCTCGTCGTCGGATGGCATCCCGGGCCGCGGCCGAGTCTGTGGCGGCGGATGCTGGGGCGGGCGCGATGATCCTCGGCGTCGGCATCGACCTCGTCGACGTCGCGCGGGCGCGCCGGCTGCTCGAGGCCAAGGGCGATCGGGCCCTCGCGCGGCTCTGCACACCGGGTGAGGCGGCCTACGTCCGCGCCCACCCGCTGGGCGCGCCCTCGTTCGCGGCCCGGCTGGCGGCGAAGGAAGCGGCCTACAAGGCGCTCGCCGGCACCGACGACGCCCGCGGCATCGGGTGGCGCGACATCGAGGTCGAGCGCGCCGGCGACGGCAAGCCCTCGCTCCTCCTCCACGGGCGGGCGAACGAGCGCGCCGTCGCGTTAGGCGTGCGCCGCATCCACGTCTCGCTCACCCACACCGACAGCAGCGCCGGTGCGGTCGTCATCCTCGAGGGGTGACAGCCCGGCCAGTCAGTACCGGCCGTGCTTGGTCAGCGTGACCGAGAGCAGCCCGCCGGGGGTCGCGTACGAGCCGACGAGCGACGCGCCGCGCACGACGAACGGGACGTCCCGGACGAAGGTGTCGGCCGGCTGGTCGAAGTAGACGGTGTCGTTGCCCTGACGCCACGTCCCGGCGAGGCTCTCGGCGATCGCCTCGCCGCCGGTCACCGACGATGGGATGAACAGCGCCCCGGTGGTCCTGTGGTCGGCGCCAAGCGTCATCACCAGCGACGCCCCGCTGGCGAGCAGGTTCACCGCCGGGCCGCCCGACGCGAGCGTGAACGTCGTCGCGTCGTAGGTCCCCGGGACCCCCGCCGGCGGAACGTTAGGGTCTTCGGCGCACCCGCTCCCGGCCGCGAGCGCGGCGGCGACCAGGAACCGTGCGGCGCGTGTCAGCGGCATGCGAGGTCCTCGTTGCGGGTGCACTCCCGCTAACCTGGCGGATCGGCGGCGCGTCACCAGTCGGCGGTTCCCCGACCCGGCCCGGCGACGCCCGTGCTACGCCGCGCCGACCGTGAACCGCTCGACCGTGCCCCCGACCGTCGCGCCGTTCATCGTCACGTAGAGCTGCCCGTCGCTCATCGACACGGCCAGCTTCACCCGGCGGTCGATCAGCGCGACCAGCTCGCCGAGCAGCGCCCGATCCAGGGCATACAGCTCCAGCTCGTCCGCCCGATGGATGCGCTGCCCGGCGAGCGCGCGCTTGAGCTGCGCCGGATCCTTGTGCGTGTATACCGCCACGCGCGGCGACGCCTTGCTCGCCTTGTGCAGCCGGTCGGCATCGGGCGCCCCGATCTCGATCCACGCCCGCAGCGCGCCGGTCAGGTCGCGCACGGTGATCGGCGGCTCCTCGGGATCGGCGAGCCCGCGCGAGAACGCGATCCCCTCGGCGTACTCGAGGCAGTAGGCGAGCACCCGCGTCAGCAGGTACTCGTTCGTCTCCGACGGATGCTGCGCGACCTTGAGCGCGAACGTCTCGTAGACACCACGGTCGACGTTCGCGAGCTCGATGTCGAAGTTGTAGATGGTCGCCGTGAGCGCCACGCTACCCGGGCGCTTCCTCGCCGTCTTCGCCGGCGGTCGGCTGCGGGCCGAGGACGATCCCCTCGAGGTCGGGATCGACGCCTTCGACGCCGTTGGCGGCGTTCTCCTGCTTCCGCTGGAGCCGCTCCTCACGCTTCGCGTCCTTCTTCGCCTTGCGGTCGAGCTCCTTGCGTCGCTTCTCGAAATCGTAGTTGGGTTTTCTCGCCAGGATGAGGAGACTCCGCTCCAGTCGTGCTCTCGGTGTGAAGGTTCGCCGGCCACGCCGGCCGGCGACACGATGGAAGATAGCGCGTCAGGGCCGACTCTGCCCGGGATCAGCGGCAACTGCCCCGAATCCCCCTTCGGTCAGCCACGAGGAGCCCGGCCGCAACAAGCTCGTGCCAGATCCTTCACGATCGCCTCGCGCGAACCGGCAGTGTCGTTCCCGGTGGGCAGCGGAAGATCTCACCGGTGTAGCCGCCGGGCGCCCAATCGGTGCGGTGCCACCGATACGTGTCCGGCGAGGTGAGGACGAGGTCCCAGACAACGAGCTCTCCAGTCGGCGTCTTCCGCGTCTCATCGGTGATGAACCCGCGAATCGTGCTCGCCGAGACGTAGCGGAGCTGGTAGCGCGCGGCCTTGACCCGCCCCGAGTCGTCGGCCCACTCGATCACCATCGTCGAGTGGTCGGGGGTGAAGCTCAACCGCTGCGGTGCCGTCGTGCATGCATGAGGGGTGGTCGACCATCCCCACATCCCCTCGGCGACATGGAAGATGTCGTTCGGCGGCGGCACCTCGTACGGCTGCACCGGCCTGGAGATGATCGTGAGCCAGGTGATCAGCAGATGGAAGATCATCGTGATCAAGCACTCCCTCCGGGTGGGACCGGCGCCAATATGGCGCCTGCGCGGCGGCCGCGCAGCGTGCCGGCACGAGTGTGCCCGATCTCTGGCGCGGCGAGCGACCGCGTCGCATCATCCGACTGCTCCCGTACCCCGCCAGATCATTCCATCAGGGCCACATGATCCACCGCCTCCGCCTCGCCCCGATTCCCGTCGCGCTGCTGCTCATCGCCGCCGCCCCATCGGTCACCGATCTCCGTGGATTCTCCCCTTCCGCCGCGAAGGCGGAGCTCGAATGGGAAGCGAAGTTCAAGGCGATCCCGGCTCCGGACACGATGCGCGAGGCGATGCGCATCCTCTCGGCGCGCCCGCATCACGTCGGGTCGCCGTACGACAGCGCGAATGCGCAGTGGATCCTTGCCCGCTTCAAGTCGTACGGGTGGGACGCCCACATCGAGCGCTTCGACGTCCTCTTCCCGACGCCGGTCGAGCGCGTCGTCGAGCTGGTCGCGCCGACGAAGTTCACCGCGAAGCTGCAGGAGCCCGCGCTCAGCGGCGATCCGACGTCGTCGCAGCAGAAGGAGCAGCTGCCGACCTACAACGCCTACTCGATCGACGGGGACGTCACCGCTCCCCTCGTCTACGTCGGCTACGGCGCCCCGGCCGACTACGAGGAGCTCGACCGCCAGGGGATCTCGGTGAAGGGCGCGATCGTGATCGCCCGCTATGGCCAGACCTGGCGCGGGATCAAGCCGAAGGTCGCCGCCGAGCATGGTGCGGTCGGCTGCATCATCTACTCCGATCCCGGCAACGACGGCTACGCGGGGGGCGACGTCTTCCCTGACGGTCCGTTCCGGCCGGACAACGGGGTGCAGCGCGGCAGCGTCGCCGACATGCCGCTGTACGCCGGCGACCCGCTCACTCCCGGCGTCGGTGCGGTTCCCGGCGCCCGGCGCCTGACGATCGCCCAGTCGCCGGTGATCACGAAGATCCCCGTGCTTCCGATCTCCTATGGCGACGCGCAGCCCCTGCTCGCCGCCTTGCGCGGCCGCGTCGTCCCGCAGAAGATGCGTGGCGGGCTGCCGATCACCTATCGCTTCGGCCCCGGGCCGGCGCGGGTGCACCTGAAGGTGAAGTCCGACTGGAAGACGAAGCCCGTCTACGACGTGATCGCGACGCTCAAGGGCTCGTCGGTTCCCGACCAGTGGGTCGTCCGCGGCAACCACCACGACGCCTGGGTCAATGGCGCCGAAGACCCGATCTCCGGGCTGGTCGCCGAGCTCGAGGAGGCCCGCGCGTTAGGCATGCTGGTGAAGCAGGGTTGGCAGCCGCGCCGCACTATCGTCTACGCGGCGTGGGACGGCGAGGAGCCGGGGCTGCTCGGGAGCACCGAGTGGGCCGAGGCGCATGCCGACGAGCTGAAGGCGAAGGCGGTGGCGTACATCAACTCCGACGGCAACGGACGCGGCTACCTCGGGATGGACGGCTCGCACATCCTCGAGCGCTTCATCAACGACGTCGCGAAGGACATCACCGACCCGGAGACCAACCTCACCGTCTGGAAGCGCGACCAGCTGCAGGTGATCCGCGATGGTGACAAGCAGGAGCGCGCCGACGCCCGCAACCGGCAGGACCTCCACATCGGCGCGTTAGGCTCGGGCTCCGACTTCACCCCCTTCCTCCAGCACCTCGGCATCCCCTCGCTCAACCTCGGCTACGGGGGCGAGGACGGGGGCGGGATCTACCACAGCATCTACGACGACTTCTACTGGTACACCCACTTCAGCGACACCAGCTTCGTCTACGGGCGGGCGCTCGCCCAGACGGCGGGGATCGCGGTGATGCGCCTCGCTGATGCCGAGCTGCTCCCGTACGAGTTCAGGAACCTCGCCGAGACGGTGAAGAAGTACGCCGACGAGGTGAAGACGCTGTTGAGCGACGAGCAGGCGAAGGCGCGGGAGACGGCGATGGCGCTCGACGAGGGGGTGTACGCGGCGACGAGCGACCCGCGCGAGCCGACCGTCGCGCCGAAGCGCGACTCGGTTCCCCCGTACCTCAACTTCGCGCCCCTCGACAACGCGGTCGACGCGCTGGCGCGGGCGGCGGGGCGGTACGAGACAGCGTTAGGCCGGGCGAGGGAGCGCGGCGACACCGTGCTCGCGGCATCGGCGATGCGCGACGTGAACGCGGAGCTGATCAGGGTCGAGCGGGCGCTGACCGATGCGAAGGGACTGCCCGGGCGGCCCTGGTTCGTGCACCAGCTCTATGCGCCGGGGTTCTACACCGGGTATGGCGTGAAGACGATGCCGAGCGTGCGCGAGGCGATCGAGCAGAAGCAGTTCAACGGGATCGACGACTCGATGACGCGACTGGGTGGGGCGATCGGGAACGCGGCGCGGGTGATCGAGAGCGCGGCGGCCCTTCTCGGCGCCAGCCGATGAGGCGAATGGGCGTCGCCGCGTTCGTCGTGGTTGCAGCGCTGGCGATCGTGCCGGTGGACGGTCTCGCCCAGACCATCAACATCTGGCCCGGCGTTGCCCCAGGCTCCGAGAGCTGGACGCAGCAGGAGAAGACGTACACCAACACGCCGGTCGGCACGGTCATCCAGAACGTCGTGACGCCGACGATCACCGCCTATCTCCCGCCTCGCGCAAAGGCAACTGGCACCGCCGTCATCATCGCCCCCGGGGGCGGCTTCATCGCGCTGGCGACTACGCTCGAGGGGGAGGGACTGGCGCGCTTCCTCCAGCAGCGCGGCATCGCCGCGATCCTGCTGAAGTATCGCACCATCGAGCAGCGCGGCAGCGGCATCCCGCAGATGGACCAGGACACCGCCGCGCGCTACGGCATCGCCGACGCGATCCAGGCGTTGAAGGTCGTCAGGCAGCACGCCGCCGAATGGCACCTGAGGCAGGATCGCGTCGGGATCATCGGCTTCTCCGCCGGCGGGATGGTCGCCAGCGGCGCGCTGCTCCAGCCGGACAGCGCCGGCCGCCC
>DASZNJ010000113.1:0-4597 GCA_035551575.1 Gemmatimonadaceae bacterium
GGCGCGGAAGCAGCGGTGTCGAACGCCAAGCTGCAGCTCGAGTACACGCGGGTGGTCGCGCCCGCGTCGGGGACGGTCTCGAAGAAGCAGGTCGAGGTCGGGCAGCTCGTGCAGCCGGGGCAGCCGCTGATGACGATCGTCAGCGACACCGGCACCTACATCACGGCGAACTTCAAGGAGACGCAGCTCGGCGACATTCGCATCGGCGAGCCGGTGGACATCGAGGTCGATGCCTACGGGTGCACGGCGAAGGGGAGGGTCGCGAGCGTGAGCGCGGCGACGGGGGCGAAGTTCGCCCTGCTGCCGCCGGACAACGCGACCGGCAACTTCACCAAGGTCGTCCAGCGCATCCCGGTGCGGATCGCGGTGGTGAAACCCTGCTCGGCGACGCAGCCGCTGCGTCCGGGGATGTCGGTGAACGTGCACGTCGCGACGAAGTAGCATCGCATGGCAACGGCGGCCGCGCCGGTCGGAGTTGCCAGGCGGCAGCCGGGCGACGACCGGTATCGCTACAAGTACCTGATCGCGATATCGGTCACGCTCGCCGCGGTGCTCGAGCTGATCGACACGTCGATCGTCAACGTCGCCATCCCGCACATGATGGGGAACCTCGGCGCGACGCTGGACGAGATCGCGTGGGTGTCGACCGGATACATCATCGCCAACGTGATCGTGATCCCGCTGTCGGCGTGGCTGTCGGCGCACTTCGGGCGCAAGCGCTACCTGACGGGCTCGATCATGCTGTTCGTGGTCTCGTCGTTCTTCTGCGGCGCGGCCCATTCGCTGGGCGCGCTGATCTTCTGGCGGGTGATCCAGGGGATCGGCGGCGGGGCGCTGCTGTCCACCGCGCAGTCGACGCTGTACGAATCGTTCCCCCCCGAGGAAGCGGGAGTCGGGATGGCGATCTTCGGGATGGGGGTGATGGTCGGGCCCACCATCGGCCCGACGTTAGGCGGGTGGATCACGGACAACTACAGCTGGCCGTGGATCTTCTACATCAACGTCCCGCTCGGGATCGCGGCGGCGGTGATGACGTTCCTCTACGTGCCGAACGCCGGGCACCAGGAGCGGGCCGACACCGTCGACGGCTGGGGAATCGTGCTGCTGGCGCTCGGGATCGGGTCGCTCCAGTGGATGCTCGAGCGCGGCGAGCGCTACGACTGGTTCGAGTCGCGGTTCGTGACGACGCTCGGCATCGTGGCGCTGGTGTCGCTGGCCGGGCTGGTCTGGCGGGAGCTGACGATCGACGAGCCGGTCATCGATTTCCGGGTGCTGAAGTCGCGGCAGCTGACCGCCGGCGTCGCCTTCGCCACGCTCCTCGGCTTCGCGCTCTACGGGTCGGTGTTCATCCTCCCGGTGTTCCTCCAGCAGCTCCACGGCTTCACGGCGTGGCAGACGGGGAAGGTCATCCTCCCGGGGGCACTGGCGTCGGCGTTCACGATGGCGGTCGTCGGGCGGAACGCGCGGAGGCTGGACGCCCGCTACACGGTGGTGGCCGGGGCGCTCCTGTTCTTCCTCGCGATGTACAAGCTGTCGCTGATGACGTACGATTCGGGGACGGACGAGCTGTGGTGGCCGCTCATCTTCCGCGGCGTCGGGCTCGGGCTGATCTTCGTCCCGCTGACGAACGCGGCGATGGCCGACCTCGACGTCGCGCAGCTGCACCAGGGGACGGGGCTGTTCAACCTGACGCGGCAGCTCGGCGGATCGTTAGGCATCGCCCTGATGGCGACGATGCTGTCGCGGTTCATCAGGACGAACAAGGCGCTGCTGACCGAGCACGTCGTCTCGACCGACCCGGCGGTGCTGGCGCGGATGGACGCGATGACGCGCAACATGGTGTCGCGCGGCGCCGACATCGCGACGGCGAAGATGCAGGCGATGCGGTTGATCGACATGCAGATCGCCGGGCAGGCGAGCGTGCTTGCGTTCTCGCGGATCTACATCCTGAGCGGGCTGGCGCTCGTCGGGGCGCTGCCGCTGTTGCTGCTGTTCAGGACGGGAAGGGCGAGGGGGTCGATGGGGCCGGTGCACTGAGCGGCGGCAAGTGACAATGGGAAGGAAACAACCTGGAAATGAGAGGCGGAGCTGATGGGTGAAGCGTTGCCGTCGCGTGAGGATGCGCTCGCGCTCGTCCACGAGTACACGGCGAGTGATTCGCTGCGGAAGCACATGCTGTCGGTCGAGGCGGCGATGCGGGCGTACGCGGCGAAGTTCGGGGAGGATCCGGAGCGGTGGGGGCTGGCGGGGCTCGTCCACGACTTCGATTACGAGAGGTTTCCGAACGCCGCCCATTCGCCGACCGAGGAGCACCCGGCCGGGGGCGTGCGCATCCTCCGGTCGAAGGGATTTCCGGAGGACATCCTGCAGGCGATCCTCGGCCACGCAACCTACTGCAACGTCCCGCGCGAGACGCGGATGGCGAAGGCGCTGTTCGCGGTGGACGAGCTGACCGGACTGATCACGGCGAGCGCACTGGTGAAGCCGAGCAGGAGCGTCCACGAAGTCGAGGCATCGTCGGTTCGGAAGAAGATGAAGGACAAGGCGTTCGCCCGCGGGGTGAATCGCGACGACGTCATCAACGGGGCCGCGGAGCTTGGCGTCCCGCTCGACGAGCATATCGCGTTCGTGATCGGGGCGATGCGCGCGGTGGCACCGTCGATCGGGCTGGCCGGGGTCGCCGCCTGACGATCGCCGGCCGGCGCCGGGCGTGGGGACGGCCGCTCAACGCGGCCGCGCTGGGGTGCGTATATGTGGCGTGACGAGGAACCGGAAGTGACCGCGCGGCCTGCCCCGCTGCCGCAGGAGAGCGACTCGCCATTGCGGGTCGTGTCGAGCGGTGAGCGCGAGCGGCCGCGTCCGGCCGCGGCGGAGCCGAGGGCCGACGACCGGGCGCTCGTCCTGGCAGCGCGGGCGGGGGATGATGCCGCGTTCGGGATGCTCGTCCGGCTGCACCAGCGGCGCGCGTACGCGGTGGCGCGGGCGATCACGATCGAGCACGAGGACGCGGAAGACGCGGTACAGGATGCGTTCCTGCACGCCTACCGCGCGCTCGCGCGCTTCGACCCGGCGTTTCCCTTCGGTGCCTGGCTGGCGCGGATCGTCGCCAACGCGGCGCTCGACCTCGTGCGGCGGCGGCGGGTGCGCATCACGGAAGAACTGCCGGCAGGCGCGGCGCTGCCATTTCGCGATCCGGCGGAGGGTGCCGAGCTCCGGGCGAGGCTCAACGAGGCGCTGGCCGCGTTGCCCGCGCGGCAGCGCGCGGTACTGGTGCTCCACGACGTGGAGGGTTACCGGCACGCCGAGATCGGCGAGATGCTCGGGATGCCGGAGGGAACGGCGCGATCGGACCTGCACCATGCGCGCACGCTGATGCGTCGCGCGCTCGATGACTTGAGGAACACGTGATGACCGGCAACGAGCTTCGATTCCCGGACGACCGTCCCGATCGCGAGATCGGCGACGCTCTGCGGCCGCTGCTCTCCCCTGGGGCTGGCGGCAGCGGCGCGCTGCGCGCCGAGGACTACTGGGAGGACCTCGAGCTGCGGGTCATGCGGCGGATCGCCGATGATCGCAGCTCGCCGTGGAGCGTGCTCGCGACCTGGACGCGTCCGGCGGCGATCGCCGCCGCCCTGCTGCTGGCGGCGGCGTCGGTCGCGCTGACGCAGATGCGCCACGAGGAATCCGCGGTCGCCTACGGAGCGATCGCCGAGGAGCAGTTCACCGTCGCCGAGCCGTCGGCGCCCCCCGCGGCGGGGGCGGATGTCACCGTCCGCATGCTGCTGGAGCACTGATGAATACTCCGCGTTCCACGCGCAGCGTCGCGCTCGCGTTCGTGCTCGGCGCGCTGCTCGTCGGCGGTGTTCTCGGATTCACCGCCGACCGGGTGCTCGGCCGTGACGACGCCTGCTCGCGCTACTTCACCCGCAGTGAGCTGCGGAAGCGTTTCGCCGACCGGCTCGACCTGACCGCGGCGCAGCGGGTGAAGATCGATTCGATCCTCGACGCGAAGCGTGCGGCGATGGACTCGATCCAGGAGCCGGTGAAGAGGGCGATGGCCGCGGTGAGCGACTCGACGACGCGCCGGATCGAGGCGGTGCTCGACGCCGAGCAGCGGAAGGAGTTCGCCGAGATGCGCGCGGACCGGGACCGCCGGGATCGGGAGGATTCCGCGGCGCGGGTGCGGCGGAAGGAGTAGCGCGCGTCAGGCGGGTTTCGCTGTGCCGGGAGATGAAGTGCCTGGGGGCAAGCGGAGAGAGATCATCTCACCTGCTTGCCCCAGGCTGTTGTGGAGTGCTGGAGACTCGCGCGCGGATGAAGTGCTCGGCGCCGTTCGGGCATCAACAGGGTGGAACGACGATTTCGCGGGTTTCGCGGATCGTGACGATCTGTATCGCCAAGTCAAGTTCCGCAGCCTGGCAAGCGAGGCTCGGCTCCGCCGGCGTCGATGTCTGTCCGGCGGTGTAGTGAGAGCGCTCCGCCCAGATCGCCATCTCCTCCTTTCGCTGATACGCCAACATTTAGGGCGCGCCGGAGTCCTTTGCAAGAATTTCCAGCCATTGTTCAATTAGGTGAATCTCACTTGGCGATAGCCCTC
>DASZNJ010000114.1:0-15159 GCA_035551575.1 Gemmatimonadaceae bacterium
CCTTGATGTTCTGGAGCGGGGAATACGCGCGGATGTAGTTGAACGCAACCGAGTCGTCCGCCGAGCCGTACTCGGCCGACCAGAGCGCCCCGCCGGTGAACCTGTGGTAGCGGAGCATGTCCATGACGCCAACCGCGGGGAGCGCCACGCCGAACAGCTCCGGGCGCTGCGTCATGACCGCGCCGACCAGCAACCCGCCGTTGGAGCCACCCATCATCCCCATCTTCGCGGGGGAGGTGTACTTCTCCCGCACGAGATACTCGCCGGCGGCGATGAAGTCGTCAAAGACGTTCTGCTTCTTCTCGAACATTCCCGCCTTGTGCCACTCGTCGCCGTACTCGCCGCCACCGCGGATGCTCGCGGTCGCCCAGATGCCCCCCATCTCGAGCCACATCGGGACGTCGGGGCGGAATCCGGGCACGGTGCTGATGTCGAAGCCACCGTAGGCGTAGACCATCGTCGGGTTCGTCCCGTCGCGGACGAGCCCCTTGCGATAGGTGAGGAACATCGGCACGCGCGTGCCGTCCTTCGACGGGTAAAACACGCGCTGCGTCTCGTAGCGCGACGGATCGAAGGTCAGCTTCGGCGCCTCGAACGGGATGCTCCGGTTCGTGATCGGGTCGTAGCGAAAGACCGTCGACGGGTACAGCGGGGACGCGAAGCTGTAGAACATCTCTGGGCGATCGAAGCGACCGGCTACGCCGCTGGTCGTGCCGAGACCCGGCAGCGGCACGACGTGCTCGAGCGCGCCACCGAGCTTGTAGACACGAATGACGCTGGCGACATCCTCGAGCGAGGAGACCGCAACGCGTCCGGCGATCAGCCCCGCGTCGCCGATGACGCCGGTCCCCTGAGGGACGACGACGCGCCACTTGCCCGGCTCCGGCGACTCCAGCGGCGCGGCGACCACGCGGCGGCGCGGCGCGTCGCGATCGGTGAGCAGATACAGCTCGCCGTTGACGACCCCCATCGGATTGTACTCGGCGTCGTGTCCGGTGTAGAGCGCGCGGATCGGGGCGGTGACGTTCGGATGCTTCGGGTCCCCGAGGTCGGCGACGTACAGCTCATTCTTGCTGCTCGTGCCGTGGTTGGTGGTGATGAAGAGGTAACGCCCGGTCTCGTCGAGTGAGCCGCCGAAGAAGAGCGCTGGATCGTCCTTGCGCTCGTAGATGAGCTGATCCTGCGTCTGCGCGGTGCCAAGCAGATGGTAGAAGAGCTGGCGGCCGCTGAGCGCCGTGCTGAGCGCGGTGGAGGCGTTCGGCTCGGGATAACGGGCGTAGAAGAAGCCGCGGCCATCGTGGGTCCACGATACCCGGGAAAACTTGATCCAGCGGACCGTGTCACCTGTCTCGCGCCCGGTCGCGATCGAGCGGACGCGCCAGGTCGCCCAATCAGCGCCGCCTTCGGACTGCGAGAACGCGACGTATCGGCCATCGGGCGAAGGCGCAAACCCCGACAGGGCCACCGATCCGTCGGGCGACAGGGTGTTGGGGTCGAGCGCAACGTGCTCCCGGCCGAGCAGAGTCTGACGGGTGTAGATCACCGACTGGCGCTGCAGCCCGCTGTTCCGAGACAGATACCACCGACCTCCCTCGAAGTAGGGGATCGTGACCTTCGGGTAGTTCCACAGTTCGGTGATGCGTTTCCGGATCGCCTCGCGCCCGGGGAGCTGCGCGAGATAGCCCATCGTGAGGGTGTTCTCGGCTTTCACCCAGGCGGCGGTCGCCGGGGAGTTGAGGTCCTCGAGCCAGCGATACGGATCGGGAACGCGCTGCCCGTGGTAGTCGTCGACGACGTCGCCCGCCTGGGCAGCAGGGTAGGGAAGGCGGGGTGTCTGGGCGCGGAGGGGGAGGGACGCCGCGATTGCTGCGACTGCGAAGGCTGTTCGGAGGTGGCGCATCATGTTCGCTCGTTTCGGGTGACGAGGGGAAACTACCGGCGGTACCCGCCTGCGGCGACTGCGCTCCGCTGGCCGGGCGATTAGGTTCCCTCGCCATGCGAGTGCTCCTGCAGCGAGTCGGGCGGGCGGAGGTGCGGATCCGCGACGGCGCAGCAACGCGGGTCGCGGGCCGGATCGGGCGCGGGTATCTCCTGCTCATCGGGATCACGCACGACGACAGCGAGGAGAAGGCGGCGTGGATGGCGGAGAAGGTCGCTGGGCTGCGGCTGTTCGCGGACGCCGAGGACAAGCTGAATCTTGCGCTGTCTGACGTCGGGGGGGCGGTGCTCGCCGTGTCGCAGTTCACCCTGTACGGCGACGCGGCCAGGGGGAGGCGCCCCAGCTTCATCGACGCGGCGCGGCCGGAAGTGGCCCAGCCGCTCTACGAGCGGTTCGTGACGATCCTGCGCGAGAAGGGGCTGACCGTCGAAACGGGAGAGTTCGGGGCGATGATGGACGTGGAGCTGGTGAACGATGGACCGGTGACGCTGTGGCTGGAGCGATGAGCATCGCGCCGGAGCTTGTGCTCGCGTCGCAGTCGCCGCGGCGGCGTGAGCTGCTCGCGCTGATCGGACTGGCGCACGAGGTTCGTCCGGCGGACATCGACGAGTCGTACCTCGACGGTGAGACCCCTGAGCAACACTGCGAGCGCCTCGCGCGCGGGAAGGCGGCCGCGCTCGCCGGCCAGGTCGATCGCGACGCGGTGGTCATCGGCAGCGACACGATCGTGGTGGTAGACGGCCTGGTGCTCGGCAAACCGGCCGATGCCGCCGACGCCGCGCGCATGCTGCGCATGCTGAGCGGGCGGTCGCACACCGTGCTCACGGCGGTGGCGGTCGCCCGCGGCCGGCGAATGGAGAGCGCGGTCGAGCGGGTGTCGGTATCGTTTCGCGAGATCGACGACGCCGAGATCGCCTCCTACATCGCGACGCGTGAGCCGATGGACAAGGCGGGGGCGTACGGGATCCAGGGGTACGGAGCCACGATCGTGTCGCGCATCGAAGGCGACTACTTCGCCGTGATGGGGCTCGCCCTCAACCTGCTCGTCCGGCTGCTTGGCCGCGTCGGGCTGCGCTACGAGTTCGGCCGGCTGATCGAGACGGCACCCATCCCGTAGCGCGCAGCGTAGCTGCTTCGCCACCGCTCGACGCGGTCGAGCACCTGCTGCACGGTGATCCGGGGCATCCGGCCCGGGCGATTCTCCATCGAGACCGGATAGTCCTCGCCCGGCTCGCCATAGGCGTCGATCATGAGGTCGTGGAACCTGCGATACGGCCCGACGCGCTTCGGGTTGGAATAGGCGATCAGCGAGACGACGGGGCGGTCGAGGGCGACGGTGACGTGCAGGGGCCCGGTGTCCGGCGAAAGGACGAGCGCGGAGCCGTCGATGATCGAGACGAGTTTGCGAAGCCCGCTGCCTAACGCGGAGACCGGGGTGCAGCGAGTTGCCGCCGTGATCACCCGCTCGGCGGCGAGCTCGCGCGAGGACCGGCCGCCGACGAGCACGGGCTGGAGACCGAAGTCGAACCAGAGCGCGTCGCAGACTTCCGCCCAGCGCTCCGGCATCCAGTCCTTCTCCGCCTTGCTCGTGGCGACGACGATGCTCGCCGCCGGTCGCGCGAGGGCGGCGAAGAACTCGCGCTGCCATGGGCGCTCCTCCGCCCATGGGCCGAGCCGCCACTGGACGGGCTCGGGGGCGATGCCTAACGGCCGGAGGAACTCGAGGTACTGGTCCTGCACGTGCTGCATCGGGTGCGGCTCGATCCGGCGGTTGGTGAACAGCCAGTTGAGGTCGCGGGCACGCGCCCGGTCGAAGCCGAGCTTCACGTCGGCGGGCGTCAGGGCGGCGACGATCCCCGCCTTGAAGTAGACCTGGAGGGCGAGGGCAACGTCGAAGTGACGCTTCGACAGCTCGCGGCGCAGGTCGAGGTAGGCGGCCGGACCCTTCGCCCGATCGAAGAGGAGGATCTCGTCGACCGACTCGTGGCCGCGAACCAGCCCGGCCGGCCCCGGCTGCATGATCCAGCTGACTCGCGCCGCAGGCTTCGCCCGCTTGATCGCGTTGATCACCGGCAGGACGTGAACGGCATCGCCGACCGCGCTCATCATCACGATCGCGACGCGATCGAGGGGAATCGGCTTCGCCCCGGCGCTCACGCGGCGAGCTCCCGCGCCCGGCGGGCGAGCAGGGCGAGATGCTCCTCGCCGATCGGCAGCCCGCGGCCGCGGCGCCACTTGCGCGCCGAGCGGGCGAGGCGCGCGACGTTGGCCTCCATCGTCCGGACGCGGGGATGGCCGAAGGTGACGCGGTCGACGTCGATCGCGTAGGCCGCCGGCTCGCCGGCGTCGCCGTCAGGCATCGCGCGGCGCGAGATGAGGACGTTCTTCAGGTTGAGGTCCTCGTGGCGCGCCCCGGCACGGGCGAGGGCGGCGAGCAGCTGCGCGGTCGCCTCGATCAGGGGCGGCGTCATCCCGCCGTCGCGGACGACGTTGGCGAGGTCGCGCGCGCCCGGCACCTCCTCGACGAGCACGTCGATGCGCGACAACCCGAAGCCAGCGGGATACACCGCGTAGCCGACGAACGCCGGTGTCGGCACCCTGGCCGCCGCGAGTCGCGCTGACGTCGCCAGCTCGTGCGGGGCACGCCCCGCACCGGCGAAGAGGTCCCGGGTGAGCGGAGCGAGCACCCCGCCATGGCGGGCGTGGCGCACGACGACTCGCGTCCCGCTGCCCGGCAGGGCGACGCCGTACGCCGGTGCCCGTCCGGTGTAGCGATTGACGCCGGACAGGCGCGACGCCCAATCGTGCAGCGTGGTCGCCGCGGCGAGGATCGCGCGCACGTCGTCCGCCTCGCGCTCGCGCACGATCGCCTCGCGCGGAGCGACGCCGACGCGGACGAACCCCGCCGGCGTTCCGTCGCGCCCGGCGCTCACGGCGTCGCGACGCAGTACAGCGAGATACGCTGGCTCTTTCCCTTCAGCTCGATCGGGGCGCGCTCGTCGAGCGGGGGGGGCTCGCGCAGCGCACGGCGAAAATCCTCGGAGAGCAGGATCTCGCCCCCGTCGGCCGCCGAGCAGAGGCGGCTCGCGGTGTTGACGGTGTCGCCGATGACGGTGAACTCGAGACGCCGCTCGGAGCCGATGTTGCCGGCGAACGCCTCGCCGAAGTTCAGCCCGATCCCGATCGAGAGCTCCGGGCGGCCCTCGCGCCGCCAGCGGGCATTGAGCTCCTCGAGCGCGGTCATCATCTCGAGCGCGGCCCGCATCGCGCGGTCGGCGTCGTCCGGCTCGCCGATCGGCGCGCCCCACTGCGCCATCACCGCGTCGCCGATGAACTTGTCGAGGGTGCCGTTGTTGCGGAACACGCACTCGACCATCTCGGTGAAGTACTCGCTGAGGAGCGTCGCGATCTCCTCGGGCGTCATCGTCTCGGACAGGGCGGTGAAGCCGCGAATGTCGCTGAACAGCACCGCGACCTGGCGCTTCTCGCCGCCGAGCTTCACCGCATCGGGGGAGCTGGCGATCCGTGCCGCGAGCCCCGGGGCGAAGAAGCGCTCGAAGTTGCTGCGCGCCAGCGTCTCGCGGCGGATCCGGTCGGCGAACTGCGAGTTCTCGATCGCGACGCCGGCGATCCCGGCGAACGCGATGAGGAACTCGAGGTCTTCCTCGCCGAAGCGGTGGGCGGTCGTGAGGTTGTCGACGTAGAGCACGCCGAGCACGCGTTCCTCGCTTCCGATCAGGGGCCCGCACATCGCTGATCGCACCCGCTGCATGACGATCGACTGCCCGCCGAAGCGCTGGTCCTCGAGGGTGTTGTCGGAGAGGATCGCGACCTTCTCCTCGACGACTTTGCGGACGATGGACTGTGGGACCATCTTGCCGGCGGTAGTGCCGCGCTTGTCGCGCGCGATCTTCGGCTGCAGCTCCATCCGCTCGTCGGCGAGCAGGATCGCGACCCGGTCGACGTCGAGGATCTTGTAGACCTCGCCGACGATCTTCTCGAGCAGCGCGTCGACGTCGACCGCGCTCGTCAGCCCCTTCGAGACCTCGAGGAGGAGCGCCAGCTTCTGCTCGTTCTTCTCCTGCTGCCGCCGCGCCGGTGTGTCCTCCTCGACGACGCCGGTGGTGGTGTGGCTGGCGCGGACCGCGGCGAACGGCTGGCGCGAGTCCCCCCGCACGGGGAGGGCCCGGACGATCGTCGCGCCCGGGGCGACGACCGGTCCGAACGAGCTCGGCGTGTCGGTCGCGTTAGGCCGCACGTCCCCGGTGATCTCCTTCAGCCGGAACGGGACCTTGCCGAAGGTGATGACGTCGCCGGGGGACAACTTCGCCTCCTCGACCTTCACCCCGTTGAGGAACGTCCCGTTGCTCGAGCCGAGGTCCCTGACGTGGACACCGGTCCCGTCCCAGATCACCTCGGCGTGACGACGCGAGATGGTGGGGTCGAGGACGGGAATGTCGCTGGTGAGGGCGCGACCAACGACCAGCGTTCCACCGGACCGGAGTTCGAAGGTCTGTTCGCCCTCGGTGCTGATCAGCTTGAAAGGCATCGCCCCAAATATGACCAGAGTCGTGCCAATCGCCTAGCGGCGCGGCCGCGGCCGCCTCGAGGCGTGCGGCAGCTCACGCGGGCCCGGTGCGACCCGAAACAATCCCGAGCGCGTGGCGGATCTGGCCGATCGCGGTGAGCATCGCCCGCGCCTTGTTCTCTGTTTCCTCCCATTCGCGCTCGCCGATCGAGTCGGCGACGATCCCGGCGCCGGCCTGCACGTTCGCCTCGCCGTCGGCGATGACACAGGTCCTGATCGTGATGGCGAGGTCCATTCGCCGGTCCCCGCTGGCGATGTAGCCGACTGCGCCGGCGTAGGCGCCCCTCCGTTCAGGCTCCAGCTCGTCGATGATCTGCATCGCGCGCACCTTCGGCGCGCCGGTCATGGTCCCCGCCGGGAAGGTGGCGCGAAAGACGTCGATCGCGCTGGCGTCGGGGGGGAGGGTGCCACGCACCTCGCTCACGATGTGCAGTACGTGCGAATAGCGCTCGATGGTCATGAAGTCGGTGACCTCGACGCTCCCGTACCGCGCGATGCGCCCGACGTCGTTGCGGCCGAGGTCGACGAGCATCACGTGCTCGGCGCGCTCCTTGTCGTCGTCGAGGAGCTCGGCGGCGAGGGCGTCGTCCTCCCCCGTCGTGCGGCCCCGGGGACGCGTGCCGGCGATCGGCCGCACGGTGACGCGGCTGCCGGCGACCCGGACGAGCAGCTCCGGTGAGCTGCCGACGAGCTCGACTCCGTCGAGGACGAGGTGGTACATGTACGGCGACGGATTGATCGCGCGCAGCGCGCGATAGAGCGCCTCGCCGGGAAAGTCGTGCGGGACGACGATCCGCCGGGCGAGCAGCACCTGGAAGGCATCACCGGCGAAGATGTATTCGCGGATCTTCTCGACGTCGGCGATGAAGGCGCTCCGCTCGTACGTCGAGACTCCCGTCGCCGGCGGCGCGGCGCGGTCGAGGTCGAGTGCGGGGAGGGTCACCGGCGCGCGCAGCCGGGCAATGGTCTCGTTGACCGTGCCTAACGCCTCGTCGTGCAGCGCGCGCAGCGCTCCCTCGCTCGTCCCGGCATCGACCGGGACGCCGACGACCACGCGCGCCTGTGCGCGGAGGTTGTCGATGATCACGACGGCGCGGGTGAAGACGAAGACGCCGTCAGGGACGCGCGGTCCCGGCGGGGGCGCGTCGGGGAGCTTCTCGATCAGGCGCACGACGTCATACGAGAAGTAGCCGACGGCCCCGCTCCAGAACGCGCCGAGCTCCGGCACGTCGGCTGGCTCGTACGCGTCGATCAGCGCGCGCAGGTCGGCGAGCGGGTCGCTCGGCCGCCGGGCGCCGTGCCACCCGCGGTCGGGGGTCCAGTCATCGACGACTCCGTCGCGGAGACGCCAGGCGGCGCGCGGTTCCGTGCCGAGGAACGTGTATCGCGACCAGGTCTCGCCGCCGGCCGGCGCCGACTCGAGGAGGAAGGCGAACGGGCCCCGCCGCAGCTTGGCGAACGCGGAGACGGGGGTGTCGGTGTCGAGCAGGCAGTCGCGCCAGACGGGGATCATCCCCCCATTGGCGGCGCGGGCGCGGAAGTCTTCGAAGCTCATCGGATTCGCGGCAGCGTCGTAAGGCAACCCGCTTGTGACGCGCTCGCACGGCGGCGATATTCGCGAATCATGCGGTGGTCGATGTTTCGTTCGAGTGCAGTCGGGTTCGCCGCGGCCGGGCTGCTCGCGGCCGTCCCGCGGTCGAGCGCGGCCCAAGGCTGGAACGACCCCCGGACCCTGACGCTGGTCCGCGAGGCGACCGAGCGCCGCGCGCGCACCCTCGCCGATTCCGGGCTCGTCGACTACCAGGCGAAGGCCCACGGCTACCTCACCTTCCTCGCGCAGGTCGGGGAAGGGTTCCATGAGCCGCCGCGCGTGGTGAAGGCCGACGAACTGTCGATCGAAGTCTACTGGCGCGCGCCCAACCTGAGCAAGCAGCGCATCGTCGGCCAGCGCGACACCCTGCTCCTCCCGACGGACATCGCCTACCATCGCGACCACCTCGGCATCGTCCAGAACAACTTCCCGAGCATCATCCGGCTCGGCGACGGCGACGAGGTCGTCGATGTCCCGCACCCGCTCTCGCCGGATGGCCTCGCCGACTACGACTTCGCGGTCGGCGATTCGCTGCGCATCCAGATCCCGGGGCGGACGATCACCGTGGACATCATCCGGGTGCGGCCGCGCGACGACACGAAGCCGCGCATCATCGGGGCGGTGTTCGTCGAGCGGGAGACGGCGCAGGTGGTGCGAATGGCCTTCTCGTTCACGCGGTCCGCGCTCCGTGACAAGGCGCTCGAGGACATCTCGGTGGTGCTCGAGAGCTCGCTCGTCGAGGGGCGCTTCTGGCTCCCGAGCCGGCAGGAGATCGAGATCCGGCGCACCGGATCGTGGATGGACTATCCGGTGCGCGGGATCATCCGCGGGCGCTGGGAGATCTGCTGCTACGAGGTGAACAAGGGGATCCCGGCGGGGTTCTTCGGCGGGCCGGAGATCGTGCTCGGCGCGCCGCGCGACCAGCTGCGGAAGGGGTTCAGCGGACGGATCCTCGACTCGCTCCCCGACGACGTGCGGGCGGCAACCGACGAGGACGTGAAGCGGGTGCAGGAGGAGGCACGGGCGCTCGTCAGGCAGCAGGCGCTGACACGCGAGCATCGGGCGGCGGTCGCGGCGCGCGGGCTCTCGGACATCGTGCGCGTCGATCGCGTCGAGGGGCTCGCGTTAGGCGGCGCGCTGTCGCGGCGCTGGGGGCGGGGGATCACCACCGTCATCGGCGGCCGGTACGGCACCGACGACCACCGCGCGAAGGGGCACGCCTCGATCGGGTGGCAGACGGCGAGCGGGAGCGGTGTTGCCCTCTTCGCGGAGGACGACTGGCGCGACGTCGGCGACGAGCAGGAGGTATCCCTCGCGCGCAACAGCATCGCGGCCCAGGAATTCGGCAGCGACTACACGGATCCGTACCGAGTGCGCGCCGTCGGGGTGCGCGCGACGCGGGCGGTCACGTCCGGCGTCCTGCTCCGCGTCGGCGCGAGCGTGGAGGAGCAGGATCCCCTCGCGGTGCACGCCGTGCCGGCGAGCGGCCGGTATCGGCCGGCTGTTGCGGCGGTCGCGCTGCACGCCGCGCGCTACACGCTGTCGCTCGAGCGGCCGACCGTCGTCGCGCCGCTCGGGTTCACCGTCCGCGGCCGCGCCGAGCTGCGGCTCACCGCGCCTTCCGGTGCGTTCGCCGACAGCGGCGGGCAGACGCTGCGCGCCGCGGCGTCGTTGTCGAGCGAGCGGCCGTCAGGCAGGACGACCCTCGTCCTGCACTCGACGATCGCCCACGCCGGCTCATCGCGCCCGGCGGCCGCGCAGGAGCTCGTCTATCTCGGCGGACCGGTGACCGGGCCGGGATACGACTATCATGCGTTCGCCGCGACAACCGGCGCGTCACAGCACGTCGAGCTGCAGCTTCGGGTCCCCTTCCCGTCATTCCCCCTCGGGCGGTTCGGGCGGGCGCCGGGGGAGGCGACCGTCGCACCCTTCGCCCACGCGGTCTGGGTGAACGGCGCACGGCTCTCGCCTGACGGTGGAGACGGCGTCTTCCCCTCGCTCGGCATGGGATTCCTCACTCCCTTCGACCTGCTGCGCATCGACGTCGGACGGGGACTCCGCGACGGGCGGTGGACCTTCTCGCTCGACATCGCCCGCGAGTTCTGGAGCGTGCTCTAGCTGCGTTGCGCCGAGCACGCCGATCTTCGTTGGATGATGGTCGCGCGGCTCGACGTCGCCAACGTCGGGCCATGGAAACCCCGCTCCTCCATCCGGCTCCCCGCGACAGCTGGCTCGCGCCGGTGCTGCGACGGCTGCTCCCCGCGGAGATCGTCGCGCGCCTGCTCGACGCTCCGGGCGAGAGCCTGTGGGCGACCGCGGTCCGTCGCCACCTCGTCAGCGATGCCGCGCTGCTCGCCGAGGCAGCCGCGGTGTCGGGGCTCGACGTGTGGAGCGGGGCGCCTCCGGACGAGGAGGCCCGCGCGCTGGTCGGCGACGACTGGGCCCGGCGATTCGGCATCGTCGCCGTCGAGGCGACAGCTACCGTGCTGACGATCGCGACGGCGACGCCGTTCGACCTCGATTGCGAGCGCGCGCTCTCCTTTGCGACCGGTCGATCCGTGCGCGCCCTTCTCGCATCGCCGCTCGCGATCTCGGCGACACTCGACGCGCTCGAGCTGGACGGCTCGACCGAGCGCCCGACGGAATCACACACCGGGACAGCCGCCCCGGCAGGGCGCGCCGAGGCGCTCGATGGTGCGATCGTCAGGCTCGTCGACTCGTTGATCGCCGAGGGGATTGGCGCTCGCGCGAGCGACATCCATCTCGAGCGGGAGGCCACCGGCGTCGTCGTGCGCCACCGCGTCGACGGGCTCCTGCGCGGCGTGCGCACGCTCGACCCGGACACCGGCCTGCCCCTCGTCTCGCGGATCAAGATCATGGCGGGTCTCGACATCGCCGACCGGCTGCGGCCGCAGGATGGACGGCTCTCCGTCAACGTCGGCGCCGGGCAGGTCGATCTGCGCGTCTCGACGCTCCCGGCGGCCCATGGGGAGAAGGTCGTCATGCGAATCCTCGATGCCCGCGCCGGCGGTGCGCGCTTCGAATCGCTCGGCCTCGCCGCTCCAGCGCTCGCCCGCCTCCGCGGGCTCCTCGAGATCCGCGAGGGGCTGGTACTGGTCACCGGTCCGACCGGCTCGGGGAAGACGACGACGCTGTACGCGGCGCTGCGCGCGATCCAGGAGCGTGGAGTCAACGTCGTCACCGTCGAGGATCCGATCGAGTACCGCCTGCCGGGGATCGTGCAGGTCCAGGTGAACGCGCGGACCGGCCTCACTTTCGCGTCAGCGCTGCGCTCCATCCTCCGCCAGGACCCCGACGTCATTCTCGTCGGGGAGATTCGCGACGCCGAAACCGCGAACATCGCCGTGCAGGCGGCGCTGACCGGGCACCTCGTGCTCTCCACCCTGCATACGATCGACGCCGCCAGCGCGGTCGCCCGCCTCGACGACCTCGGCGTCGACCGCTACAAGGTGGCCGCTTCGCTCAAGGGGGTCATCGCCCAGCGGCTGCTTCGCCGGCTGTGCGAGAGCTGCCGCGAGCCTGACGACGCCGTGCCCGGACCAGCGTTAGGCAGGTGGCTGCCGCCGGAGGTGCCGCGCTGGCGCGAGAAGGGATGCGCAGCCTGCGGGCGGACCGGATTCCGCGGGCGGATCGCGGTGGTCGAATCCATGGTCAGCAGCCCCGAGATCGAGCGCGCAATCGCCGCTGGCGCGGCGACCGACACGATCGCCGATGGAGCGCGCGCCGGCGGGATGGTTCGCCTCTGGGAGGGGGGAATCGAGCGCGTGAAGGACGGCGCGACGTCACTCGGCGAGGTTGCCAGGGTCCTCGACATGCCGCTGCCTCCCGCAACCGAGCTGCTGGTGCGCCGGGCGCGTGAGTCCCTTCCCGCGCGGCTCGGTGTCCGGCTGGCCGCGTCGCTCGACGACTTCGAGCTGGTCGAGCCATGACCACGTCCCCCGCCGGGCGCGTGCCTCCACGCGCGCCGCGCTATCTTTCGCCGAACCTTCACAGCCGCGGCGCATGGCCCAGCTCTCCATCGGAACGATCGACGTGTACGTGATCCGTCCCCTTCCAGCGGAGTGGCGGGTGCTCGTCATGCAGCGCTCGCGCGACACGCGCTGCCCGACGGCGTGGGAGGCGGTGCACGGGAGAATCGAGGACGGGGAGGAGCCGGAAGAGGCCGCGCTGCGCGAGCTCCGCGAGGAGACCGGCCTGAGCGCCACCCGCCTCTACAACGTGACGGTGCAGCCGTTCTACCTGCACACCAGCCACACCGTGCAGATGGCGGTGGTGTTCGCGGCATTCGTCGCCGAGCCCGCGATCGTGAAGACGGGACCGGAACACACGACCGCCGAGTGGCTCGACGTTGGCGCGGCGCTCGAGCGCTTTGCCTGGCCACGCGAGCGCCAGGCGCTGCGGGAGATCGTCCACCTGTTGCACGCCGGTGACGCGGGGCCAGTCGAAGACGTGCTTCGCGTCGTCTGACTCGGGAAGGGGCGGATTGGTGGCCGTGGGGTTGACTGCGGCAGGCGGGTCCGACTAGGGTTCTGCAATCCCGACAAGATCTGTCTGGATTAGGACCAACACCCAGCTCTCGCATGCATCTCGTTCCCGCCATCCTCGGCGCAAGCGCCGCTCTGATCCTCGCGACATCCACCGTCGCCGCACAGTCCCCCTCCGCTCCCGCGCCCGATTCAGCCGCCGGCGCGAAGAAGCCCGTCCCGCTCGACGAGGTACGCGTGACCGCCCCCCCGGTGCCGGCCGGCTACGCGGTGACGAGCACGACCAGTGGCACGCGCACCGAGACGCCGCTTCGCGATACCCCGCAGTCGATCACCGTCGTGACGCGGTCGCTGATCGCCGACCAGGCGATGTCGAGCATGGCCGACGTCGTCCGCTACGTTCCGGGGATCACGATGGGGCAGGGGGAGGGACACCGGGACGCGCCGACGATCCGCGGCAACAGCTCGACCGCGAACTTCTTCGTCGATGGTGTACGCGACGATGCGCAGTACCTCCGCGACGTCTACAACGTGGAGCGCGTCGAGGTGTTGAAGGGGCCCAACGCGATGGTCTTCGGCCGCGGGGGTGGAGGCGGCGTGATCAACCGGGTCACCAAGGACGCCGGGGGCGCCGCGCTGAAGGAGCTGACGGTCGAAGGCGGCTCATGGGCCCATCGCCGCGCGTCGCTCGACTTCGCCGGCGGATCACCCGGGGGCGTCGCCGCCCGGCTGAACTCCGTCTACGAGAACTCGGGGAGCTTCCGCGACGAGGTCGCTCTGGAGCGGTACGGCATCAACCCGACTCTCCGTGTCGGGTTGGGCACGCGGACGACCGCGCGCGCCGGGTACGAGTACTTCGTCGATGCACGCTCGGTTGATCGCGGCGTTCCGTCATACCTCGGCCGGCCCGCGGACGTCTCGCCGGGAACCTTCTTCGGCAACCCGGAGGTGAGCCATTCGTCGGCGCGAAACCACTCCGGCCACCTCGTGTTCGAACACGCGACGCGCGGCCGCCTGGCGATTCGCAACACGACGCGCTACGCGTACTACGACAAGTTCTACCAGAACGTGTTTCCGCGCGCCGTGCTGGCGGGAGGCTCGACGGTCACGCTCGCCGCATACAGCAGCGCGACGACCCGTTCGAACCTCTTCAACCAGCTCGATGCGATTCGCGAGGTCGCCACCGGGACCGTCCGGCACACGCTGCTCGCGGGGGCCGAGGTCGGGCGCCAGCAGACCGGCAACTTCCGGCGCAGCGGGTACTTCGCCGGCGGCGGAACGCTCGACACCGTCCCCTTCGCGAAGCCGACGACCGCGGAGCCTGTCGAATTCCGGCAGAGCGCGACCGACGCCGACAACGACGTCAGCGCCACGACGGCGGCGCTCTACGTCCAGGACCAGCTCGCGCTCTCCTCGCGATGGCAGGCGGTCGTGGGGGTGCGTTACGAGCGGTTCGCCCTCGCCGTGGCCAACCATCGCAACGCGAGCCGGCTGCGCCGGGAAGACACGATGTTCTCGCCACGCGGTGGGCTGGTGTTCAAGCCGCGCGATGAAGTCTCGGTCTATGCGAGCTACGGGACGTCCCACCTTCCGAGCGCGGGCGATCAGTTCTCGTCGCTGACGGTGACGACGCGATCGCTCGAGCCTGAACGGTTCACGAGCTACGAACTGGGGGGAAAGTGGGACCTCGGGGCGAAGCTCGCGCTGACAGCCGCGGTCTACCGCCTCGACCGCACGAACAGCTCGGCGAAGGACCCGGTCGATCCGTCGCGGGTCGTCCAGACGGGCGCCCAGCGGACGACGGGGTTCGAGCTTGGCGCATTCGGCGCCCCATCGAACCGCTGGCGGCTCGCCGCGGGATATTCGGCGCAGGGGGCCCGGATCATCGCGACGACCTCGGCCGCGGCGGCGGGAGCGACCGTGCCGCTCGTTCCACGGCGGACGCTGTCGGTGTGGAACCGCTACGACTTCTCACCCGCGGTCGGGATCGGCGCGGGAGTGGTGGAGCAGGCGCGAAGCTACGCCGCGATCGACAACGCCGTGATCCTGCCGCGCTTCCGGCGCGTCGACGCCGCCCTGTTCCTCGCGCTCATCCCGCGGGTGCGGACGCAGGTCAACGTCGAGAACGCCGGCAACGTCCGCTATTTTCCGACGTCGCACGGCAGCAACAACATCCTCCCCGGGGCGCCGCGGACGCTCCGCGTCTCGCTGGCGACCGCCTTCTGACCTACTGCTCCTTGTTCCGCGCGGTCGGCAGGCAGGTATCCTGGCGGGGAGCGTCAGGCTTCACGCGGACGCTCTTCGCCGGGATGCCGACGTTCACGTGGTACGGGCGCACGTCCTTTGTCGCGACGGCGAGCGCGCCGACCATCGCCTGCTCGCCGACGTGGACGCCGGCGAGCACCGTCGCGTGGTAGGTCACCCGCACCCCGTCCTCGAGGACCGTCGTCGCGTTGGTCACGTCGCGCTGCTCGACGATGCTGTGGGTGTGGCTGTAGATGTTGGCGTAGTCGCTGATCGAGACGTTGTTGCCGAT
>DASZNJ010000115.1:0-3133 GCA_035551575.1 Gemmatimonadaceae bacterium
CGCCCATTCGCTCCAGTCGTCGGACGGACGGCCGACCGCGAGCCGCAGGTTGCGCCGGTCGCCGCCGCCGATCGCGCCGCTGGCGTCGCGTTCGTCGCAGTCGTACGGCGATTCGGTGCGCATGCACCCGAACTCCACGTCAGGCGGCGTGCCCGGCGCGACGAGGTTCACGGCCAGCGGCCTGGCCGCGCCGAGCGAGTCGACGAAGCGGTTCATGTCGGCGACGAGGGCGCCGAGCGGCGTGTTCGCGTCCGATTTCGGGTCGAAGCTCTCGTCCTGCGTCGCCCCGCGCCGGAAGACGATCGGGAAGTAGCCGACCGGCTTGCCCGCGTTCACCGTCTGTCCGGCATAGTAGGGCGGGTGAAGGGGAAACGCGTCGCCGACACCGCTGCGAAGAGTCGCGCCGGTGCTCGCGCACCCGCTGGCGAAACCGACGATGCCGGCGAGCGCGAACATTCGCCGGCCCGGCGTGAGCTGCGCGAGCCGCGACCGGCGCGGCGCGCCGGAGAGTCGTGGTGACATCGATGTTGCCCGGTGAAGTGGACCGCGATGGCTGGGGTACGAACCGAGAACGGCGCGCGCGACCAGGCGGTTTCATCCGTCGCGCGCCCGCTTGACACCGGAGAACATCGCGCTTAGACTCAGAAACACAATCGATGGTTCGTGGTGATTTGCCGCCTATTGCCGCCACGTAAAACAAAGTGCTAAAATGCGACGCGCCCGGCGGCCATCATCTCGCCCGGGCGTTTTCGTTTTTCGAGAGACATTTCTCGCACCACGCCTCTCGCAGCACCCGGCCCGGCGGCCAATGCCCTGGCGCACAGGAGTGCTCGACGATGGCGACGACCAACACCGACCGACCCGCACCACCCGCGACCGCGCCGCACGACGCGGCCGCCGCACCGCTCAGCGCCGCACCGCGCAGCGGCGCACCGCTGCATCATCCGTCCCCCGCCGCGCGGCTCGCGGTCCTCGGCGGTGAAGGCGCCCTCGACGTCCTGGCGCGCGCCGCCGTCCTCCAGTCGGAGGGACGGAACATCGCCCAGCTCGCGATCGGCGAGCCGCAGTTCGCCGTCGCGCCGCACATCGTCGAGGCCGCGGTCCAGGCGCTCCGCGACGGCGATGCCCGCTACGGTCCCCCGGCCGGGATGGCCGCGCTGCGCGGTGCCGTCGCCGCGACGTTAGGCAGCCGCCACGTCGATGCCAGCGCCGACGACGTCATCGTCACTCCCGGCGCCAAGCCGATGCTCCTCTACGCCTTCCTCGCGACGGTCGAGCCGGGCGCGGAGGTCCTCGTCCCCGATCCCGGGTTTCCGATCTATCCGTCGCTGACGCGCTTCGCGGGCGGCGCCGCGATCGGCTACCGCCTCGACCCGGCGCGCGGCTTCGCACCGGACGTCGGCGATATCGCGGCGCGGATCACGTCGCGGACGCGCGTCCTCGTCCTCAATGCGCCGCACAACCCGACCGGGGGGAGCATCGACGCGCGGACCCTCGAGGAGATCGCCAACCTCGTCCTCCGCCACGACCTGGTCGTCATCTCCGACGAGATCTATGGGCGGATCACCTACGAGGGCGAAGCGACGGCGAGCATCGCCGCGCTCCCCGGGCTTCGCGACCGCACCATCGTCGTCGACGGATTCTCCAAGGCCTGGGCGATGACCGGATACCGGCTTGGCTTCGGACTCGTCCCTCGCTGGCTCGTCGAGCGCGTGACGACCCTCGTCGTCAACGGCCACACCTGCACGCCACCGTTCGTCCAGCGCGCGGGAATCGCCGCTCTCACCGGCCCGCAGGACTCGGTGCACGCGATGGTCAGCGAGCTTCGCGGCCGCCGCGATGAGGTCGTCGGCACGCTCCGCGCGATTCCCGGCGTGCGCTGTGCCACTCCCGCCGGCGCCTTCTACGCCTTTCCCGACGTGAGCGAAGTGCTGGCCGCGAGCGGGCTCACCGCCCGGCAGCTCGCCGACCGGCTGCTGGAGGAGCACGGGGTCGCCCTGCTCCCCGGGAATGGCTTCGGCCCGAGCGGCGCCTCTCACCTCCGCATCTCCTTCGCCGGGACCGCCGGCGCGGTGCATGACGGCCTCGCCCGGCTGGCGGGCGGCATCGCCGCCATCACCAGCGGCACCACCCCGGCCGGTCGCGCCCACGCGCCGGCATCGCCTCACGTTCCAGGGAGCAGGGCATGAGCATCTCACATGCGGCAGCCGCGCAGCAGGCGCCGGCGAAGAAGGTCACCGTCGCCACCCTCGCCGCCCTTCGTGCCCGCGACGAGAAGGCGGTGTTCGTCACCGCCTACGACTACCCGACTGCGGTCTATGCCGACCGGGCCGGGGTCGACATGCTCCTCGTCGGCGACTCGGCGGCGATGACGGTGCTCGGCCTCCCGACGACCGTCGGGATCACCCTCGACGAGATGCTCGTCTTCGCGCGTGCGGTCTGCCGCGGCGCGAAGCGGGCCTTCGTCGTCGGCGACCTCCCGTTCCTCTCCTACCAGCCGTCCGACGAGGCGGCGATCCGCAGCGCCGGCGCGTTCATCGCCGCCGGCTGCGACGCGGTGAAGTGCGAGGGTGGCCGGCGCATCGCGCCCCGCGTCCGCGCGATGGCCGATGCCGGCATCGCGGTGATGGGACATCTCGGCCTCACTCCGCAGAGCCTCGGGCAGCTCGGCGGCTACCGGGTGCAGGGAAAGACGCTCGCCGCCGTCGAGCGGCTGACCGAGGACGCGATCGCCCTCGAGGAGGCCGGCGCCTTCTCGGTGCTCCTCGAGGCCGTCCCGGCCGAGGCGGCCGCGTACGTGCGCGAGCACGTCGGGATCCTCGTCTACGGGATCGGCGCCGGCCCGCACGTCGACGGCCAGCTGGTGATCTCCAACGACGCGTTAGGCAACTTCGTCGGCGACATCCGTCCGAAGTTCGTCAAGCGCTACGCCGACGTCGGTACCCTCGTCGAGGCGTCGCTGCGCAACTACGCCTCCGACGTCCGCGCGCAGCGCTTCCCCGCGCCCGAGCATCTCTATCCGATCGAGGCGGCCGAGGAAGCGGCGATCCACGCCGCCCGCCCCTCGACGATCGCCGCGGCCGCCGCGCTCCGCGCGCAGTCGCCGGCGGCGGCGCCGCAGCCGCTCGATGCC
>DASZNJ010000116.1:0-3694 GCA_035551575.1 Gemmatimonadaceae bacterium
AGTCGCGCAGGCGCTCGGCGTGGCTGCGGGCGCGGGTGGCGGCGAAGCCGCCGATGGCGAGGAGCGCGGCCGCCGCGCCCCCGGCGATCCACCAGCCGCGATTCCGCCTAACGCGGCGGCGGATGCGCGAGTTGGTGACCGACCCGCTCAGGGTGTCGGTGGAGACGAAGCCGCTCGAGCGGACGGCCGCCGTCTCCCCGCGCTCCTGCAGGATGTGGATCAGCTCTTCGCAGAGCGCCTCGCCGGTGGCGAAGCGATCGTTGGGGTCCTTCTCCAGGCACTGGAGGATGACGTCTTCCATCTCGCGCGAAAGCTGCGCGTTGATCGAGCGCGGCTTCGGCGGCTTGTCCTCGACGTGCTGGCGCGCGATCTCGTACCAGTCGGTGCCCTGGAAGGGGAGCTGTCCGGTCGCCGACTTGAAGAGCGTGACGCCGAGCGAATAGATGTCGGCGCGGCCATCGAGCTGGAGCCCGCGCGCCTGCTCCGGGGAGAAGTACTGCGGGGTCCCGACGACCATGTTGGTGCCGGTCGAATCGGTGTGGGTCGCGACCGCGCGGGCGATCCCGAAGTCGGCGACGACGGCGTTGCCGTGCTCGTCGAAGAGGATGTTGTCGGTCTTGATGTCGCGGTGGATCACCCCTTCGCGATGGGCGAAGCCGAGGGCGCTGGCGACGTCGATGGCCATCCGGATGAGCATCTGCTCGGGCAGCTGCGTCATCACGTTGAGGCGATCGGCCAGCCCCTGCGGGAGGTAGTCCATCGCGAAGTAGACCGCGTCTTCCTCGCGGCCGACCGCGTAGATCTTGATGATGTTCGGGTGGCGGAGCTTGGCGGCGGTGGAGGCTTCGCGCCGGAAGCGCTGCTCGAACTTCTCATCGCCGGCGTACTGCGGCTTGAGGATCTTGAGCGCGACGGGGATGTCGAGCTCGGGGTCGTACGCCTTGTAGACCCAGGCGAAACCGCCGGCGCCAATGATGGCATCGACGCGGAAGCGTCCGAGGGTACGGCCGAGGAATCGCTCTGGCAATGTGGCGACGACTGGTGGCGGGAGCCTTTACAGGGAAGCGGCTCGACTGTAAATTACCGTGCTTCAACCGATTGGGCGCGAACGCCGCCACGGGTGCGGAGAATATACCACATGGCATTGCAAAAAGCATCGACGATCGAGAAGTACCAGGCGCATGGCACCGACACCGGCAGCACGCGGGTCCAGGTCGCGATCCTGACGGAACGGATCAACTACCTGACGGATCACTTCCGGGCGCACAAGAAGGACCATCACGGTCGCCGCGGATTGCTGAAGATGGTCGGCAAGCGTCGCCGGCTCCTCGACTACATGAAGCGAACGGACCTGGCCGGATACCGGCAGATCATCCAGGAACTTGGACTCCGCTACTAGCGGTCAGTAGTCCAAACGCGCGCGGACGCACTCGATGCGGACCGCGCGCTTTGCGTTCGACCGAGCCATCCCCGGCTCGCATTCACGGGCCGCAGGAGGCCCGTCACAAAGAGGCCAGTAAAGCAATGATGCAACGGATCGAAAAGACCTTCGCCGGCCGCCCTCTCGTCATCGAGACCGGGCGCATGGCGAAGCAGGCGGCAGGCTCGGCGACGGTGACGTTCGGCGAGACGGTGGTGATCGCGGCGGTGACGGTGAGCGACAACCAGAGCACGCTCCCCTTCTTCCCCCTCACCGTCGAGTACAAGGAGCGCACCTACGCCGCGGGCAAGATCCCTGGCGGCTTCATCAAGCGCGAGGGACGCCCGCAGGACAGCGAGATCCTGAGCGGTCGCATCATCGACCGCACCATTCGTCCGTTGTTCCCGGAAGGGTTCAAGAACGAAGTCCAGGTCTTCATCTACGTCGTCTCCGCGGATCAGGAGAACGACGCCGACATGCCGGCGCTGCTCGCCGTGAGCTACGCGCTCAACGCGAGCAAGATTCCCTTCGCCGGGCCGATCGCCGGCGCCCGCGTCGGCCGCGTCGAGGACAAGTGGGTGCTGAACCCGACCTTCGCCCAGCTCGCGTACAGCGACATGGAGCTCGTCGTCTCCGGCTCGAAGGACTCGATCGTGATGGTCGAGGGTGGCGCGCTCGAGGTCTCGGAGAAGGATGTCATCCAGGCCATCACCATCGGCCAGCGCGGCGTGCGCGAGCTGATCGCGATCCAGGAAGAGCTCTTCGCCAAGGCCGGCCGCGCGACGAAGATGGAGTGGACGAAGGCGGAGCCGGACGCGCACCTCGTCTCGCGCGTGAAGGACCTCGCCCAGGGGAAGATGCTGGAGGCGATCAACCAGGCCGACAAGCACACCCGGATGGAAGCGGTCGAGATGGTGAAGAAGGCCGCCGCGACCGAGCTGGCTGCCGAGTTCCCCGACGGATCGAAGGCCGTCCACGAGATGCTCGGCGACCTGGAATACCGCGCGCTGCGCGACCAGGTGCTCGACACGAAGAAGCGCGTCGATGGCCGCGCGCTCGACGAGGTCCGGCCGATCAGCATCGACACGAAGGTGCTGCCGCGCACGCACGGCTCGGCGCTGTTCACGCGCGGGCAGACGCAGGCACTCGTCGTCGCGACGTTGGGCACGGCCAACGACGTCCAGCGGCTCGACAGCATCGACGAGGCGGGCGAGACGACCAAGTCGTTCATGCTCCACTACAACTTCCCTCCGTTCTCGACGGGTGAGGTTCGCCCGATGCGCGGCACCAGCCGCCGCGAGATCGGCCACGGCAACCTCGCCGAGCGCGCGCTGCAGGGCGTGCTCCCCGACTTCGCCGAGTTCCCGTACACGATCCGCATCGTGTCGGACGTCCTCGAGTCGAACGGGTCGTCGTCGATGGCGTCGGTCTGCGGCGGATCGCTGGCGATGTTCGACGCCGGCGTCCCGCTCCGCGGCGCGGTCGCGGGCGTGGCGATGGGACTGATCAAGGAGGACGAGCGCTACGCGATCCTGACCGACATCCTCGGCACCGAGGACCACCTCGGCGACATGGACTTCAAGGTCGCCGGGACGGACCAGGGGATCACGTCCATCCAGATGGACATCAAGATCCAGGGACTGTCGCTGGATCTCATGACCGAGGCGCTCGAGCAGGCGCGCCGCGGCCGGCTGCACATCCTCGGTGAGATGAAGAAGGCGCTCGCCGAGCCGCGCGCGGAGCTGTCGCCGTACGCGCCGCGCATCGTGACGATGTCGATCAATCCCGAGAAGATCGGCGACCTGATCGGACCGAAGGGGAAGACGATCCGCGGCATCCAGGAGGAGACGGGCGCCGAGATCACCGTCGACGACACGGGCACCGTCACCATCGCCGCCGTGGGCGGCGAGGCGATGGAGCGCGCGCGGCAGATGGTCGCGGCGATCACGGCCGAGCCGGAGATCGGCACGGTCTACGAGGGTACGGTCAAGAGCACGACGGCGTTCGGCGCCTTCGTCGAGATCATGCCGGGCACCGAGGGACTCGTGCACATCTCCGAGCTGCAGCACGGCCGCACGGAGAAGACCGAAGACGTCGTGAAGCGCGGCGACCGGGTGAAGGTGAAGCTGGTCGATCGAGACGAGCGTGGCCGCATCCGCCTGTCGATGAAGGCGCTGGTGCCGCGTCCCGAAGGGATGCCCGAGGAGACCGAGCGGCCGCGCGGCGAGCGTCCCCCGCGCAGCGATCGCGGCGATCGCGGGGATCGCGGCGGCC
>DASZNJ010000117.1:0-8205 GCA_035551575.1 Gemmatimonadaceae bacterium
CAGCTGACGAACTTGTTCAGGCCGGCGTTGAGGATGCGGACGCTGGTCGCGACGGTGTCGAGTACATCGTTCCCGCGCGGATCGCGAAAGCGACCGACGAGGCGGATCGACACCGCGCGAATGCTGTCAGTCCGTGCCGATACCCCGGTGTCGGGCCTCGTACCGGTGCTTATCGAGTGCATCGGCGCCATGTGGTAGTACGGCAGTGCCGCCGGCGCCACCGGAACGGGACGGCCGCCGCTGTCCGTCTTCGTGTAGCTGAACACCCCTTCCCCGGGCTGGAGGCGGATCCCGGCGGCAAGCATCGATGGTGGTGCATCGTTGACCTGCCGCCAGAGCAGATACTCGTCCGAGCGTCCGCTCGTGCTGTCGGGCGACACCCAGAACATGATTGTCTCCGCCGCGCTCGCCGGTCCCCCGCCACCCTGGCGGTAGGTCGTGTCCGGATAGGTGAAGCTGGTCGTCGGGATCGCGATTCGCCGCGCGCTGCCGATCGAGGACAGCACCTGACCGGAAAGATCCGCGTTGTAATAGACCGCGCTGGCGTCGTTCTTCACTCCCGTCGCGAGGTCGGCGTTGAAGGCGAGCACGCGCGCGCCCGCGTAGACGATGATCGGCTGTGCGTCGACAACCCCAAGGCCGGCGACGCGCAGGTCACGGTCGATGGCGTTGACGCCGAATCGCGCGTTCTGCTGTGCATCGAGGCGTCCGGCGCTCCGGTCGAGCGCCCGCGCCTGCGCGCGAAAGAACGGAATCGTCGCGCCGACGATCACGAGCAGGAGCGTCATCGCGACGATCATCTCGGCGATCGTGAATCCGCGGCGATCCCGCCGCACCATGCTCGAGTCGCGCATCAGAAGTTGGCGATGATGGTCGTCTTCCGCACCGGTACCGTGATCGCCGGTGCGGTGATCTCGACAGTGACGATCTTGTAGTCGACGATGTCCTTCGCCCCGCCCCCGACCCGGCTGACGATCGTCCGGCGGGTGAATCCCGTCTGGCCGTTAGGCGCTGGCTCCGTTCCGGCATAGCCATCGACAGCGGCGTAGTTCGGGGCGACTTTCACGTCCTCGAGCCGGTCGGTCGCGAGGTCGAGCGCAGTCGAGCGCTGTCTCACTTCGGTCATGTTGTGCGCGAAGCGCATGCCGAACGCGCCGAGGCCGAGCATCGCGCCACAGAGTATCGTCAGCGCGGCGATGATCTCGACGAGCGTCATCCCTCCCCGCGGACCGCTCATCACGCCGCTGTCGTTTCGCATCATAGACCCCCCGGTTTCCACGTCGTGCCGTTCCCCTTGTACCACTGGATACGACCCGTGCTGCGGGTGACAGCCACAGCGCGCATCGTCTTCGCGCCTGCGGACCCGTCCCGCAGGTAGATCACGGCCGCATCGCTCGCGCTGCCATCGCGGTGGAACGCGATGCTCGGCATCTGGTCGATCGGGCTTGCCGGCGCTGCGAAGCCAGCCGCCACCTTGCCATCGATGCCGACGGCCGGCTGCGTGAAGCGCACCGTGCTCTCGATCGAATGCCAGGTGGCCAGCTCGCCCGGTTCGGCGACATGATCGTTGTCCGCATCCTCGTGGACCCGGAAGCGACCGCGCGCCGAGTCGAAGCTGACGACGACGTCATACTGCCGGAGGATCGCAATCCGCTGCGCCTGCTGCATTGCGCTGCGGACCGTTCGCGCGGCGCCGTCGCCGCGATATCCGCTGGCGCTGATCCCGCGCGCGACGATCGACGTGAGCACTCCGAGGATCACGAGCACGATCATCGCTTCGACGAGGGTGAAGCCGTGCCTCGCGGCGAACGGACCTTCGAATCGTGGCTGTCTCATCATCGCCTCGCCCCATCCTGGTGAGCATCGCGCAGCTCGTACCCCTCCCGCGATTGACGGACGCTACTACCGGCCATCACGGGCATACTGTCACGCCAGTGGCCAGAACTGTCACTATGTGCGCTCGACACTGGCTCCAGTGACGAGCTCCCCTCAAATTTCCCGTCGGAAACACCGAGACCTTCGCCATCCGGGTCGCCGACCCGCCAGTCCCGAGGCACCGTGAACGTCGTCGGATCGTTACTTCCAGCCCCCAGGCTGCAACGGCTTCGCTCCGCGGTCTCGGGGCACCATGCCATCCACGCATGCGACGACTGGCAGTCGCTGACCCGCCTCTGCGAATCAGCTCCCGTCCAGACGGTCGTCGTCGACTTCGTGGCGAATGGCCGGGCGAGCTTCGACGAGTTGCGCGTCCTGCGGGGCCGGTTCCCGCGCGTTGCGGTTGTCGGCTATCTGACGTTGCCGCCCGCGCGAACTCGTGACGTGTTCGACGCCGGCCGATTCGGGCTCGACGGGCTGCTCGTCACGGATGATGAGGACTCACCGTCGCGGATCCTGGAAGTCCTCGCGCAGGCGGGGACTCGCAGCGTCGCGACGCTGCTCGCCGCCGCGCTCACAGGAACTTCCCGCCTCCTGCGTGACGCCCTGCTGCTGTCGGTGACCCGTGCCAACAGCCGCCTCACCCCCCTCGTACTCGCTCGGCAACTCGGGGTGTCGCGCCGGGGACTCGCCCACCAGCTCTCGCTCGAGGGATTTCCAGCGCCGCAGCGCCTGATCACCTGGGGTCGGCTCATCGTCGCCGGGCAGTTGCTCGAGTCGAAGCAGACCACCGCGGATGCAGTCGCCAGCGCGTTGCACTTTCCATCTGGCAGCGCGTTCCGGAATACCTGCCAGCGCTACCTGCGCGCAACGCCCAGCGAAGTCCGCCGGCGCGGCGGCGCCGAGTACGTCGCGCGGTCGCTGTTGCGCCAGATGCGTCAACCCGCGCGCGGTCGGTCCTCGCCCCTTCCTCACGGGCGCTCTCGCGCTCCACTCGTCGCCGTCTGACGCCGCTCACTCTCTCATCGTCGCCGGCGCCTTCGCGACGGCCGTCGTCTCCTCGACACCCCCACATGCCGATGTCGGTCAATCTTCATAACATCCAGCGCGCCGGCGCACTCGCCCTCCTCCTCCTCGGTGCCGCCGGGTGTGCGGACGACGCCGCGACCGCTCCCTCCAGCACGCCGCGGGCCGCGCCACCGCGCGTCGAGATGCATCGCGAGACGTACCAACAGGGGCCGCGCCTCCCCGACGCAGCCGACCAGAGCAGGGTCGCGCAGTGCAGCCACCGCGAGAAGCGGATCGGGACGGCGGTCATCGGTCCGCGCGGCGGTGTCCTGCGCGTCGGCAACAACTACCTCGCCGTCCCCGCCGGCGCCCTCGACGCGCAGGTCAGGATCGTCGGCGAAGTAGTGGTCGGCGAGATGGCGGCAATTCGCTTCGAGCCCGAGGGGCTGCGCTTCGCCCGCCCGGCAACGCTCCTCCTCGATGCGCATGGATGCGACATCGGCCGCGAGGAAAGGCCGGCGCTACTCTATCTCGACGACAACGGGTCCACGCTCGAGCGGATCGACGCCCGCTACGATCCGGCCTCGGCGCAGCTCACCGCGCCGATCGTGCACTTTTCCGTGTATGCGGTCGGGGTCTGACGCCCGCGTGAGCGATTCGACAACGCTTCGATGAGCGTCGCCGACGAGGCGATCCGAACGGGGGAGCGCGATGAGCTCCGCGGTGAGCTCGGCGCCGCCGTCACCACCTACGAGCGGCTGCTGGCCAGCGGCGAGCCGGACACCGTCGCCGAGGCGCACTTCCGCCTCGGGCGCGTGGCCTGGCGCCAGGGACGCTACGACGACGCGCTCGCTCACTACTCCGCCTCCTCCGCTCTCGCGACGTCACGTGGCCTGGTGAACCTCGAGGCGCGCGTCGAGAACGGGATCGGCGCGGTGCACTACGCACGTGGCGCCTACGCACAGGCCCGCGCCTCGTACGGCCGGGCCCAGGAGCTGGCGAGCGATGATCCCGCTCTTCGCGGCAAGGTCTTCCTCAATCTCGGCGTCATCGCGAACATCGAGGGGAACCTCGACGCGGCCCGTGCCGAGTATGCGCGGAGCGAGGCCGCGTTCGCCGAAGCGGGCGATGACGCGGGGCGTGCGCTCGTGCTCCACAACCTGGGAATGATCAACGCCGATCTCGAGCTGTGGGATGAAGCGGCCGAGAGCTACGCCGCCTGCCTTCTGCTCTGCGAGCGTCAGGGTAACAAGCAGATGGTAGCCAATGTCCTGCTCAACCAGAGCGAGCTTCAGATCGCGGCTGGGCGCCACGAGCTCGCGGTGGTTCACTGCGAGCGGGCGATGATCATCTACGCGGATCTCGGCGACGAGCCGGGACGCGGCGACGCACTCCGGTCGAGAAGCCGCGCGCACCGCATGCTGGGGCGCCTTGACGAAGCCGCTGCCGACGCGACGGAGGCCCTGCGCAGCGCGATCCGACTCGAGGCGCGGCTCCTCGAGGCCGAAGCGACCCGCGAGCTCGGCCTCATCGAGCGCGATCGCCGGCGCGACGAGGCAGCGGCGGCGCTCCTCGATCGTGCGCTTGCGCTGTTCACGGCGCTCGGTGCGGCACGCGAGGTTCGTGAGCTTCGCGCCGAGATCGAGGCGTCAGGCTGAGCGCGCGATCGCGGCCGGCTGCCTAACGCGGAAACAGGGGCGACGCAGAGCGCGCAGGCCGCATCGCCCATGCGGTGAGGTGCCGACGCAGGGACCGCGAGGGAACGTTCCACGCTCGATCACCCCGGCCGCGCACGCCGCGTCGTCCGCGCCGGCGACCTTGGAGCGCGTATCGCCCGCCGCCACCCGCGGCCCCCCCTCGCCGTCGTGCCTGCGAAGCACGGAGACGGGAGACCCGTACCGTGATTCCGCCAATAGACCGTGTAACGCGCCAGCTGCCACCTGCGGCGAGTGCAGCGCGATCGTCGCCCTCGTGTTGCCTTCCCGGCATTAGCAGAGTCTAATAGTCGCATAAGCGTCAAAAAAAATGACATGTGAAAACTAAACAGGCACTACGCCCTCCTGTCCGGGCATCTTGACGACAAACCCACACTGTGATCTACGCCAAGTGTAAGTAAGACAACAACTTAATGAGCGGACCTTCCCTTGCTATAGATGGGGCCGGATAGGGACCGCAATGGAGGAACGATGCGCGCCAGGCGAAGAGGCTTCACGCTCGTCGAACTGCTGATCGTCATGACCCTGATGGGGATCATGGGGATGTACGCGTACCCGAAGCTGCGCGGGACGACCACCAGCTGGTCGATCCGCTCAGCGCGGCAGCAGGTCACCTCGATGCTCATCGTCGCCCGCGCGGCGGCGGTGCAGAATGGATCCGAGGCGCGCTTCATCCGCAGCGGGAACGTCGTTCGCGTCACCGTCGACTCGAACGGAACCATCGTCACCCTTGCCTCCCGCGACCTCTATCGCGAGCACGGCGTCACGTTCACTACCGGCGGCGCCGCCCGCGACACCGTCCGCTTCGATCCGCGCGGTGTGGCGATCGGGCTGACGGGCGCCGCGATCTTCAGGTTCACCAATGCTGAGGTCAAGGACTCGATATGCGTATCGAAGCTCGGCAAGGTGGCACGGACCGGGTGCACCGCATGAACGCGCGCATCCGCACACGGACGACGCGGCGCCCCACCAGCAGCCGCGCGGGGTTCACCCTCGTGGAGCTGCTCGTCGCGATGATGGTGTTCGCCGTCGGGATGCTCGGACTCGCCGCCACCGCCAGCTCGGTGACGCGAATGATGGGCGGCGCGAAGCGGCAGACGATCGCCGCGACCGTCGCGCAGTCGCGCCTCGAGAAGCTCCGCTCGAGCCCGTGCGCCTCGATCACCAGCGGAACCGAGACCGTTCGCGGGATCACCAACACCTGGACGGTCACCGCGGTCGCCCGCGGCGTGATCATCAAGGATTCGGTGTCCTTCCCGTCGTCGCGCAACACGACGCGGTCGAAGGTCTACAGGACGTCGTTCTCATGCTGAGCCTTCGCCTGAAGTCGCGCCGCGCCGCGCGCGCCGGGGTGTCGCTCGCCGAGTTGCTCGTCGTCCTCGTGATCCTCGGGCTCGTCGGCAGCGTCATCATGCGCGTCGTGCTTCGCCAGCAGCGCTTCTACGCCAGCGCGGCCGAACTCACCAGCACCCGCGCCGACCTGCGCGACCTGGCGACCGCGCTCCCCTCCGACCTGCGCGCGATCTCGAGCGTTGGCGGGGACATCTACGCGATGTCCGACTCCTCGATCGATTTCCGCCTGACGACCGGGATCTCGACCGTCTGCCAGATCGGTGCCGGCTACGTGATCGTTCCGCCGGCCAGCCTGACCTCGCGGAGCGGCGTCACCTCGTGGACGGCGGCGCCGGTGTCCGGCGACTCGGTGCTCATCTACGACGAGGGTGCGACCACGGCGATCTCTGACGACGCCTGGCGCGCCTACAAGATCACGGCCGCGCCGGTCGCCGCATCATGCCCGACCACGACTCTCTTCACCTCGACCTCGGCCGAAGCAGCTGCCGGGGTGAAGCTGACGCTTTCCGCCGCGCTCCCCGCCGGCTCCCCGCAGGGCTCGGCGATGGTCTTCTTCCGCCACGCGCATTACGGGCTCTTCGTCACCGCGAGCGGCAGGACGATGCTCGGCTACTACGACTGCCCGGGCGGCACCTGCGGCTCGGCGACGCCGATGGGGGGGCCGTTTCTCCCCTACGCGGCGACCGGGAGCGGGGTGCAGTTCATCTATTACGACTCGACCGGTGCGGTGACGGCGACGAAGACGAACGTCGCGCGCATCGACGTCGCCGTGCGCGGGCAGACGGCCGCGCCGGTGGCTCTCGCCGGCGGCGAACGCAGCTATGTGCGCGATTCGCTCAACTTCACCGTGTCGCTGCGCAACCGCCGCTGACACTCACGATCAGAGGAACCATGCACACGCCCCGCAACCGGAAGGGAATGGCACTGGGCATCGTGCTGATCGCGATCGCCGTGATCAGCATCATGATCGTCGGTGCCTACTTCTCCAACATCCAGGAGTATCGTCTCGGCGCGAACGGCCTGACCCAGGCGCGCGCGATGAGCGCCGCCGAGTACGGCCACGGCGCGGTCTACCAGGGCTGGGATCGTGCCTGGAACGCGTACAAGGCGGGGACGACATTCGTCCGCGCCTATGCGCCGGGCGACGGCTCGATCGACACCGTCCGCATCACGAAGCTCAATTCCCTGACCTTCCTCGTGAACTCCGAGGGACGGTCGGGCAACGGCCTGCGCGGCGGCGCGCGGCGCCGCGCCGGGATGATCGTCCGGCTCGAGGTGCCGCAGGTCAAGATCCTCGGCGCGATCACGACGAGGGGTACCGTCAGGATCGGCGGATCGACGTCGATCAGCGGACAGGATACGAGCTTTGCCGGGTGGAACTGTCCGCCCGCGGGCGCCCCGGTCGCCGGCGCGGTGGTGCCGTCGTACACGAACCTCGCGTCAGGCGGCTCGTGCGGCACGTCGTTCAGCTGCATCAAGGGCAGCCCGCTCGTCAGCATCTCGACGGCGGCGATGGACACCAACACCTACTTCTACTATGGCGGGTTGACCTGGAACGACCTGGTCTCGATGGCCGACAAGCAGGTCAGCGGCACGCTCACCAACATCGGCCCGTCGACGTCGGCGGGTGCATGCCGATACTCCGACAACAAGAACTGGGGTGACCCGGCCCGCGCGGCGACGCCAGGACTGTGCGAGGGGTACTTCCCGATCATCTACGCTCCCGGCGACCTGGCGATCAACGGCAACGTCGGGCAGGGGGTACTGCTGGTCGGCGGGAACCTGAGCATCCAGGGAAACTTCACCTTCTACGGGCCGGTCATCTCGCGCGGCACCGTGAAGCTGACCGGGACGGGCAACCACATCAACGGCAGCGTTCTCGCGGCGAACGTCGTCGACAGCACGTCGACGAGCTCGCTCACCGGTAACTCGGCGATCCAGTACTCGCGGTGTGCGAACAACACGGCGCTCCAGCGGACGGCGATGCCGGTGAGGGCGCCGCAGCGCAGCTGGGCGGAGCTGTTCTAGCCTAACGCTTGCCCGACGCCGACCAGACCTCCTTCAGGCGCGGGATGACCGCGTTCCTGAAGGAGCGGCCGAGCGTGAGCGTCGCACCGGTGGTGAGGAAGAGCCTGTAGTCGCCGTTGTCCATCGGCGCGAGCTCGCGGACGCGGGAGAGCCTGACGATCGTCTGCGGCTGGATTCGGGCGAACTCGCCCGGGTCCAGCCGTTCGACGATCGACGCGATCGGCTC
>DASZNJ010000118.1:0-10384 GCA_035551575.1 Gemmatimonadaceae bacterium
AGCCGTTTCAAGACTTCCATTTCCGCAGCCGTTTCAAGACTTCCATTTCCGCAGCCGTTTCAAGACTTCCATTTCCACAGCCGTTTCAAGACTTCCATTCCCACGGAAGTTTCGAGACTTCCATTTCCACAGCCGTTTCAAGACTTCCAACCATCACGGCAGTTTCGAGACTTCCAACCATCAGAGTAGTCCCTTCAATCCGAAGCCTCCTCCGCCTCATCCCCGTGCTCGACGATATCCCCCGCCTTGAACAGAATCCCCTCCAGCACCTCCCGCCACTGCTTCTTCTGCCGGAGCAGGAATTCGAGGTCCATCCCGAAGTGCTTCATCTCTTCGTGCTGCGCGTTCTTCATGATCGCCTTCGCCTGCGGATCCTTCTCGAGGGCGAGGCGCTGCTCGTACCAGCCGATCGCTTCGGCTTCCTCGATCAGTGACGTGATCATGCGCGCGAAGGTGCGCGTATTTTCGGGGAGCTCGTTAGGTGGCTCGTGGTACTGGTCGAAACCCATGGGAGTGCTCGCTGTACGGTAGAACGACGGAGTGAAGCACGGACGGCGCCGACGCTCGCAACTTCGACGCCGCTCGGCTCGGCGAGGGGCAAGGGCGATGCACGGGGCGCGAAAGGGCAAAGCTGCACGATTCACGACCAGCGCCCGCGGGCGCCCGTGCATCGCTCGCCATCACTCGAACAGCCGATCGCGGACTGCCTCCCCGATCCGCCTCGTCACCGCGCCCGGCTCCCCGTTCCCGATGCGAACCCCGTCCACCCGCACTACCGGCATCACGTCGTTGGTGGTGCTCGTCAGGAACGCCTCCTCCGCCGCCTCGAGCTCGGCGACCGTGAGCCCCCGCTCGGCGACGGCCACGCCTAACGTTCTCGCCGCGGCCAGCGTCACGTCGCGGGTCACCCCGCCGAGGATCGCGTGGGTCGCCGGGTGGGTGCGCAGCTCGCCGGCGATCACGGCGAAGAAGTTGGAGCTCGTCCCCTCGGTGATCGTCCCGTCGCGCACGAACACCGCCTCCCACGCGCCGGCGTCGACCGCGAGCTGCTTGGCCATCGCGTTCGGGAGGAGGTTCACCGACTTGATGTCGCAGCGCGCCCACCGCTCGTCGGGAGCGAGGATGACCGGGACCCCGGTGACTCGCTGCGCGTCGAACGGCGTGAACGACGCGGCGCTGGCGAACACCGTTGGGGCGGTGCCGGCCGGGGGGAAGTGGTGGGTGCGCGGCGAGACGCTGCCGCGGGTGATCTCGAGGTAGACGATCGCGTGCCCCTGCATCAGCCCGTTCTCCTCGAGGAGGCGGAGCGCGATCGTCGACAGGTCGTCGTCGCCTGACGTGAGGGGACGGTCGATCCGCGTTTCGCGGAGCGAGCGGGCGAGCCGCGTCCAGTGCCGCCCGGCCTCGACCAGCCGGCCGTCGACGGCGCGCACCACCTCGTAGATCCCGTCGCCGAAGAGGAAGCCGCGGTCGAGCGGGGAGATCGACGCGTCGCGCGCGGCGATGTAGTGGCCGTTCAGGTAGACGTGCATGAGCACCAGCCTCTGCGTTCAGACGAGAGTCCGCGAACCCCCTGCAAAGTTACGGGGCTGGACGGTGCCTCCGGCAGCGCGCGCATGCGGCGGCGAGCTGGATGCTGAGGGTCCTGCGGTCCAGCAGCGTCCGGGTCAGCCGGCCGAGGTCCTCATCGGCCGGCACGGCACTGCATCAGAGTGGCGGTGAGGCGATCGGCTCCCGTTTCACCGCACTCGGCGAGCGACCACCCCGCGTGCGCCGGCGGGCTGCAGATTCGAGGATGGCGCGGACCTCCGCGTCGGTGGTCTGCGAGAAGTCGTCGTACCAGGCGCCGACGCCATACAGCTGCGCCGGGGTCAGCACGCAGACACATTCGTCGGCGACGCGCCGCATCGCCGCACACACCTCGGGCGCCGCAACCGGGACAGCGACGACGACCTTCGCGGGGTTCGCCTTCCGCAGCGCGGAGATCGCCGCGAACATGCTCGCGCCGGTGGCAAGGCCGTCGTCGACGAGGATCACCGTTCGCCCGCTGACGTCGGGAGCGAGCCGGGCACCGCGGTATTCACGCTCGCGCCGCTCGAGCTCGCGGCGTTCCTGCGTGACGACGTCCGCGATCGCGCCCTGCGGGATGTGCAGCGTGCGGATCAGCCGGTCGTCGAGAACCTGTACCTCTCCGCTGGCGATCGCTCCCATCGCCAGCTCCTCATGGCCGGGAACACCGAGCTTCCGGACGATGAAGATGTCGAGCGGGAGGTCGAGCGCGCGGGCGACTTCATTCGCGACCGGTATTCCCCCGCGGGCGAGGCCGAGCACCAGCACATCGGGCCGGCTGGCGTACTGCTTCAGCTCGGCGGCAAGCTGCCGCCCCGCGTCCCGGCGATCCTCGAAACCCCTGAGCATCGGATCACCCTCCTTTTTCCATCGCGCGCTCGATGCCGCGACGCACCCTCGCGACGCATGGCACCGCCGTGGCGCGCGCCCCCTGCAGGATGGCTCCTGATGCTTACTGCAGGTATCAGGCGAAGCGTGACGTCACAGTCGCGCCGCGTCCCGAGGTGAAATGGTAGAGGCGCCCCACGTGACACATCACGTGGGGCGCCTCTTTCCCGCTGGCAGAATGAGACTTTTTTTGTTCGACACCATCACGTGTGATGGTCCTGCCTCATTCCCTTCCGTTCGCCGTGCGATTCCGTCGAACGTGTCCCGGTTTTTCACCAGGGCTACAGTTGCGGCCAGCGACCTCGCAACCGGCTCGTCGGGGTCGAATCCCTCCGAGTTGCCGAGTGATGGCGTCCCACCACCTGGCTGAGCATTCGAGCGAAGATCGCTACTCGTCTGCCCACCGCGAATATTACATCATCGAAAAAATCGGCAAGTCGGAAAATGCCTGACACGCTGTTCGTTCTGTCCATCGGAGTTCACGCGCATCGGGCTCGGCAGTTCTACTGGTGCGCAGGGCCCTGTTGCTGATCGGTGGCGGCACACCGGCGAGATGATCTCACCTCGCTTGCCCCCAAGTTGTTCCGGCTCGTAACAGTGGGAACGACGATTTCGCGGATGACGCGGATGACACGGATACCGCCTCGGGCAGCCACGCGGCGCGCCCGCCCCCAGGATCGATCCGCGAAATCCGCGTAATCGTAGTTCCACCTGTTAGTGCTCGCACGGCGCCGAGCACCCGATCCGCGCACGAACATCACGACCCACGTGTGAAAAGCGCAGCCCCGCGCGCTGTCTCTGCGGAACCTCTGCGAAACCTGTGCGCCTCTGCCGCGCCGTCCCGCTGTCGCGCCCTTCGCCGTCCCGACGTTCTCCCCCCTGTGATTTGTGACCAGTCTCGCTGTGAAGCAGTCGTTCGAACGCTACAGTGCGGCTCGGCGCGCCTTTCGCGTCTGGTTGCACTGAACGGCCGCGCGCCTCGTCACGCCCAATGCCCTACCTCGAGTACGACCACCAGACACGAGCCCTCGGACCCGGCGTCCTCTCCATCGGGAGCGGAACCGAGGCCTCCTGGCGCATCGTCGGGCGCGACCTCATGCCGCTGCACGCGATCGTCACCCTCCTTCGCGACGGGAAGGCGCACGTCGAGCCGGGGAGCGCGGCGTCGACGATCACCGTCAATGGCGCCGAGCTGCCTGACGGCCGCGGCACCCTGCGCTTCGGCGACGTCCTCCAGATCGGCACCGCCCGCTTCAACTACCGGCAGTTCGCCACCGACGAGAGCACCAGCGGCCGCCCGGGCTTCCTCCACGACACCCGCCGCGGGCGCGTCTACACACTCGGCGACGTCACCGAGATCGGCCGCGACGTGAAGTGCGCGGTGAATCTGCAGGAGCCGGAGGTCTCGCGCGTCCACGCCGAGATCCTCCGCGGACCGGAGGGAGGGTTCCTCGCCAAGCCGGTCGGGAGCGCCTACACCCTCGTCAACATGAAGCGGCTCAACGCTTCGACCCGCCTCCACGAGGGCGACGAGGTGACGATCGGGCGGACCGTGTTCCGCTTCACCCTCGAGCCCCCCTCGTCGCTGCTCGCCATCGGCGCGCACCCGGGGGCGGGGATGGACAAGCGCGCGGCGAAGATGCAGACGATGTTCGTCGGCACCGTCCAGGCCCGCGACATGATCCGCAGGACGGAGCAGAAGAAGTACGGGCTGATCATCGCCGTCGTCGGCGCGATCGTGCTCGTCATCATCCTCGCCGTCCAGATGCTCACGCGCTAGGCGTGGGAGCGGGCGGCGGCCGCGCGCCGGCGCGGCTCGCGCCTAACGCATCAGCTTCAGCCCGACGACCACCAGCACCACCACCGCGACCGCGGCGGCGACGATCATCCCCCACGGGAATCCGCGCGTCCCCTCGTACTTCGGCCGCTCCCCGGTGCTGACCGCCTGGGTGGAGATCGTCGAGCGGCGGCTCCACTCCTCCGTCGCCGGCGGCACGTGGTCGGACAGCTTCACCCCCGCCGGCAGCTGGCCGCGGACGAAGAGCAGCGTGCTCTGGCCGATCCCGATCTTGTCCCCGGGCTCGAGCACCCGCGGCGCCGAGAGGCCGTAGCCGTTCACCGTCGTCCCCGCCGAGCCCATCGAGTAGAGGACGTGCGCCCCCGCCTCGGTGCGGACGTCGGCATGGAAGCGCGACACCTGCGGGTCCTTCACGACGACGATGCTCGCCGCGTCGCGCCCGACCGACACCGAGCGGCGCTCGAGCGGATAGGCGACGCGCGCCCGCTCGTCGACGAGGTACGCCTTCTCCGCGTTGGGCTCGGCCGCCGGCTTCAGCGACCGCTCGTCTCGCGCGTAGACGAAGCGCGCATTGCCCGCGGCGATGGTGTCGCCGTCGGCGAGCGGCAGCGGCCGTACCCCGAGCTGGCGCCCGTTGACGAGGACGACGTTCTGCGTCGAGCACGACTTGACCGAGGCCTGGCCGTCGCTGCCTAACGTTATGGTGAAGTGACGCGCCGAGAGGTCCGCGCCACCGACGCGCCAGGTCGCGGCGGCGCCGCTGCCGACGATCGTCTCGGGGTCGCTCAGCTCGCGGATCGTCCCACTGGTCTCCAGCACGGGCATCGGTACCGTCCTCCTTGTCCACGCTCGGGTCTCGTCGCCGGCGATGGTCCCCCGCCCCCCGGGGAGCCCGCGCCGCACCGATGAAAGCTGGTCGCTGCCGCGCTTCCCGTCTACCGCCACGGCCCGGAAGCCGGCCTCCCCGACGGCACCCAGCCTCCCGCCCCCGCCGGCACGCCGGAAGCCGGCCCGGACCGCCCGCTGAAAAAGTCCGCGCGATGCGTCACCTTTCATCGTCGCCGCTCGTCGAATGGGGCGGCCATTCCCCCCCCGATCGCGGCGCATTAGCGTTGCGTGCGCCGCCCTCCACAGCTCTCGCGATTCACGTCGGGCGACTCGCTCGCCCGCTCAACCTTTTTCGATGTCGCACGCAGGGAAGCTCCGCCTCACAGTCGTCGCGCTCCTCGGCGCCGCCGCCGTCGCGTCGTGTCGCGACCGGCACAAGGCGCCGACCGCCCCCCCCGCCGACACCGTCGCCCAGCTCGACACCCAGACGACGACGGTGGCACCCCCCGATCCGCCGAAGCCCGCGCTCTCCCCGCTGGCCGACACGATCGCCGAACGCCTCGTCTTCCCCCCCCGCGGACAGCTCTGGTTCACCGCCGCCGCCCGCGGGAAGCGGATGCTCGTCGACATCGGCCGCGTCGACCTCGACGTGAAGCAGGAGCCGCGCGCGAGCGCCTTCGTCGAGGCGGTGACCCGGCTCTCGCCGGTCCCCATCGGCGCCCGCTTCCGGCTGAGCGGACCGTGGGGCGCCGACAGCGCAGTGCTCAAGGAGTTCTCCTCCTGGAACGGACGGATCGTCGGCGTGCTCGAGGTCGCACCGCGCGTCGACTCCCTCGCCCGCACCGTCGAGCCCCTCCCAGCCGCCGCGGCGATCACCGATTCCGCGGTCGTGTCGGTGACCGACAGCTGCAGGCGCGACTCGTTAGGCGAGGACCTCGCCGATCGTGCGTCGATCGTCCGCGACTCCATCTCGCAGCAGCTCCTCGAGACGGCGAAGCCCCCCTTCGAGCGGCTGCAGAACTCGCTCAAGGTCTCCAGCTCGCGCATCGCCGGTTGCTACGGCAGGCTCGGTCGCGTCCTCGTCATCGTCAGCGCCCGCGCCGGCAACACCGAGTGGGTCGCCGAGCGCATGGCGATCGTCGACGATACCGGCGCGGTGACCCCGCTCAGGTTCAGCGACTACCGCTTCGACGCGCACGACGGGGTCTACGCCTTCGACGCCGATCGCGATGGCGTCGACGACCTCGCCACACGCGCCCTCGGCGAGGCGATGGGCGGGCTGTCGGTGATGCGGCTGGACACGGCGCGGAAGCGGCTGGACCGGCTCACGGCCGGGTTTTCGTGGGAGAGTCGGTGAAGCTCGGCCGTTAGCCATCAGCCGTCAGCGTCGGGCGACCGCGGTACGCAAGTTCGTCTCCGCGGTTCGCTTCCTGCTAACCGCTGATGGCTGACAGCCAAGGCAGACAGTCATGAGCACACTGGCAACAGCGATTCCCCAACGCCCACTGGGCCGCACGGGCGTCACCGTCTCCGCCATCGGGATCGGAGGGTACCACCTCGGGCAAGTCGGGACGGCGAAGGAGGCGACGCAGATAGTGCACGCGGCGATCGAGGCGGGCGTCACATTCTTCGACAACGCCTGGGAGTATCATGAAGGGAAGAGCGAGGAGCGGCTCGGCAGGGCGCTGGCCGGGAGGCGCGGCGAGGTCTTCCTGATGACGAAGCTGTGCACGCATGGCCGCGACATGAAGACGGCGATGCGGCAGCTCGACGAATCGCTTCGCCGATTGAAGACCGACTATCTCGACCTCTGGCAGATTCACGAGGTCGCCTATCATAACGATCCCGAGCGGCACTTCATGAAAGGGGGCGCGGTAGAAGCGCTGGAGAAGGCGAAGCGGGAAGGAAAGGTGCGATTCGTCGGCTTTACCGGGCACAAGGATCCGGCGCTGCACCTGCGCATGTTGTCGTACGACTTTCCGTTCGACACCTGCCAGATGCCGCTCAACTGCTTCGACGCGACCTTCCGGAGCTTCGAGCAGCAGGTGCTCCCCGAGGTGAACCGGCGCGGAATCGCGGCGATCGGGATGAAGTCGCTCGGCGGCGAAGGATCGGCGGTGAAGCGCAGGGTGGTGAGCGCCGGGGACGCGCTGCGCTACGCGATGAGCCTCGACGTCGCGACGACCGTCAGCGGCATCGACTCGATGCGCGTACTACGACAGAACGTGCGGATCGCCCGCGGCTTCGATCGGATGACGGACGCGGAGATGCAGGACCTGCGGAGCCGCTGCGCCGACGTGGCGGCCGACGGTCGCTTCGAGCTGTACAAGACGACAGCGAAGCACGAGGGTCCGGTGGGACGCCGGCAGCACGGCTTCCCCCCGGAGGAAGCGGTGGCAATCTAGGGAGGAGTCATGCGCGGAACGGGAAGGAACGGCGATCGCGGCAGCGCGATGCGCGGGATCGGCAACAAGGTGCTCGGTGGGCTGCTCGTCGCCGCGCTCGCGGCGTGCGGCACGGGCTCGGGGCAGGACTTCCTCACCCCGATCGGCGGTAACGGAGGGGGAACCGACACCACCGCCCCTACCGTCGTCTCGACGAGCCCGGCGAATGGGGCGACCAGCGTCCCGCGCACGGCGGCGATCAGCGTGACTTTCTCCGAGAATCTCGACTCTGCGAGCGTCACCAACGCGGCGTTCTCCTTCGACAACGGCGTCACGGGAACGATCGTCGTCAATGGTGCCGTCGCGACGCTCACTCCCGCGCCGACACTTCCTGCGTCGACGACGGTGACGGGCACGCTCTCGACCGCGATCAAGGATCGCGCGGGCAATCCGCTCGCCGCCCCGGTGACCTTCCAGTTCACCACCGCGCCCTGACGGTGGCATGCGCAGCCGGACGCCCGGCGCTCACCCGCCGGGCGTCGCTGATGGTCGCCGCGTCACTGCTGGTCGCGGGTTGCCGGATGGGTCATGCGCCCTCGCCCTCGCCGGCGCGCGCGAGCGCCGCGCGCGTCGCGCTCCCCGCCGGAGTCTCGAAGGACGACTACGAGTACCTGCGCCAGCGGCACATCCTGATCCCCGTCGCCAACACGAAGCTCGCGCGCATCCCCGACAGCTTCGACGACGCGCGCGACGGACGGCGCCGGCATCACGCGGTGGACATCATGGCACCGCGCGGGACCCCGGTGCTCGCCGCCGACGGCGGTCGCGTCCTCAAGCTGCGGAAGGGTGGCGCCGGCGGGATCACGATCTACGCGGTCGACCCGAAGTCGCGCTTTGTCTACTACTACGCACACCTCGACCGCTACCGGAAGGGGATCAGCGAAGGGCAGTCGCTCGAGCGGGGCGACACCATCGGCTTCGTCGGCACCAGCGGCAACGCGCCGCCGGACGTGCCACACCTCCACTTCCAGGTGATGCGGATGCCCGAGGACGGAAAGTGGTGGACGGGGATCCCGGTGAACCCTCGGCCCCTGTTCGTCGAGTAGCTTTCGCTCCGGCGACGGTATCACGGCAACTCCAGAGAGCGCAGCGCATGAGCGACGGCAGACCAGCCCGCACCCCGAAGATCTCCTCGAAGGAGCGCGCCGCGCTCCGTGGCGAGGCACACCATCTCGACGCACTCGTCCACCTCGGCAAGGAAGGGCTGACCCCCGCGGTGGTGGCGACGCTCGACGATGCGCTGCGCACGCACGAGCTGGTGAAGGTCGCGCTGACGAAGAACGCCGGGCTCGACCCGAAGGACGCCGCTTATCAGCTCGCCGAGGCGACGGATTCGGACGTCGTGCAGGTGATCGGCCGGACGACGACGCTCTACCGGCACAACCCGGATCTCGAGCGGAAGAAGGGCGACCTCCCTCCTTGGAGGGGCTGAGGACAGCGGTCGCAGGGGAACGGCAATCGAACCACAGAGAACCGCCGCGCCATTCGAGGGTTCGCGGTCCCGCGCCGGCCACGTGCTTTGTGGGCGTTCGGGGAGATGGTCTTGCCTCGCTTGCCCCCGAGCCGTTCCGGCCGGCGATCGCGAACCTTTCCTTCGCGGCAGTTCCCTGTGGTTCAACAAGACCCCGGCGCAGACGTTCCCCGTGGTTCGATCGATGCACAGGCACGATAGCCAACCGCGGACTCTTCGCATAAATTCCCTGACTCGTCCCCACCCAGCGAGCCATGCCCTACGTCATCACCGAGCCCTGCATCAACACGAAGGACCGCGCGTGCGTCGACGTCTGCCCGGTCGACTGCATCTACGAGGGTCCGGAACAGCTCTACATCAACCCGGACGAGTGCATCGACTGCGGTGCCTGTGAACCGGAGTGCCCGGTGACGGCGATCTTCCCCGAGGAAGACGTCCCGGCGCCGATGCGTCACTACATCCAGCTGAACCGGGACGTCTTCACCAGCCCGAACCCGCCCGGCCGCCCGCAGCGTTAGGCGGGCCGCGGGACCGGCAGCGGGACGCGAGCGATGCGACTGCGCGCCGTCACTTTCGATTACTGGGACACGATCTACACCGGCGCCCCCGCCCCTGAGCGGGGCGCCCTTCGCCAGGCGGCGATCCGACGGCTGTTCGCGACCTTCGATCGCGCCGTCCCCGACGAGGAGTTCGCCGCCCTCTACCGCGCCGCGGGCACGGAAGCGGAGCGCTGGTGGCGCGAGGAGCAGCGCGGCTACACGACCCAGGAGCGCATCCGCTGGCTCCTCGCCCGCGTCGACGTCGAGCGCCCCGCCGACTGCGTCCACGTCGCCGCCGCCGAGCGCGCCGTCGACGAGGCACTGCTCACCCACCCGGCGCCGCTCGTCCCCGGCGCCGGCGACGGCCTCGCCCGGCTCGCCTCCGTCTACACGTTAGGCATCGTCTCCGACACCGGCTTCGCCTCGGGGAGGGCCCAGGACCGGCTGCTCGCCCGGGACCAGCTGCTCTCGCTCTTCAAGGTCACCGTCTACTCGATGGACGTCGGCCACGCCAAGCCCCGCCCCGAACCGTTCGCCACCGCCCTCCGCACGTTGGGCACCCCGCCCGCCGCGACCCTCCACGTCGGCGACAACGAACGCACCGACGTCCGCGGCGCCCTCGATGCCGGGATGCGCGCGGTGAGAGTGGACTTCGTCCGCCAGGGCGGTCCGAGCGCCGCCGAGTTCGTCGCCCGGTCGTTCGACGAGCTGGTGGAGTATCTGCTGGGGCAACGCTGAGATGGTGCCAGGTGCCAGGGGCCAGGCGTTAGGCTCGGCGCAACTGCTGGGTGCCAGGGGCCAGGCGTTAGGCACGGCGCAACTGCTGGGTGCCAGGGGCCAGGCGTTA
>DASZNJ010000119.1:0-13381 GCA_035551575.1 Gemmatimonadaceae bacterium
AAACCGCCTCCGCCCCACCCGCCGGACCCGCCACCACCCCACCCGCCGCCGCCGAAGCCGCCGCCACCCATCGGGAAGAAGATCGGCAGGCACCCGCCTCCTCCACAGCCGCCACGCCCCCGTCGCCGCCCGCCAAACGCATTCAGCAGGAACATCACGACGAGGAAGACTATGAATATCGTCCCGGGGTTGATCCCTCCTCCCACGCGACGCGCCTGAGCGGGCGCGCGGTCGAGCCCGGGGGTGACCGCGCTGTCGAGTGAGAAGTTGTACTCCTTCGCAAAGCGCTGAGCGACGCGCACCGCCATCAGGGTGACGGCGTCGTCATAGTTGCGCTGCCGGAGAAGCGGGATCGCTTCGTCCTGGATCGCCCCGGCCGTCGCGTCCGTGATGAATCCTTCGGCGCCATAGCCGGTGGCGATGAAGGTGTGCCCGCGTCCATCGGAGCTGGTCTCCTTCGGGACGAGGAGAATCACCGCGCTGTTGTTGCGCGTCGGATCCCCCGGATTGGACGCCTTCCCCAGCTTCCATTGGCGGATGATCGACAGCGCGACGTCTCCCGGCGCACGATCGCCGATGTCGGGGAGCGTGACGATCGCGATGTCGCCGCCGGACTTCGCGCGGACCGTGGTCGCGATGCCGAGCAGCGTCTGCTCGGTCTGGGGACTGAGGACGTTCGCGAAATCGTTGACGAACCCCGTCGGCTGTGGAAGCTGCAGCGACTGAGTTCCTTGCAGGGCGAAAATCAGCCCGATAGCTTGCAGCGCGTTATGCCACACCGTCGTCTCGATCTCCTTGCGTTCGCGCGACGGCGGCCGTCGCGGCGGATGCTGCATGTCATCGCCCTGCTCTCGATACTGCCGGGCTGTCGCGGAAATGCCGCGGACGCGACGGTGATCGTCCCCGATAGTAGCTCAGGGCGCGACTCACTGGAAGTTGTCGCGCCGCCGGGCGATCCTGCATCGCCGCGTTCGTCGAACCCGGTGCCCGATCCGGTCGCCGCCTCCGCCACCGCGGCCGACAGCGTCGCGGCGCTGGATGCTCGCTTCCAGCAGGAACGCACCGCCCTCAACGCGGAGTCCAGGGCTATGCAGTCCGGCGATCGCCGATCGCCCGGATACGCCCAACGCTTTGATGCATGGCGCCGGCGCGCGCTCGCCGCTGATTCCATTCGCGCACTGCGCGACAAGCTGCGCGCGCGATCGCGACGATCGGCCCCCCCGGCGACGACGGGGCGAGCAGCAGCCGGCGGGTAAGTGAAGAGAGGGGCCGCGATCGCGGCCCCTCTCTTCGTCCCGGCTCGCCGTCCTACTTCGTGAAGTTGAACGGGAAGCCGTATGTTCCGCCGCCCAGGTCGGAGGAGGGGAACCGCCACGAGCGGATCTTGCTGATGATGCACGATTCCGTTTCGGAGGCCCCGGCTCCCCCCCACGTCCGGCTCGTGATGTCCACTCCGGTGACGTTGCCGCTCCCCGTGATCGTGATCGCGACGTTGATGGTACCCGCCAGGCTCGGATTCGCCTTCAGCCCCCGCTCCGTGTAGCAGTAGCGGAGCTGTGCCTCACGGCTGCGGACGAACGTCCCGAGCTCGGAGACATCGCGGCCGCGACCCGCCGGAGCGTCGGAAGCGCGAACGCTCGGCGCCCGGACGACGACTCTGGCCGCGGTCACCCCGCCGCCCGCACCGACGCCGCCGACACCGCCACCGCCACCGCCACCCGTCCCGAGGCCACCGCCGATGCCGCCGCGCCCTGGCGTGACCGAGCCCTGGCCCCCCTGCCCGTAACCGAGCACGGTCTTGCCGCCGGCTCCGCCCCCACCGCTTCCGCCACGACCACCACCGGTGCCGCCGCTTCCCGAGTTGACGTCGACGCCGCGGAGAATTCCCGATACGTCGCCGACCATCCCACCCGTTCCCGATCCGCTGCCGGTCCCGAATGCATCACCGATCGCACCGGTGCTGTTCGTTTCTGTCAGCGAGCCGGGCCGGCCCGGCTTCGGATTACCCCTCTGCGGGCCGACCGGCCCTGGCTTCCTGTTCGTCGGACCGGGCGCCGGCGTCCGCGTGGCCTCGCCGATCTGCGCGACCGGCGGCGGCTCCGGGGCTGGCGGCTCCGTGAACATCGTGTCGGCCATCGTGACGACCACCGGCTCGTCCGACGTCGCTTCGTGCCGAACGGGCATCAGGTGCACGAGCAGCAGGAATGCGATGCCGAGCGTACCCGAGATCGCGTACGAGCCGACGAGCGCACGTCCTTCCTCGCTCGCCCACTCGAAGCGCAGGCCGCGGGTGAAGGTCGTCTCCTCGGTCCGTCCGGTGGGCGGTCCCCCCGAAGCGCTCGCGGGACGTAAAGGTGTTGCCATGTCAGGACGCCTGCTGAGTTGCCGCATCGCCGCCGGTCTTCAGGACCTGTAGCGACACATTCTTGAATCCGGCCTTGCGTGCGGTCTGCAGCACGCGAGCGAGGAAATCGTAGCGCAGCCCCTTGTCCGCCTGCACCGCGAGAGTCGCCTTCACCGACTCGTCCGCCGGGACGTCGTTCGCCTTCCGGATCGAATCGGCGGTGATGCGGAGGGCGGTGTACAGCGTCGGGATGATCAACGGCTCGTTCGGGACGTTCGACGCCGACTGCGCCGCGGCCTGGACCGTCATGATGCGATGACCGGAGAGGGTGAGCTCCGCCGGCTTGCTGGCGATGCCGAGCGTGATCTCGACCGACGACGGGGCGCCGACGCTGCTCGATGGCAGGGAGACACCGTTGACCGTCGGCGACATCTCGCCGAGAGTCTGCGTCGTGAGCGAGAAGAACACGATCGAGACGAATGTGTCGACGAGCGGCACCAGGTTCAGCTCGGTGAGCCGGAACTTGTGGAACATCGCGGTGCGACGCGCCTCGCGCGCCGCCTTTGCGCGGCCAGCCATCTCAGCGTCCTCCGCGATTCGCAGCCGGAGCGGACGACGCGACCTGCGTCGACCGCGCGCGATTGCCGAGCGCGATGTTGGTGAAGTTCGCGATGCGTGCCTGCTCCAGCACCTTCACGACGTCGTCGTAGCTGACCGCATCGTCCGGCACCACGAGCACGTCCTTGTTGTCGGGATAGCTGGTACGCACGCTGGTCAGCACATCGCGCAGCTGGTTGAGCGCGGCCTCGCTATGGCCGCTGATGTCCTTCCGGAACGGCACGTTGCCGCCGGAGTGTTCTACCCGGAGGCCATCGGTTGTGATCCGTACGGCGAGCAGCAGCGTCAGATCGGGCGCCTTCGCGCTCGACTGCGGTTGCGGCGCAGTGATCACCGTCGGCGGGAGCGACAGGTCGAAGGCCGTCATCGCCGCCAGCGCGACGCCCGTGTAGGTCGCCAGGCTGAAGAACACGATCGACGTCAGGATGTCGACCAGCGGCACGAGGTTCAGCCCCCCGTGGGCGGTCAGCGGCGCCCGCTCGGAGCGCCGCTGCTTGATCTTGTGAAACCGCGACTCGGCCATCGCTCGACTACCGGTGACCCAGGCGAACGTCCGGGCGGTCGACGAGCGCGTTGATCAGGCGGACCGAGAACTCATCGACCTGCTCGATGATCGTCTCGGCCTGGCTGACGAGGTACGCGTGCGCAACGGAGAGCGGCACGGCGACCATGAGGCCGAAGCCGGTCGCGTTCAGCGCGACCGCGATGCCCGCCGCGAGCTGCGCCGAGCGCTCGGTCGCCGAGGCCGAGCTGACCGCTTCGAAGGCGTGACGCAGCCCGAAGATCGTTCCGAGAAGACCGAGCAGGGTCGAGACGTTGGCGAGCATCGGCAGGTACTGCAGCCGGCGCGTCAGGCGCGGAATCACCGAGAGCGATGCGGCGTCCGCGACGTTCTGCAGGTCACCCTCGTCGCGCGTGCGGCTGCGGAGGATGAGGAGGCCCATGTCGGGCAGCGCCGCCTTCGACTGCGCGCAGAGCTTGATCGCGTCATCGATCTTCCCGGCGCGAACGAGCTGGACGACGCGGTCGATGAATGCACGGCCGTTGATCTTCGACTTGATCACGATCGTGTAGAATCTCTCGATGAACACGGCGAGCCCGATCACCGCGACGACGAGAATGAAGTTCATGATCATCCCGCCGTTCCTGTACCACTCAATGACCGTATTCATGACCTAGCGTCTCCCGACGAGTGCGTGACTTGAGTAAAGGATCGATGTGTTGTCGTGCTACCGCGACGTACGAGCAGGAGGCGTGCCGGGCTGCGGGGTGACCGAGTCCGGGCGCGCCGCCGGCGCCTGCTGCCTAACGCTATCGCGCGGGGTGACCGGCGTCGTCCCGGCGGGAGGCATCCCCTGAACTCCCCTCGCCGCGGCGCTGTCGGCCCGCACCGTCGCCGAGTCGACGGGGACGATCCCCGTCATCTGGCGCTTCGTCACCAGCTGGTATGCCGGCAGGATCGACGGCCAGAAATCGTGGTCGTAGAAGCGCGGATAGAGCACCTGGCGGCTGTACGTCGGCACCTCGCGCGGGCGCACCGTCACGACCTGCGGCGTCGGCACCTGGCCGCGTATCTCGATCGGCTGCTGGCGGCGCTTCACCGGCTGCTTCGTATTCTGCGCCTCTGCCGCGGCCGGCAGCACCAGCGCCGCCACGACGACGAGGCCGAGCTTCGCGTGCTTCATCATCACTCTCCCACCACCGGCACCGCGCGGTTGCGCGCGGCGGTCGGCGGGTTGGCGTCCACGTTGCCGTTCAGCGCATTCCGCGCCCGCTCGAGCCAGGGCGCCGCGCCTGCATCGTTCTTCAGCGTCTCATCCGCGTCCGCCTTCTGGACGAGCGCCTGCCACGTGTTCTTCGCCTGCGTGTAATAGGCCTCGGCCTGCTTGGCGGAACCCTCCGTCGCCGCCGCCCGCTCGGCGTCCGTCAGCCCGTCCGGCAGCTGCACGTTCTTCAGGAAGTCGCCGTAGTTCCACTGCGCGAGCCCGAGGTAGTACGTCGACGCGGCCAGCGCCTTCGGATCGCCGGTCGCGATCGCCTTGGTGAAGGCGTCGGCCAGCTGCTTCAGCAGGCGCTGCTTCTTCGCCGACGCTGCCTTCACCCCGGCTGCGGTCAGCCGAGACTTGCTCGTGATGACCAGCTGCTCGTCGCGGTACTGGCTGTAGATCGACGCTCCCGACCGGAAGTAGCGGTCGCCCGTCTGCGCCGCGCACGTCGCCTTGAGGTCCGCGCTCACGTTCCCGCTGCACAGGCGCGACAGCTCGGCGCGCGCCGCGGAAGAATCGCCTGACGCCTGGAGCAGCGAGATCCGCTGCTGCCGCGCCTGCGCCGCGCGCGAATCACGCGGGAACCGCGCGGCGAAGGTCGCGTATGCCTGCGCCGCGCTCGCGCTGTCGCCTGCGTCGGCGTAGGTCACCGCCGCGTTGTACTGGGCATCAGCCGCGCGCTTGTCGCCCGGATACGCCGCGGCGAACTGTTCATAAGCCTGCGCCGCTTCCGTCTTCTTCCCGGCGGAATCGAGCGTGACGGCCAGTTGCACCATCGCGTCGGAGCGCCCGGTAAAGCTCCTGTTCTGCGAAATCAGGGTGCGCAAGGCCTCGATCGCCTGGTCGCGCTGTCCGGTCTCGCCCAGCAGGCGCGCCGCGAGCGCCTGATAGGTCACGCGATACTTGTCGTTCGGATACGTCGATGCATACCGGTTCGACAAATCGATCGCCCGCTGGCGAGCCTTCCGTGATGCCTCGGCGTCGTTCCGCGCGCGAGCAGCGCTGTCCGCCAGCATGTAGGTCGCGATCGCGTCACGCAGCGCGCCCGCCGCCTTGTCGGAGGTCGGGTTCTTGTCGGCGTAGGCGACGTACACTTCCTCCGCAGCGCGCTCGTAGTTGCCCTGCTTCACCAGCGTGTCGGCAAAGCTCGCCGCAGCCTTCGTGCGAAGCGTCGAGATGCTGTCGGCAAGCGCGCGGCGCCCCTTCGACGCGGCGTACTGCTGCGCTGCTTCCCACTGCACCTGAGCCTCGGCGTACTGCCCCTGCTTGTAGAGCGCGTCGCCGATCAGCTTCTGCGCAGTCGGCGTGTACGGATCATCGGGATAGTTCTGCGCGTACGTCTGGAACGTCTGCTGCAGCACGTCCCAACGCTCGGTTTCCGACGCCCGACGCCCCTTCTGGATCAGCGCCTTCTTCGCCAGGTCGCTGTCCTTGTTCTGCGCGACGAAGCGGTCGACGGTCGAGAAGAACGCGTCCTGCGTCGCCCGGTCGCCCTTGTTGTGCACGAGCGCCGAATCGTAGGCGACGATCGCGTTTCGTCCCGCCTCCTGCGCGATCGGCCCGGTCGTGTCCTTGTAGTCGAACGCGGTCTTCGCGAACTGCGCGCCGGCCCCGGCGAAATCGCCCTGGCCGAGCAGCGCGACCGCATAGTAGTTGTTGACCGCCTGCGCGCTGTCGGACTGCGCGAATTCACCGAGATAGCGCGCGTAGAGCTGCGCGGCTTCGCTGAAGCGCGCCTTGTTCCCCTGCTGCGCGCTCGCCAGCAGGTACTGCCCGCTCTGGCGGAGCGCCTCTTCGCGCGCGGCCCTGGCCGAGTCGGCGAGCGAGGGGTTGGCCTGCGCCCACGCCGAACCAGGTGCGAAGTTCTCGACCAGGCGAAGGCGTGCCGCCTGCGCCGAGTCGAACTCGATCATCCGGTTCTGGTAGATGTCGACGATCTCCTTCTGGATGGCGAGCGCGCTCGAATCCGTGGGCGCCTGCTGGAGCAGCGTTCCGAACGCCTGGACGGCGCCGCGGAAGTCGCCCTGGTCGCGCAGTCCCGTCGCGACGCGGCGAAGCACCGTCGTCTGGTAGGGCGCGCCGCCGTGGGCCTCGAAGTACTGGCTCGCCGCCTGTGACCCGCCGACCTGGGTGAATGCGATTGCCATGTACTCGATCGCCTCGCCGCGAAGGCCGAGGCGCGACTGCTGTTCCGGAGTCAGCTTGTCGTACGCGGCGACCAGCTCGCCGAACACGTTGACCGCCTGCTTGTACTCCTCCTGGCTCGTCTGCGTGGCCTGGTTGTAGTACGACCAGCCCAGCTTGTAGAGCGCGAGGAAGTAGATGTCGCTGTTCGGCGGATTGATCTTCGTCGCCTGCTCGTAGGCCGTCGCGGCTCTCGCGAACAGCGACTTGCGGGCCGCGCCGCGCTCCTTCGACGCCAGCTCGAACTCGGCGTCGCCGAGCCGGAAGAACGCCTCGCCGCGGAAGCGCGAGCTGTCCTGCTTCGTCACCATCTCGAACATGCGCGCGGCGTCCGCGTAGCGGAGCTCGGCGTTGTACAGCGTGCCAAGGGTGTACGCCGCGGCGTCGATGCGGTCGAAGGTCGGGTAGCGGCGGACGAGCTCCTCATAGCGCGCGATCGCCGGCGCATAGTTCGGCCGGATCTGCCCCTCACGCGGGGCAGCCGTCGAATCGCTCGCCGCGCCGGCGCGCTGGGACTGCGCGAACTGCTCATCCGCGCGGCGCACCAGCAGCTCGCCGAGCTGGAGCAGGGCGTTAGGCCTGACGTTGCTGGCCGGGTATTCAGCGAGGAAGCTTTCGAGCTTCGTGATCGCCGAATCGAGCGCGGCATCATCGGCCGCGCGCACCGCGGTGACCCAGCGGGCAGGGGTCGCCTGCGCGCTGAGCGCCACAGGAGCGGCGAACAGGGCCACGGTCAGAATGCGGAAGGCTCGCATGGTCTACTTCTGCTGCGGCTGGGATTGACGATTCGCGGCCGCATCTGCCCCCGTCGCGGCAGCGCGAGTCGGCGCGATGCTCGCGCTGCTCGTCGTCCCTGCGGTCGGGGTCTGGCCGGCATCGATCGCCTGGAAGAAGGAAGCGCTCGCGGAGCCGAACTCCGCCGCTTCGGTATCACGTTTCAGACTCGCGATCATCTCGGTCGCGCGGGCGCGAAGCTCGGCGTCGACGATGCCGACGAGGGAGTTCTCGGCCGCGGTGCGGCGCGACTCCGCCGCCGCGAGCGTTGCCTGTAGCGAGCGCGCCCGATCGGAGCCGCCGCCCTGGAGACGGGTGATCTCGTCGGTCACCGCCTGCCGCGCGGCGGCGAGCGCGGACTGGCTTTCGCCGAGAAGCGTCGCCAGCTGCTGGCTGTGGGCGTTGACCGAGTCCCGCCTGGCGAACACCGGGTGATGACCGAGGGCGGTGTCGAGACCGCGCTCGATGATGTCGGCCAGCTGGAGGTATGCGGCTGCCGTCTGCGATTCGGTGTCGAGGAGCGTGTACTCCGGAGTGCCCTGCGCCCCCGCCAGCACGCTCTTCACGCTGTCGAGCGAGGCGCGGTTCTCATTCGCCATCATGCGCGTCGTGTTGATCTGGGCGACGAACATCTGGCGCAGGCGAACAGAAGCTGCGTCGAGGGCGACTGCGAGGCGGGCGAGCGAATCGCGGGCGGCAGTCAGCTTGGTGGCCGTCGCTGACAACATATCGGCATCGGCATTCAGGCGCGTCTGGAGCTGCTGCAGCAGCGCGATCTGCCGCTGCTGTGATGCGAGCAGTTCGGCCAGCGTGTGCTGGGCGACGACGACGGCGGCGTCCGCGGCATAGAGTGCCTGCGAGCGCGCCGCGAAATCCTGCGGGTTCTTCGTCGCCGACGCCGGCGCGAACACGACGCGACGGGGAAGCTCTCCGGCCGGCGCGAGCGCATCAAAACGGCGGGCGACGTCGTCGAGCGAGATGATCTCGGCGGCCGAAACCGCCGGGACGATGTTCGTCGCCGAATCGCCGAAAGCAGCGGCGAGCACCTGCCGTTCCGACCCTGCGGCGTCGTCGAGCGCGATCGTCTTGCCGTTGGCCGGGTCGTTCACGAACAGGAACCCCGCCGCCCGTGCCTGGACGAGCGCGCGCGCCGCCTGGCTCATGCTGCCCTGCGCCCGCGCCTGCAGGCTGCGCGACTCGCTCGCCGCCGAGTCGGCGACGGTACGGAAGACGGTTGCCGCGTCGCTGGTCCGGCCGAGCTGGAGGAGCGCCTGACCTGCCATCAGTCGCGATTCGTCGCGCTCCGGAAGCTGGGGGTACCGGGTCGCGAATTCGTCGAAGGCCTGCCCGGCGGCCGCGATGTTGTTGCCCTTGTAGAGAGCCCATGCCCGTGTCAGCAGCGCCTGCGCCGCAAGGCCGCTGCTGGGAGAAACCTCGCCTGCCAGGCGGGCGGCGTCATCGTATCGCTCGCCTTCGTAAGCAACCTCGGCCGCCGTCAGGCGGACCTGGTCCTGCAGCTCCCCGGTCGCCGTCGACGCCAGCGTCTCGAGCGCCGTAACCGCTGCGGCGCGCTGCGTCGTGTCCGATCGGAGAGTGGTCAGCGCCTCCATGTACTGGGCGTACTGGCCGTAGGGCGCGGCGCTGGCGCGTGCCGTGGCGAAGCGCTGCTTCGCCCCGGCAATGTCGCCGGATTGATAGGCGGCGAGCCCGGCAACGAGCGTCGCGAGACCCTGATCCTCAGGGCCGATCGTGCTCGCCATGCGGATCGCGGCGGCGAAGTCGCCGTGCCGGTAAGCATCCAGAAGCAGCTGGCTGCGGAGGAGACGTCCGAACCGTGCGCTCGAGCTGGAACCGAGGAGCGGCGTCGCCGTCGCGCGGAAGGCACTGTCCATCCCCAGGCGGTAGTACGACTGCGACAGCAGGAAGGCGAGATCTTCGCGCCCGCGCAGCGCAGTGTTCGCCGAACCGTCCGTCAACGCGACCGGCGAAGTCGAGAGCCATTGCAGCCGGGTCAGCGCCGGGATGTACCGGTCGTCCATCAGCTCATAGAGCGCCACGCGGATTTCTGCATCGACGCCGCGCGCCTGGTCGGCAACCGGCACAACGGCGGTGTCCCGCTTCGCTGTCGCGGCGGTCGCGGTGCTGTCGCCCGCCGGAGCCGTCGCGGCGGGGCGGGCACTGTCCGGGCGCGCCGGCGCGGGAGTTACCTGGGCCGCGAGCGGCGCGGCTCCCGCGAGGAGCGCAACGAGACCTGCTGTGCGAAACATAGACACCTTAGGATGCCCGCGTCAGAACGGTGTTGTACCGCGGCTCGTCCATGTCGTCGGGACGACCTGGCCATTCCGCACCGCGAACTGCACGTACGTCACTGTTTCGCCGGCCGCCGAGACGTTCACCGTCTGCGTCATCGGCTGGCCATTCACCGTCACGTTGAGCGATACCGTATGCGCGATCGGAAGAACGTCGGCCCGATAGAGCTGATCGACCGCCCCCATCCGGAGGGCGCCATTCGCCGTCACCGTGTAGGTCCGAGTCTCGACCGGTGCGTTGTCCACCTGCAGCGTCGTCGCACCGAGCAGCTGCCCCGGCCCCGACGACGAATCGGCGCGGAGCAGCACGACGAGCACCGCTCCGGACCGGCGACGGACCGCATTGGCGATGGTCGTGAACCGATCTCGCTGCTCGACCAGATTGTCCTGGGACGACGTGAGCATCGCGTCGAGCTGCTGCAGAGCGTTCATCTCATTGCTCATCAGGAGCGCCTGCGCGCGCTGCTGCATCATCTGCGCGATGACGTTCTCGATGCGCGCCTGCAGCTGGACACGCTGCGAGCGGATGTCGGCGAGCTGCGCCTGCGCCTGCTGCAGCTCCTTCACCAGCTCCTCGCGCTTCTGCTTGTACGCCTGCTGGTTGGCATCCTGGGCGCTCGCGGGCGTCGATGCACCAACCGCAACCAGGGCCATCATGGCCACCACAATTCGCTTCATCGCCACTTCTCTGAGATCAGGGTTCGCCGCGATCAGCGCTGCGGCGGGTTCGTCGGGGGCGTCGGGGTCGGGTTACCGGTCTGCGATTCGACGCGACGGAGGCGATCTTCGAGCCTTCTCAGTGCCTCACGCTCCGCGCTCAGCTCTGCTTCCGCCTGTGCTCGCCGTTGTTCGAGCTCAAGCAGATTTTGTGCCTCATAACGATTGATCTCGAGCTCCAGTGCGGCGATGCGCTGCTGCCGCGCCTGGATCTCGGCGAGCAGGGCCTGGCGGGCACGTTCCAGTTCCGCTGCGCGGTTCTGGAGGAAGTTGCCCTTCAGGAGCGCGAAGATGTTGCTCTGCCAGCCGAGGCTGAAGACGACCTTGCTGTAGTTGTAGATGCGCGTCGCCCGCTGCGCGTTGGTCGGGTTGCTCGACGTGTCGCTTGCCGCGGAGCCGGCACCGAGCTCCGTGAGGTAGACCCCGCCGCGGATCCCGCGATAGTTGAGCACCCCGCCGACGTTGTAGTCCCAGGCGTTGTTTTCCGCCATCAGCGTGACACCGAGATTCGGGGTCGCGTTGAAGTCGACCTTCCCACCGTAGAACAGTCCGCCGGTGGAGTGCTTCGCGTACTGTTGGACGGGCAGGTTGCCGTGGTCGCTGAACAAGCCATTGCCGTACCCTGCCGTGAACGACAGGTCGACGTCGGCCCAGGTCGGCCGGATGTCGGTCAGCGAGAAAGACTCGGTCGCCACACCGTACACCGTGTTGGCGGTGTTGAAGGACTGGTGGAGACTGTCCGCCAAATGCTCCTGGTTCGGATCGGCGCCGCTAGGGGGAAGGAGGTCGTAGCCCACCCCGAATCGGTCGATGTGCTTGTAGGGCCCGACGTTTCGGACGCCAACAGCGACGCTCGGCATCCACCCGACGGCGCCCCCCTTGGCGCGCAGATTCTGCTGGTTGATCAGCAGACCCTGGCCAAAGAACCCCCACTCCGGATTCGACGAGTAGGCCGCCCATCCCGCTTCAACAACCCCCCACCCGGAAATCGAGAACGAGAGCTGCGAGTTGAGCCGGTTGTTGTAGTTGATCTTCTCGGAATTCGGATCCGCATCGAAACGCTTCGCCGAATAGTTGATCGCGAAGTCACCCGGGATCGGGCCGACCCATGCGGCAGGAATGTCGATGAGGCCGGAGCCCCAGTAGATGGTCTGCGGAAATGTCTGCTGAGCGTCCGCGCGTTGGGCGACGATCGTCAGAAGCGCCGCGCCGGCGACCGCGGCGGAAAAACGTGTCATTCTCATCGGTTCTCGATCGCCTCGTCAGTTCTGTGGCGGATTACTCGCCGGGGGCGTCGGCGGCGCGGATGGATTCTGCTGGATGCTTCTCAGCCGTTCCTCAGCGCGTTGGATCGCCTCTCGCTCTTCCTGTACCGACTTCTCCAGCTCTGCCCGCCGCGCGGCCATCCCCGCAAGCTCGCCGGCCTGCGCCTTCCGCAGCGCGACTTCGAGCCCCTTGATCCGTCTGCTGCGAGCTTCGATCTCCGCGTTGAGGCGCTGCTGCTCGCGCGTCAGGTCGGTGATCCGTGTGCGGAGCAGCACGCCGCGCGAGATGTCGATGATGTTCCCGCTGTAGCCAAGCGAGACGTTGAACTTCGTGTAGTTGTACAACCCGAATCCGGTGTTCTTGCGACCGCCCTCTTCGACCTCGGTGGCGTAGAGTCCGGCGGACAGTCCGCGCCAGTCGTACACCACGCCCGTATTGTAGTCGAAGCCGTCGTTCTCGACCATGAAGTCGAGCGACGTGTTCAGCGACGGGTGCATCGAATAGCGGCCGCCGAGAAAGAGCCCTTTCGCGATCGTTCCGCGATCGTTGTACGCCTTCCCGAGTCCACCGTCCTGCGAGAAGACGCCGTTTCCGTAGCCAAGCGTCAGGCCCAGCTGGGATCCCCCCGTGCTCTGCATCGCCCCGATGCTGAACTGCTTGGTCAGAACCCCGTAGACCGATGGAGCGGTGCTGAAACCTGCATAGCGCGAATCGAAGAACTTCACGTACTTGCCATTCTGAAGTTCGATGTCATGCGCTACATAGAACCGGTCCTGATGCTTTCCCGGCCCCAGGTTCCGCACCCCGATCGCGACGCCCGGGAGCGGCGTTCCCATCTTGTCCTGCAGCAGCAGCACCTGGCCGAAGAAGCCGTAGTCGATGTTCTGGTCGTACGCCGAAACGCCAACAGACGCCCGCCCGAACATGTGCACGTCGAGCGCGACGTTCGTGTTCCAGAGGCTGGCGAAGCCCTGCTTCGACTGCCCCGTCGCGACGTCATACGAGGGCAGATTCTTCCCGCTGATGGCGAACCACGCATCGAAAGAAGTCGGCGAAACCCACGCTACCGGGATCGTCACCAACCCGGTTCCCTGGTACAGTGTCGCGTGGTAAGGATCCGACTGCTGCGCGTCTACCCGCGCGGCGGCGACAGCCGTCGCGGCCAGCGCGCACGTGAGCGTCGCGATCCCGCGTCGCATGATGCGCATGAAACCTCCACTCCGGATTAATGTGCGGTCGCGGCCATCGCCGTTTCTGCCCCTCCGAAATTGGAGAGGCGACCGGTCGAGTGCCGAGGGCGCGTGCGGCAGTCTCGCCGGCGCTCATGAACGAAGGCATAGGTGCAAGAGACATGCCCCCTTGCACCTCCGCCCCTCCAGCTGCTACTCACCCCGACGCCCTCG
>DASZNJ010000120.1:0-2831 GCA_035551575.1 Gemmatimonadaceae bacterium
CTGGCATCGCGCTCTCCGGGCTCGACCAGATGTGGCGCATCGAGTTCGACGACGCCGAGGTCGAGCGCCGCTTCGTCAGGCACGCGGTCGACCACGGCGCACTGTTCAAGCGTGGCGCGTACAACTACGCCGCCCTCGCCCACGAGGACGCCATCGGCGACATCGAGTCGGCGGCGAGCGCGGCACTGGTCGCGATCCGCGAGGAGCAGCACGGCCGATGACCGCGCCTGCGTCCGGCCCGGCGTCGCGCCGCCCGCCCCTTGCGGGCACCGAGCCGCTGGTCGATGTCCATGCGCACTTCCTCCACGCCGGCACCGGGCGGTCCGACTGGGAGGCGCCTAACGCGGCGCGCTTCCGAGCCGGGGAGCGCATCGGGATCTCCGTCCACGTCGCGTCCACCCTCGGCTCGTGGGGATTCACCTCGCCGGTGTACTTCCCGTCGCCGGCCGACGTCAGCGCCGGGAACAGCGCGATGCTCGAGCTGCAGGAACGGGAAGGGGACCGGGTCAGGATCTACGCCGCGGTCAACCCGAACGATACCGCCCACGCGCTCGCCGAGATCGAGCGATGCGCCGCCCGCGGCGCCGTCGGGGTGAAGCTCGCGGCCAGCCGCCGTGCCGACGACCCGCTGCTCGACCCGGTCTGCGAGCTCGCCGCCGAGCATGGGCTGCCGATCCTCCATCACATCTGGCAGCACCGCCGCCGCGACTGGCCGGGGCAGGAAGCATCGGACGGCCTCGAGCTCGCCCGCCTCGCCGCGCGTCATCCGCGGGTGTCGTTCATCCTCGCCCACATCGGCGGGGGCGGCGACTACGCGCACACCTATGCGGCCGTGATCGACCTGCCTAACGTGTACCTCGACCTGTCGGGGAGCGGCGTCGATCGCGGTATGCTCGACGGCGCGCTCGCCGCCGTCGGCCCCCAGCGGCTGCTCTGGGGATGCGACGTCACGATCGAGACCGGGCTCGCCAAGCTGCGCGCGCTGGAAGTGATCGCCCCCGGCGCCGATGCGATGAGCGACATCCGGTGGCGGAACGCGGTGCGGATCTTCCCGGCCGGCAGCTTCCCGTCGGTGGAGCGCGCGGCCGCGGCGGTGGCGCGATGACCGCGCCGCGAAGGCCATCCGCGGCGAGCGCCGCGGTCAATCCATGGGACGTCAACGCGCTCATCGGGCCGTATCCGTACCGGTACGTGCCGCACCCCGATCCCGAGGTCCTCGTCCGAGTCCTTGCCCGCGAAGGACTGCGTGGGGCGTGGGTCGGACACCTCCCGTCCGCCTTCTATCGCGACCCGGCCCCGGGGAACGCCGCGCTGTTCGCCGCGCTCGAGCCGCATCGCGCCGTGCTCCATCCCGCTCCGTGCATCCGCCCCGACTGGCCCCGCTGGGAGCGCGCGCTGCGCGAGGCCGTCGAGCAGGGCGCGGTCGCGATCCGCGCCTACCCGCCGCAGTGGGGGATGGGACCGCAGGACCGCGCGCTCCAGGCGCTCGCCGCCGCCTGCGGTGAAATTAGTAGCATATTGCTACTAACTGTCCGCTTCGAGGACCTCCGCCAGCGCGGCAACCTCGACGTCGCCGGCGACCTCGACGCCGCGACCATCCGCGCCACCGTTCGCTCGGCGCCGAAGACACGCGTCGTCGTCACCGCCGCCGGCCGCGAGATGATCGAGCAGGTGCACTGGGGGCTCACCCCCGACGAGCGCGCCCGCCTCTGGTGGGACATCTCCTGGATCTGGGGCCCTCCCGACGATCATCTCGCCCATCTCTTCCGCACCATCGGCCCCGAGCGATTCGTCTACGGCACGCACTGGCCGATGCGCCTGACGCAGACGCCGCGGGCGAACCTCGATTTGCTGCCGGACGAGCTTCGCGAGGCGCGGATGGCCGATGCCGGCGAGATCGCGGGGGGCCAGGGGCCAGGGGCCAGGCGTTAGGCACGGCGGAACGGCCGTGGCGGGAAGGACGAACGGTAGCGTCGTTCCTGGCACCTGGCCCCTGACACCCCTCTCTAGAACCGCACTCCCACCCCGGCCGTGAACTCGGCGCTCGTCCAGCTCTCGTCCCGCCCGTACTGTCGGGCGCGCCCCTCGACGTTGAGCGTCAGGCGGTCGCCCGCGAGGAAGGTGCGGAGGCCGAGCGCGCTCGAGATCACCGACATGTTTCCCTCGAGCGCTGCGCCGGTGTGCTGCCGTCCGAGCACGTAGCCGCCGCCGAGCCCGACATAGGGGCGGAAGGGGCCGAGCGGGAGCTGCAGCTGGAGCTGTGCCTCGGGGATGAGGAACCGCTCGCGGTCCCCGAGGTCGGTCTTCGTCGACAGTCCGCTCAATCCGATCTCTCCGGTGATGAACCGGCTCACGATCGGCGCATTGAGCCGCACCGCCCACGGGCGCGCGAGCGAGTCGGGGCTGATCCCGTCGTCGAGCACCGCATAGCCGACCATGTACGAGATCGTCTGCTCCGAGGCCGGCGACTGGTAATACTGCCGCCCGCGGTGCCACTGCGCGTCCGCGGTGCGCGGAGCGATCGCCGACGCGGACACGAGCGCCGCGGTGGTGAGGAGAAGAGTGCGCGTTGTCATCGGACCCTCGCTGCGAATGGACAAGCCGGACTGCCGTTGGTTCCATTCGAAGCAAGGAGGACGCGCGTCGGGCCGCGTGGCTAAGTCGTTGCGACACAACGGCGCCGCTTCCGCGGCCGCCGCCTCCGTCCAACGGGGGGGACGCGCTCCTGGACCGCCTGGTGGACAGACAAAGACGCGACCCCGCCGAGTGACGCCGTTGTCCCTCGTCCCTCGTCCCTCGTCCCTCGTCCCTCGTACTCCCTCGTCCCTCGT
>DASZNJ010000121.1:0-11060 GCA_035551575.1 Gemmatimonadaceae bacterium
CCGCCCCCGCCCCCGCCCCCGCCCCCGGCGTTCGTGTCGCGGGGGCTCTGTTCATCGCGTCGCGGCTCATCCCGCTGCTGCGGCAGCGCGTCGCCCTGCGCCGAACCCTGGTCGGCGCCGTCCCGCCCGCCATTTCCCTCACCCTCGCCGCGCTCGACCCGCTCGCCGCGCTCCGGGGGCGGCGCATACGGCTGCGCGCCATTCGACTCGATGCGTGTCGTGCTCCCCGCGGCGCCGCCGCTTCCTGCATCGCCGCCGGTGACTTCGCCGTCGGCATCGCGGTACGGATTCGGCTCCGCCACGTCACCGCCAGCGTCAGGGTTGGACGGGCGCGGGCCACGCCCGCGGCGGGAGGGACGGCGACGTTCGTTCATGCAGCGATCACGGTGAAGGGGTGGTGCGGTGGAATGGCGCGCGCGCGACGAAGGTCGCGTTGGACGTTGTCCGAAGCGCGTTGGTGCGATGTAGGCTCTGGTCGGCGCGGATCAGCGGAGCGCCAGATCGTAGTGCGTGCTCGCGCGCCGTGGCGCGCCGTCTGTCTGTTGCGAATGTCGAGCTTTTGCCTGCGCGCCGGGCGCGCGGTCGTTCTCAAGTGCGGGGGTGCAACCGCGTGCCTCTGCACGCGCCTCATGCTGCCGGTGTCCAGCGCGGAAATCGCCCACGCGCTCGTCCGGTCTGCGTCTCTGCTCGGAGCGGCGTCTCCGCATCGTCAGCGACGCGGGGCCACATCCCACCAACCGATTCGAAATGGGAAGCGCGCGGGGCGCGCTGCACGATCTTCGGCCGGCCCGCGGCGGCGCCATCAGGCCCGCCACAGATGCTCCAACATCGCATGCCGGGTCATTTCGCGCAACCCGGAACCGCCAGACCCCGCTTCCCATGGCCCTGCCAAGCGAAGTTCGTGCCCGCACCAGCGGGTTACCCCGCCCGGTTCGCCGATACCACGTCGAGCTTCCGGACGAGCGCGACCAACCGCCTCGTGCTCTCGATGATCCGCCGGACCGCGGTCGCCGTCTCGGGGGGGAGCGACTCCATCTCCAGCAGCTGAGCCTCGGCCAGCACCGACGTCAACGGGTTGTTCATCGCGTGCTGCAGCCCGAGGGCGATCTCCCCGGCGGCGAGCAGGCGCTGCGTGCGACGGAGCTCGTCGCGCGCGGCGGCGAGGTCGCCGGTCCATCCGTTCACCGCGACCGCGCGCTCGATCACGCTCGTCATCGCCGGGCCGAGCGCCCTCAGCTCGACCTGCTCGACGGCCCCGACCGGCGCTCCGGCCTTCGCCAGCGTTTCGTCGCGCGCGTTGACGATGAATGCCAGCGCCGATTGCGACGAGCTCGCGCGCAGGTTTCGCGCGGTCTCGGCCGCGGCAAGAACGTCCCCGGTCGCGTCGACGAAGATCAGCGAACAGCTGCCGAGCTTCGCCGCCCGATCGGGCGGGCTGTCCTCGAGCGGCGCGGTTGGCAGCGCGGCCGCGACCGATTCGCGCACGAGGGCGATGATCGGCTGCGACGTCGAGACGAGGCCGATGCGCAGCGAGGGCGTGACAGGTGATGACATTGCGTTGTATCCGTGATCGGGTGGCGGCGCCGTGTGCGCCCGCCGCATCGTCCGTTAGCTTTCCTTCCTATGATCTCGCCATCCACGCCCGGCGCCGGCGCAGCCTCGCGCACCTCGGCTGACGTCGCCGCCGCGGTTGCCGCCTTCGAGCAGAGCGCCGACTTCCCGGCGCTCATCCGGACCCTGCAGGCCATCGCCGGCGACGCCGATGCCGACAGCCTCGTCGCCGCCGCCGAGCCGTACCGCGACCGGGCAGAGATCGCCGGTCCGCTCTACGAGCGGGTGGTCGACCTCAGGCCTGACGATGGGCGCGCGCTCGTCGCGCTCGCCAACGCCTACTGGCTGCATGGCCGCGGCGGCGACGTCGTCGGCGAGCTGGCGAGCCGCGCGATCGCGGCCGATCCTTCGCTTCGGGGCGCCTGGCACCTGTGGGCGCTCTCCGAATCCGACCCGCGCGCCCGCGTCGCTCGGTGGCAGCAGGTCGTGGACCGTTTCCGCGACGACGACCTCGCCCGGGCCCTGCTCGCCGACAACGCGGCATCGCTCGCCGGCGCCGAGAGTGACGAGCATGCCCTCGCCCTCGCAATCGGGACGTACGAGGAGCTGCTCACCCGCGCCGGGCGCGGCGAGCAACGTGAGGCACTCGAGAAGGCGATCACCACCCTCAGGAGCTGGTCGGTATGAAGGAAGAATCGAGCGCCCGTCCCGGCCAGCGCGCCCCCGGCTCCCTCGCCGAATTCCGCGCCTTCCGCGAGAAGATGAACGCCGAGATCCTCGGCGAGGACAACCTCGTCATCAATCGCTTCTTCAACCTCGACGGCCGGGCCTACGAAGCCGGAGCCCTCGACGTGAAGACCAAGGAGCTGCTCGGCCTCGTCGCGTCGATGGTGCTCCGGTGCGATGACTGCATCACCTATCACGTCGTGCGCTGCCAGGAAGAGGGGATCACCCGCGAGCAGGCCTTCGAGGCATTCGGCGTCGGGCTCGTCGTCGGCGGCTCGATCGTCATCCCCCACCTCCGCCGCGCGGTGGCCCGGTGGACGGAGCTGGAGGAAGAAACCGGGACGGGGGGTCGTTAGCCCGCAGCGCAGGCGGCTGGCCATCAGCGTCGAGCGACGGCGGCAACTGCCTAACGGAGCAGCTGAGGGCTGATGGCTGACAGCTGATGGCTCCCTTCAGGCGCTCGCCGTGAACGTCGACGCGGGCAGGACGCCGTGCAGCCCGTCCATGACGTCCTGGAGGTCGAAGGGCTTGTGCAGCGTCGGGCAGTTGCAGGCGGCGATCAGCTTGCTGGCGCGCTCGGTGATGTCGCCGGTCATGAACAGCGTCGCGGTGCGGAGGTGCGGCTGGATCGCGGCGGCGAGCTCGAAGAAGACGTCGCCGCGCATGTCGGGGATGCGGAGGTCGACGAGCATCGCGTCGAAGCGCTCGGCACGGATGAACGTGGTCGCCGTCTCGCCATTCTCGACGGTGACGACATCGTAGCCCGCGCGGCGCAGCGCGATCTCGAGCGCCTTGCAGATCGACGGCTCGTCGTCGACGACGAGCACTCGTGCGCGATGTCTCTTTCCGTGTTGCGGCATCACATCCTCTCCATCACATGTCGTCCAGTTCGACCGCCGGCGCGAACAGCCGAGCCGCGACGCGCTCGACGAACTCCTCGGGACTCATCGTCCCTCGCGCTTCGAGCGGGCGCATTCCGACCAGCTCGAGCATCACCCGGTTCAGCACCCGCGGCTCGCTGTAGCCGAGCTTTTCCGACACGTCCTCCAGCAATCGTCCTGGGTCCCGCAGGAAGGCGAACGCCCGGACAGCGCGCGCTGCCTGCACCAGCAATCGCGGCGAGGTGAACCCCGCCCCTTCGAGCACCCGATACAGCTGCCGCCGCGTCATCCCAGCCCCGGCGGCGAGGTCGTCCACCGTCGAGTAGTGCCGCGGTGCCCGCATCATCCGGGCGACCGCGCCGCCGACCCTGGGGGGGAGCGCGGCCACCGCCTCGGTCACCTTCTCCAGCAGCAGCTCACCGAGTGCGTGTCCCGGCAGCTGCGTCAACAACTCCGTGAACCGCCGCGGATCGTCGTCGAAGCGGTGAAGGACGACGTGCTGCAATCCATGTTTCGCCAGCTCGACCACCATCCGCATCGCGCTCGGGGTGAGCGACGTGTAGACCACGACGCGCACCGACGGATACCGCTGCTGGAGCACCGCGGTCTCCGAGACGCGAATCGTCCCGGGGAGCGTCGGGTCGAGGACGACGATGTCGACCTGTTCCCTCCGGACCGCTGCTTCCAGTGCCTCCCACCCGTCGACCGGCGTCAACTGATGCCGGTCACCGAGCACGATCCTGAGATGCGACAGCAGAGGAGCGGGGAGATACGCGACGACGTCCAAAGAGGCCCTGGTTTACATGTCACAAATCGCCACCCAGAGGTCTCAAAATGCACGTTCCGTCCAATCCTCGCGACCCTAGTTTCCGGGCACAACGTTCGCCGCCCAAACTGACTCACGAGGTAACTCCATGCGTCGCAACAAGATTGCCGTCATCGTCCTCACCGCCGCCGCCCTCGTGGTCAGCGCCTGCTCCAGCCCGGTCGCCCCGACGACCAGCAAGGCCGACTGCGGAAACCAGACCGGCGGGCAAATCTGCCTCAAGTAGTTCGCTCGCGAAACGACTTTGGCGGGGCCGGACCAGACCTGGTCCGGCCCCTTTTAGTTCACCCCTGCCCGGTGCCTGCCATCGTTCGCATCTCATGTAGCGCGACGGCGACGTCGGCGACGGCATCGGGTACGAACTCTGCTGCCGCGGCCGCGTGTTCGCCCAGCTGCCGCTCGCCCGCTTCGAGCCGACGCAGACTATCTTCGGCAGTGAACAGCAGCTGATTCAGTCGGTGTTCGGCGGCAATTTCGGCTGCTCGAACGAGCGATTGACGGGCACGATCGAAGCGACCGAACGTCGCGTGGCCGCTGCCGAGATGCATGTGATAGTACACCTGAAGCACCACAGGCAGCTCGATACCAGCCAGCTCACGGCGATAGGATTCGAAACGCGGCTCGCTGCCCTCGAGCGTGGAAACATCGAGCAAGTTGAGCGTCGCCGACCAGCGCACGTACTGCTCCTGTGCCGTCGCCGCGAGAACGAGGAACGCATCGCGCGCTGCGCTGATTACACCGAGTTCGAGGAACGACGCCGCGATGTCGGCGAGCACACGATCGCGCGCCGACTGACCGCTCAACTTCGCCAGCGCGTCATATGCGAACCTGATGGCTCGCGGATAGTCTTTTCGCTCGTAGGCAACCGTCGACCGTTCGTGCAGCGCCAGCCCGGCGACGTCGTGAAGCGACTCGCTCGTCGCCCGCGCGATCGTATCGTCGAGGATCTCTTCCGCGCGCGGCAGGTTGCCGCGCGACATCGATAATCGAGCGTCGGCGATCCGCGCCCGGAGGATCCCGACCACGTCGCCCATCGACGTCGCGACGCGGCCCGCGTCGGCATACGCGACCGCGGCCTGGTCGAACTCGCCGAGCATACGCAGGCAGTAGCCGAGCTGCATCGACGCGTTGATGTAGACGTCGGACTCGTCGATCGGGTGCGCGTACGTGAGCAGCGTCTCGTACACGTCGGCCGCGAGCCGCCACCTGGCGTCGAAATGCAGCGCGCGGCCGTATGCGCTCAACCGCGTCGCGACGACACTGAAGTCCGCGCGCGCGGCGCTCGCCACCGCGTCGACGACGCCACTGAGGATCGTGCGCGCCGGATCGCCGGCGGCCATCTCGCCGACCGCCTCGCGGACGGCCTCCAGCCCCCAGGCGTCGGCAGCGGCGACCTGCACGCCCTCGTCATACCACGCATCGACGAGCCGCAGCACCACGAGCCCGGCGGTCGTCGCGTGCCAATCAGTGCTCCCCTCCTCCAGCGTGCCAAGCGCCTCGAAGAAGGCGAGGTGGCGAATCGGTCGGTACAGGTCTGACACAGAGCCTCCCGGTCATGAACTTCGTCGTTCCATGAATCTCGAACACGATCACACCGCGGACGAACGCGGGACAAGTGGCGAAACGGGACATGCAGGTGGGAATCTGTGACATCACGCGCCACACACGTGCATTCAGCCCGGAAGCCCGGGCGTTCTGCCCAAAGTACACCGTTAGGCAGCGCGCAGCGCGCGCGGGCGCTGTCGCGATTTTCGACGGTCCGGACATCTCGACCGGTGGCGAGTTGCTCCCAAACACAAGGCGACGCCGATCGCATCGTCCGATCGGCGTCGCCTTGCGTGACGCGGCACGCCCTCGCCCGCCCGGCCGGGCAGCCCGCTTACTGGCGGTGCGCGACCACCGCCGCGTTGCCGTCGGAGATGTACCGCTCGCCCGTCCGGTCGAGACGATCGAGCACGTTCGCCAGCGAGTTGCCGGTGACCTTGACGCGCTGCACGCTCAATGGGTTGAACGACGGCGAGTACGGGCTCGGCACCGGATATCCCGACACCTCGAACACCGCGTCGAAGTCGTAACGCACCGTCTTTCCCGTCTTCGGGTCGGTCCAGCTGCCGCTCTTCGCGAGTGCGCGATTCTTCGGCCAGATCCCGAGTGGCAGCGCGAACGATCGCACCCTGTACCCCGGCACCGCCGAGTCGATCGCCATCAGCCCCCGCGCGATCTGCTCCTGGACCACCGCGTCGCTGTACTTGTTCAGCTGCGCGTGCCAGAGCGTGTGGTCGCAGAGCTCGAAGCCCATCGCCGCCAGCTGCTGCACCTTCCTGAACCGCCAGGCGCTCTTCTGTCCTTCGATGTTCTTCTCGCCGAAGAAGGCGTGCCCCGCCGCCGCCGCGGGGAGCATGCAGAACACCGCCTTGTTGCCCCACCCCGGGTGCGACTTCGCGAAGTCGAGCCAGATCCCGAGCGCGCTCGACGAATCGATGACCAGCTGTCCGTCGCGCTCGATGTAGCGGAACTGCGAGGGCGACGCGTCGTCGAAGGTGAAGACCACCGGCGACAGCCCGGCCGGGAGGTCGATCTTCCGGTCGAGGACGTCGACCATGTTCACCGGGCGATAGCCGCGCTCGTAGAGCAGCGCGAGGTCGCGGCGGAAGTTCCCGCGCTCGCGGCCCCACGACGACTCATGGTCGCCGACGAGGTGGTACATCAGCACCGGGATGCGCCCCATCTCGTTAGGCACCCGCGCGCCGCCCGCGGCCGCGGCGGCATGATGGGTCGTGTCGGCGGCGACGTCGCCCGCCGCGGTGGTGACGGTGGTCACGCGCGCGCTGTCGGTCGCGACGCGGGCGTGGGATTCGCGCGTGCAGCTGGTCGAGCACAGAACGACAGCGGCCGCCAGCGGCGCCAGCCGCGCGGTCGAAGATGAAACGGTCCGGGGGTGCATCGGTTGTCGCTGGGAAGTGGGTCGCACGATGGAAAGCCCGCGCGCTCGCCGCGCGCCGTGATGTGACGACCAACACGCTCGCGGGTAAACGACGCTAATCGGTGCGAGCCGAAAAGCGAAGCCGCGGGCGCACGACTTCCTACACCGCACCCGCCGCACGCGGTCCACAGCCTCGCGGTCGCCGCAAAAATGCCGCGCCCGGTTCGTGGCAACCCTTCGTCCGCTTCGGCGTACCATATTGCAGGCAATGCGATTCATCCCCGACGAATCGGAAGAGGCGATCGAGCTCCAGCACTCGCCGCTCCATGCGCAGGCGATCATCCGCTGGCGGCGCCTGAAGTCGCGTTTGCGCCCGGATCCGGGGCGCCCGCCACGGGTCTGGCTGCGGCGGCACTGGCCGGGGCTCACCACGCTCGCCCTCGCCATCGCGGCAACCTTCGCGACCGACGCGTGGCTTGGCAGCTGCGGCTTCCGCGGCTGCCCGAGCGGCGCGGAGATCCGTGCCTTCCGTCCGGCGCAGGGCGGGCGGATCGTCGATCGCAACGGGACGCAGATCGCCGCGATGAACCCGGTGCACCGCGTCAACGTTCCGCTGGCGAAGATCCCGGCCCACGTGCGCGCGGCATTCGTCGCGACCGAGGACCGCCGGTTCTACGAGCATCGCGGGCTCGATTGGCGCGCGGTGCTGCGCGCGGTCTCGCGCAACGTCGGCGCGTTCGGCGTCCGCGAGGGGTTCAGCACGATCACCATGCAGGTTGCGCGGAACGGCTTCGTCGCCGGCCAGTACGGCCGGCGGACCTTCTCCCGCAAGCTGATGGAGCTGCGCGTCGCGCGCCTCCTCGAGTCGAGCCTGACGAAGGACCAGATCCTCGAGCTCTACCTCAACGTCATCTACCTCGGCAACGGGGCGTACGGCGTCGAGGCCGCGAGCCGCGACCTCTTCGGGAAGAGCGTCGCGAGGGTGGACCTCGCCGAGGCCGCGCTGCTGGCCGCGCTCCCGAAGGGCCCATCGTCGTACGCACCGCGACGGGCGCCCGAGCGCGCGCTCCGGCGCCGCAACCTCGTCCTCGCACTGATGGCGCGCGAGGGATACATCGCCCGCGACGACGCGGCCCGCGCGACGCGCGAGCCGCTCCACGTCGAGCAGGACGGCTGGCGCCCGGGCGACGCCGGGGATTCGTACGCGCTCGACGCGGTGCGCGCGCTGGTCGACTCGGTCGTCCCCGCGTCGCTGCGCGAGACGGACCTCACCGTCGTCACCACGATCGACTCGCGCGCCCAGCGCGCCGCCGAGGCGGCGGTCGCCCGGCAGGCGAACGCACTGGCTCGCGAGGGGGCCGCCTGGTACGGCGCGCGCGGCGCGGGGGTGCAGGGCGCGCTCGTGGCGATCGATCCGCGCAGCGGCGACGTCGTCGCCATCGTCGGGGGACGGGAGTACGAGCGCGGCGGCTTCAATCGCGCGCTGCTCGCTCACCGGCAGCCCGGCTCGGCGTTCAAGCCCTTCGTGTACGCGGCCGGACTTGCCGCCGGCTTCACGCCCGCCTCGTTCGTCGCCGACGAACCCGTCGCGGTCGACGACGGCAACGGGCGCCTGTGGCGGCCGGCCAACTACGACGGTACGTACGAAGGGGAGATCACGCTGCGCCGCGCGCTCATGGTCTCGGCGAACGCCGCGACCGTCCGGCTCAGCCGCGCGGTCGGCGAGGCGCGCGTCGTCGCCCGCGCCCGCGAGAACGGGATCACCAGCGAGATGCGAGCGGTGCCGTCCATCGCGTTAGGCACGCTCGAGGTGACGCCGATCGAGCTCGTCACCGCCTACTCGCCGTTCGCGAACGGCGGCTATCGCGTCGCGCCGCGGCTGGTGCGCCGCGTCGAGGGACCCGATGGAACGCTGCTCTGGAGCAGCGAGCCGGTGCTCACCCCGGTGATGGATCCGCGCGATGCGTGGCAGGTGACGTCGATGCTCCGCTCCGTCGTCGACCATGGGACGGGACACGCCGTGCGCGACGTCGGCGTCACCGGCCCGATCGCCGGGAAGACGGGGACGACGAACAACAACGCGGACATCTGGTTCGTCGGCTACTCGCCGACGATCGTCGCGGCGGTCTGGTTCGGCTACGATACCCCGCGCCCGCTGCCCGGCGGCGCGTCGGGGGGGCGGTTCGCCGCGCCGGCGTGGGCCGAGTTCTACGAGCGCGGCTGGCGGGAGACGGGCACTGACGCCTGGTGGACTCCGCCGGCGGGGATGGTGAGCCGCGTGATCGACGCGACGACCGGCGAGCTGGCGAGCGAATGGTGCCCGACGACCCAGGAAGAATGGTTCAAGCCGGGCACCGAGCCGACGGAGCTCTGTCGCGAGCACGCGCCGGTCGAGGAGCCGATCCAGGCCGCCGTCGCCAGCGTCGGCCAGAAGATCGGCAAGGCGCTGAAGAAGATCTTCAGCTTCTAGACGATGCCTAACGCGCCGGCGGGAGCCGGCGCGAACCCCGGGAACAGCGCCTCGCTCCGCGTGGCGCCCATGTGCTTCTGGGCGATCTCGGCGAAGACCGAGCGGAAGTCGGTGGTGAGCGCGAGGTCGCGCCCCTCGTAGAGCTGGTCGGGTCCGAGCCCGGGCCAGCGGCCGTAAACGCGACCCCCGCGCACGCTCCCTCCGATGGCGAACATCGCGCCGGCGTGGCCGTGGTCGGTGCCGCGATTGCCGTTCTCGCGCGCCATCCGCCCGAACTCCGACATCGTGAGGATCACGACGTCGCGCATCCGCTCGCCGAGATCGGTGACGAGCGCGGCGATCGAGCGCGCGAAGTCATCGAGCCGCCCGGCGAGCTGTCCCGTCGCGCCACCCTGGTTGACGTGGGTGTCCCATCCGCCGACGTCGGCGAAGGCGATCTCCATCCCTACATCCGCCTTCACCAGCTGCGCGATCTGCTCGAGCCGTCGGCCGAAGTCGCTCCGTGGATAGGTCGCGCCATTCGACGGCGCGTATGCCGCGGGATCGAGACGGCGAAGGATCCGCGTCGCTTCGCGTGCGTCGGCGCCGTCGCCGTGGACGAGGTCGGCGCCCATCGTCTGGTAGAGCGCTTCGAGCTGCGCCGCATCGGGACCTCCGGCTCGGATGCGCAGCTCCTCGAGCGAGCGAAGCGCGATCGTCGGCGCGGCCCCGTCGAGCGCGCGCGGCGGCTGCGCGGCGAGGGCGATGCCGCGCAGTGCGGCGGGCGTCGCCTGATCGCCCGCGGCAGCAGCGAGGCGCGCCGATGCCTCACGGTTCGTCGCGGAGAGCAGCCGGTTCAGCCATCCATCGCGCGTGCTCCTGTCGTCGGGGGTGGCCGTCTCCATGAAGTCCTGCGCGTCGAAGTGCGACCGGGTCGAGCTCGGACTGCCGACCGCGTGGATCGGCGCGAGGATCCCGCGCTGGTAGAGCGGGACGAGCGGGGCGAGCGCGGGATGCAGCCCGAAGAATCCGTCGAGGTCGAGCGCCCCATCGCCGGCCGCCGCACGCGCCGGCGCGGCGATCGCGATCGACGGGCGCAGCGAGTAGTAGAACGGGTCGCCATGCGGAACGACGACGTTGAGCGCGTCGGCCGCTCCGCGCTGGAAGAGGCAGATCAGCGTCTTTCCCCTGGTCGCCGCACGGGACTCGGCGTGGAGCACCGCGCGCCGGAGGAAGCGCGGGCTGAGGCCCATCGTCACGAGTGCGAGCGCACCCGACTTGAGGAAGATGCGGCGCTGCATGATCTATCTCCGCTGGAAATCGGGGGACTCGAGGAGGGTGCGCAGCGAGTCGCTCACCCGCGGCCGCGCGACGAGCATGGCGATGAAGTTCACCCGGTTGGCGACCGCTCCCGCGCTCAGCCACTCGGTGCTGCGCTCGGGCCAGCCGTCAGGGGTCTGGTGTCCGTAGAGCGGTTGTCCGAGCATCGCGAGCGTGCGCGCGACGCGCGGCGTCGCGTCGGCGCGGACATCAGCGGCGCGCAGCGCGCTGGCCACGAGCTCGAGCGGCGATTTCACCTTCGCGCGCCACGCTGCGCGCGAGAAGAACTCCGGGCTCGTGACGATGCTGCGCACGACCTCGCGCAGGTCGCCGCCCGTCTTCACGTAGACGCCGGCCGCGCGGTCGACGACGCTCCGCGGCGGG
>DASZNJ010000122.1:0-3860 GCA_035551575.1 Gemmatimonadaceae bacterium
CGTCGCGCGGGCGGAATCGTCGGACACCGCGTCGGCGTCGCAGGGCGGCTCGCTCGGGCGCGGGCCGCGCGGCCGCTTCGTGAAGGCCTTCGAGGACGCCGCCTTCGCGCTCAAGACCGGTGAGATCTCCCAGCCGGTGCAGACGCAGTTCGGCTTCCACCTGATCAGGCTCGACGAGCGGAAGGGCGACACGATCTCGGTCAGCCACATCCTGATCCCGATCCAGCAGCGCGACTCGGCCGCGACGGCGACCGACCGCCTCGCCGACCAGCTCGGCCGCGCCGCCGGCAAGACCCGCCCGGAGGTGTTCGACAGCGCCGCGAAGGCGTTAGGCCTGACGATCGCCCGCACGACGGTGGTCGAGGGGCAGCCGGCGCTGATGAACGGCGCCTACGTCCCGGACGTCAGCGCCTGGGCGTTCAAGGGCGCGCAGCCCGGGGAGACGAGCGACCTCATCGACGCCGACAACGCCTACTACCTCGCGCGGCTCGACTCGATCGACCACGGCGGGGTCCCGACGCTGGAGTCGGCGCGGGCCGACCTCACGGCGGCGGTGCGCCGGGAGAAGAAGATCGCCATGCTCGTCGCCCAGGCCGACAGCCTCGCCCGCGACGCCGCGGCGACGTCGCTCGAGGCGGCGGCGCAGAAGCGCGGGCTGACCGCGGTCCAGACGCCGATGTTCACGCGCAACAGCATCCTCCCCGAGATCGGCCGCTACAACCAGGCGATCGGGGCGGCGTTCTCGCTCCCGATCGGCGTGGTCAGCGCCCCGATCCGCACCCCCGACGCGGTCGTCGTCGAACGGGTGGACGCCCGCAAGCTCGCCGAGCGCGGCGCCTTCGAAGCCCAGAAGGTCGCCCAGCGCGCGCAGCTCGAGGAGCTGCTGCGCCGCAAGCGCGTTCAGGACTTCGTGGCGAACCTCCGCGCCGAGGCGAAGATCGTGAACAACCAGAAGAAGATCGAGCAGGCTGCGCGGCGGACGAGCGAAAGCTGAGAGGCAGCCGTCAGGCTTCAGCCGTCAGCGTCGAGCGACGGCGATAGAAAGGGGGCCAGGGGCCAGGTGTCAGGCACTGCGTGAGCAGTTGCTGGCACCTGGCCCCTGGCCCCCTCTGGCCTTCCTCAGCTGAGCAGCCGCTTCGGCTCCGGGCGCTCTTCCGTGGACGCGGCGTCGCGCGGGGCGGGGCGCTCGCCGGGGGCGAGCGAGTCGCGCGCCGCGGGCGGGGCGACGCGGTCGTCGCGGACCGACTCGGTGATGTCCCGCTGGACGTCGTTCATGTTCTTCTTGAACTCCTTGATCCCCTTGCCGAACGAGCCGGCGATCTCGGGGATCCGCTTCGCGCCGAACAGCAGCAGCACGACGACGAGCAGGAGCATGATCTCGGTGAAGCCGATATTTCCCAACCCCATAACGCCCTCCCTCGCGACGGCTAGAACAATGACCGGGCGATCAGATAGGCCACGAGCACTCCGGCGAGGCTCAGCAGCGAGACATCCAGGGCGACCGGCCCTAACGCGAACTTGAGAATCACGAGATCGATGCTGACGGGTCCGAACGACGGCGTGACGCCGGTCGTGAGGAATTCCTTCACCGCTCCCGCCGGCAGGAACTTCCGGCAGAAGTGCGTCATGAAGCCACCGACGATGAAACCGATGGTCAGCACCGCAAGATGAAACCCCGGACGGTGCCGCGACGATCCCTGTCTTGAACTTATTACCATCGACGCTCCATTACGTACGTGATCGCATCGGAAAGCGCTGCACGCGCGGGACTCTCGGGCAGCCCGCCCAGTGCCGCGTCCGCTTCGTCGGCGAACGACTCTCCCTTCCGTCGTGCGTACTCGATCCCACCCGACTCGGCGACGATCGCCACCACCTCGGCGATGCTCGCGTCGTCCGGGGTGTCCTGCGCGAACATCGCGTCGACGCGTGCCCGCGCGGCCGGCCCCATCTCGCGAAGCGCGGCGATGAGCGGCAGGGTCACTTTCCGTTCCCGCAGGTCGAGACCCGTCGGCTTCCCGGTCACCGCCGCATCGGCGGTGTAGTCGAGCAGGTCGTCGGCGACCTGGAAGGCCATCCCGAGGAGCTCCCCGTAGCGGCGGAGCTCGGCGCGGTACCGCTCCGCCCCGCTGATCGCCCCGATCTCGCAGGCTCCCGAGAGGAGCGACGCCGTCTTGGCGCGGTTGAGGGCGTAGTAATCGTCCTCGGAGAAGGCCAGCCGGTCGAACGACGCCAGCTGGCGCATCTCGCCGATGGTCATCTGCGTCGAGACGTCGGTGAGGATGCGCAGCGGCTCGATGTCCCCGCCCTTGACCAGCGTGCCTAACGCGCGCGAGTACAGGTAGTCGCCCATGATGACCGACACCTGGTGGCTGAACAGGGCGTTGATCGTCGGCATCCCGCGGCGCAGCGTCGAGTGATCGACCGCGTCGTCGTGCACGAGCGTCGCGAGGTGCATCAGCTCGATCACCGCGGCGAGCGTCGTCACCCGCGCCAGCGGCCGGTCGTCGACCTGGCTCGCGAGCAGCGTCAGCGTCGGGCGGAACATCTTCCCGCGCATCCGCAGCAGGTGCTCGTTCACCTCGGTGATCAGCCCGAAGTCGGCGGCGACGATCCGGCGCAGCTCGTCGGCGACCCGGTCGAGCGCGTCGCGGACCGGCGCCTGGATGTCGCGAAGGTCAGGTGCGGCCGACGGGCGCGGGATCGCGTTCAAGTGGCGACCCGCTCGAGCGCGGCGATGCGATCGCTCACGTCACGGAACTCGATGTCGACCGCGAACACGCGCTGGTAGTAGACGAGCGCCTCGGACCACTGCTGCAGCGCCTCGTGGCAGTAGCCGAGGAGATAGAGCACGCCGACGAGCTGCTCGTCGTTGTGGCCGGGCTCGACGAGGGCGCGCGAGAGCAGCGTCGCCGCGACCTGGAACTGCGACTTCTCGAGGAAGCACTGCCCGAGCGACTCGTAGGCGCGGACGCGGTCATGCGGACCGCGCAGCGCCTTCTGGAACTCGCTGATCGCCTCGTCGACGAGTCCCATCTCCTTGTAGGCGACGCCGAGGTCGTAGTGCGCCTGGTGATCCTCCTCCTCGACGTTCTGCGCCACCCCCTGCTTGAAGGCGCGCAGCATGTCGGCGAAGTCGGCCTCCTCGTTGCCGCTCGGCGCCTGCTCCTGCACGACCATGCGCGTCGACTTCGGCTGGTCGTCGTCGCGGATCCACTCGCCGAGGTTGACGAAGCCCGCCGGATCGGTCGGGATCTTCGGCTCGACCTTGGCCGGCTCGGGCTCGGGCTCGCGCTTCGCCTCGCCGGTGTAGCGCCGGAAGACGCCCGACCGCTCCGGAGTGCCGGCCGACCTGCGATCGGGCGCCGGCGGCGACTTGCGCGCAGCGTTAGGCGCCGCGGTCGGGTCGATGAACGCGCTCAGCGCCGCCTGCGCGCGGATCTCCTCGGGGGCCAGCTCGAGGACCCGCTGGTAGACCGTGCGCGCCTTGTCCGCCTGGCCGCTCCGGAAGAGGGCGTCGGCAAGCTCGAGATACGCGTCGACCAGGCGTGAACGGTCGTTCGTCCGGAAGGCGTATTCGACGCGCTTCTGGTGGTGGCGGACCGAATTCGGGTTGAGGCGAATGATCTCGTCGGCGATCGACGAGGCCCCATCGAGGTCGTTCGCGCGCTCGAAGCCGATCATCGCCAGCTCGAGCTCCGACAGCCCCTCATCGCGGTGGCCGCGCTCGAACAGCGCTTCAGCGAGCGCACGGCGCAGCCCGGCGTTGCCACTGTCGGCGTTGACCCGGGCGCGGAGATCGTCGAGCGGATCGCCGGCCGCGGGGGCGTTGCGCGCCGCGCCGCGCGAGGGCGCCGCCGGCG
>DASZNJ010000123.1:0-5868 GCA_035551575.1 Gemmatimonadaceae bacterium
CTGCCATGCAGCTCATGCATCGGGGTTCAACCATTCAAGCCTTTTGCAGTATCCGCGTCATCCGCGAAATCCGCGAAATCGTCGTTCCTCCTGTTGATGCCCGCCCGCCGCGACGCAGCTTCCCGTCCGACGCATCGAACGGCTCACCACGACCATCACTCGTGTCCGTGCCGGTGATGAATGTCCGGGTAGTGCGGGTGCGAATGCACCAACGGCTCGTGCCGGTGCCCGTGTGAATGCGCCACCGGGTCGGTCACGGGTGGGTCGCCTGGCGCGTGCGCGTGCTGATGATGTTCGTCGTGCACGTGCGGGTGCTCGTGCTCCATCGCCTCGTGGTGGTGCTCGTGCTCGTGCCGCTCGGTGACGTGCAGCCAGACCCCGACCGCCATCAGCGCCGCCGCGGCGACGAGGGCGACCGTCGGCCGCTCGCGAAACACGACGAGCGACGTCACCGCGCCGACGAAGGGCGCCGACGAGAAGTAGGCGCTCGTCCGTGCCGTCCCGAGCCGGCGGAGGGCGAGGACGAACAGCACGAGGCTCAGCCCGTAGCCGAGGAAGCCGAGGACGAAGGCCCCGGCGAGGCGCGGCACCGCCGGCCACCGCGCGCCTAACGCGAGCGCGAGCGCGGTGTTGACGCTCCCCGCCGCCAGCCCCTTGAGCATCGCGATCTGCACCGGGTCGCCCGCCGACACCTTCTGCGTCAGGTTGTTGTCGATCGCCCAGCAGAGCGTTGCCGCCGCCACCAGCAGCGGCCCGGTCATCCCGCCTAACGCGACGCGCCCCTGCCACGAGAGGAGCGCGCCGCCGGCGACGATCGCCACCATCCCGAGCGCGATGCGCCGGTCGAAGTGCTCCCGGAACACGAACCAGGCGAGCAGCGCGGTGAACACCGTCTCGAGGTTGAGGAGCAGCGACACGCTCGACGCCGGCGTCCGCGCCAGCCCCGTCATCAGCAGCGCCGGCGCGAGCACCCCCCCGAAGCCGATCGCCGCGACGACCCACGGCGCGTCGCGCCGGGTGAGCGACGCCTCACGGTTCCCGCCGCGGCGGATGAGCCAGACCACGAGCAGCCCGAGCCCGGAGCCGAGATAGAGGAGGCCGGCGAGGAGCTGCGGTGCCGCGCCCCGCAGGAGGAGCTTGGCGAACGGCGCGCTCGCCCCGAAGAGGATCGCGGCGAACAGGGCGAGCAGGGCGCCCCGGGGGAGACCTCGCGAGCGGGAGACCATTCCCTCAGTGTAATGACCTCGACAGCCCCGCGCGCGGCTTCCGCCGGCCGGCTCGAGTCGAGCCCCGGGCAGCAGCCAGGGCCGCCACGCGCTGCGCGGGAGAGCGACCGCCAGCATGGCGCGGCGGTGCTCCGCGCAGCTGTAAATATTCTGTCAGCCGCGTGACCGGCGCGCGGGACGGCGCGTCCTTCGGGACTCGCACAGCAGCGCCCCACCACCGACACGGACATCGATTCATGCAGCTTCGCCATCTCGCCGCCGCCGCCCTTCTCACCGTCCCCGCGCACGCCGTCCTCGCCCAGTCGGCGTCCCCGAAGCCCCGCAACGTCGTGCCGACACTCGGCTTCTCCATCGGCACCCTCTCGATCGATCCCGACGCCGCCGCCAGCTCGAACGTCGGCGATCGCGCGTGGGGGCTCCAGTTTGACGGCGGTGTCGTCGTCAAGAAGCACTTTCTCTTCCTCGCTGACATCGGTGGCCAGTTCCTCGACGACAGGGCGCAGTTCACCCAGGCCACCACCGGCGGGAACAGGAAGTCGAGCGCGAACGTGACCTACTTCTCCGCCTCGACCGGGTTCCGCACCGGACTTCCCGCGTCGTTCCCGGTCGGCTTCGCTCTGAACCTCGGCGCGAGCGGGACGATGACCCGCCGCAGCATCGACAACTGCGTTGACTGCCACGTCGACAAGATGAGCATCCCCGGCGGCGGGTTCGTCGAGCCGATGCTCCTCGTCCGGGTGCGGACCTTCATGATCCGCGGTTCGGACCGCGTCTACCTCGGCGCGAAGGGGATGCAGAGCGTGGTCTCGCTGGGGATGCAGGTCGACCTGAACAGGCGTTAGGCGACACGCGCTCCTTGCGGCCCTGCCCCCGCCCGGGGAGATCTTCTCCTGCTCCAACCCCGGCTGCCAGCTCGCCGGGCGCATCATCGAGGTCGTCGCGAAGCGGCCGTACGCCGAGCCGGCGGCGATGAGCGTCAGGCAGCACGCGCCATGCGCCTGACCCCGCCCCTCCTACTCCCCGAGCAGCCGCGTGAACGACAGCGACGCCAGCTTCCACTTCGCGCCCTGCTTCACGTACACCTCCGTCGCCAGGAACGGGTTCGTCACCTCGTTCCCGCCGACCACCGCGTCGAGGCGGATCCTGCTCAGCACGATCGCGGTCGAGCCGATGATCCGCGCCGACGATTCGAAGATTTCCGCGTGCTTGTAGTGGATCCCGCCGCTGCGGATGATCGCGACCTCCTGCGCCTTCCCCCAGCTCCCGCCCATGTGGACGAACACCGCCTTGTCGTGGAAGAGCGCCGCCAGCGTGTCGGCCTTCTTCTCCGCCATCCAGCGCCACTTCTCCTTCGAGAGATCGAGGACCTCCTGCTCCGCCTTCGTCGGCGGCGGGGCGGGCGGCATCATCGCCCGCTGAGCCCCCCCGGCGCGATACGGCACGACTACCCCCTTCGCGAAGTCGACGAGGATCACCGCCCGGTCGCCGACGAGCGTCACCCCTGACGGGCGCGCCAGTCCGTCGCGCACCACCCGCACCGCGGCGCGATTCCCCTCGATCGTCAGCTCGGTGACGCGCCCCTGCTGCTCGGCCTGGAGCAGCGTGCGCGGGCCGACGCTGCGCAATCCGTCGGGGCGGACGAATGGCTGCGAGGTCTCGATCGGTACGACCGCGCCCGCGCTCCCGTCGGCGTTCACCGGGACGCGATAGAGCTTCCCACTCATGAAATTGTTCGCGTACACCGCGCCGTCGCCGAGCACCGCGATGCCGTCGATCACCGAGAGCGCGCTGTCGCTGGCCCACACCTCGAGCGCCGTCGCGCCGGGCTTCAGCCGGTGGATGCGGCCGCGGAACGACTCGGACACGTACGCCGTCCCGTCGGGCCCGATCGCGATGTCGTTGCAGATGCCGGCGTCAGGCGGGAACGGATACGTCCCCTTCGCCGCGCCCGTCTTCAGGTCGAACGACCGCAGCGCGGTCTGCCCCGTCACCGGCGCGCCATTGCGCCCGTCCGTCGCGTTCTGGCAGACCCACAGCGTGCTGCTCCGGTCGTCGGCGAGGACGCCGAGTACCCGCGTCAGCCCGGCCGCCGACGCAACGATCCACGGCTCGGCGCTGGCCGCGCCCGGCGCGGCGCGATAGATCGTCCCCGTCGCCATGCTGCCGAAGTACACGCTGCCGTCGCGGCTCGACGTCAGGTTCTCCGCCTGGACGCCTGTGCCGTTGATCGTCACCTCGGCGGGACCCTGCGCCCGCACTGCCGGCACGAGCGTCAGGCAGGCGGCGAGCGTACCGATCAGGCCAACTGTTGTCGCGTTGCGCATGGAGTGTCCTCTGAGGACGTCAGGCGCCTGGCGCCTTGTAGGTGACCCGGAGGATCCGGTTCCCCGTGTCGTCGCTGATCAGGATCGAACCGTCAGGCAGCTGCAGCACCGCCGCCGGCCGGCCGATCGCCGCCCGCCCCGCTTCCCACCCGCCGGGACTCCCCGACGGGATGAATCCCTCGACCAGCGGCTCGTAGCTCGTCACCCGCCGCCCGTTCGTCCGCGCCACCATCACCCGGTAGCCGCTCGGCGACGACCGGTTCCACGAGCCGTGCTGGGCGATGATCGCCGCGTTCCGGTAGCGCGCCGGGAACATCTTCCCGGTGTAGAACGTGAGGCCTAACGCGGCGACGTGGGCGCCGAGCTTCCGCGCCGGCCGCACCGTCGTCGCGCAGGCCCGCTGGGCGCCGAACTCCGGATCCTTGACGTCCCCCTGGTGGCAGTACGGGAAGCCGAAGTGCAGCCCCGGCTTCCAGGCGACATTGAGCTCGTCGCTCGGGACGTCGTCCCCCATCCTGTCGCGGCCGTTGTCGGTGAACCACAACTCCTTCGTCACCGGGTGCCAGGCGAGGCCGACGCTGTTCCGCACCCCCTCCGCGAACACCTCCATGTTCGACCCGTCGGGCTTCATCCGCAGGATCGCCGAGACCATGGGACCGGAGACGCAGACGTTGCACGGCGCGCCGACCGACATGTAGAGCAGCCCGTCGGGGCCGAAGGCGATCGTCTTCCAGCTGTGGCCGGTCCCGGGGTTCGGCAGGCTGTCGCGGACGACCACCGGCGCCGGCAGCGAGTCGAGGTGCTCCTCGACGTCGTCGTAGCGGACTACCCGTTCCGCCGTCGCCACGTAGAGCGCGCCGTCGCGAACCGCGATCCCGTTAGGCTGATTGAGCCCGCTGGCGAGCACGATCACCCGGTCGGCCTTTTGGTCGCCGTTGCTGTCGACTACCGCGTACACCTTCCCCGCCGTCCTCGTCCCGACGAACAGCGTCCCCTTCGGCCCGAGCGCCATCTGGCGCGCGTTCTCCACCTTGTCGGCGTAGATGTCGACGTGAAAGCCCTTCGGCACCTTCCACTGGGTGAACTGCGACGCCTGCACTGGCGCGGGACCGGGGCCCGGTGTCTGCGCCTGCACTGCGCTCGCTCCGATGCCGGCGAGCGCGGCGACGATGGAAAGCCTGATGACGGTCATGATCCTGTCCGGTCGAAGGTTGCGCGCGGTGTCGTCGGCTCGATGCCGCTCACCCGTTCGTCAGCTCGAGCACCGCCTCCGGGAGCCGGGCTCCCTGCACCGGGATCTTCGCCACCGCGTCGTCGATCTCGCGGAGGTCGCCGGGGGTGAGCTTCACGTTCACGGCGCCGAGGTTCTCGTCGAGGCGATCGAGCCTGGTCGTCCCCGGAATTGGTACTATCCATGACTTCCTGGCAAGCAACCATGCCAGGGCGATCTGCGCCGGCGTCGCCTTCTTCCCGGCGGCGACGCGCTTCAGCAGCTCCACCACCGCCATGTTCGCCGCCCGCGCGTCCTCGGCGAAGCGCGGCGAGATGTTCCGGAAGTCGCTGGCGGCGAACTTCGTGCTCGGGTCGATCTTGCCCGTCAGGAAGCCAGCGCCTAACGGCGTGAAGGCGACGAAGCCGATCCCCAGCTCCTCGCAGGCGGCGAGCACCCCGTTGTGCTCCGGGTCGCGCGTCCAGAGCGAGTACTCGCTCTGCACCGCGGTCACCGGCTGCACCGCGTGCGCGCGGCGGATCGTCTTCGCGCTCGCCTCGGAGAGCCCGAAGTGCTTCACCTTCCCCGCCGCGATCAGCTCCTTCACCGTCCCGGCGACATCCTCGATCGGGACGTTGGGATCTACGCGGTGCTGGTAGAGCAGGTCGATCGTGTCCACCCGGAGCCGCTTCAGCGCCGCGTCGGCCACCTGGCGGATGTGCCCGGGCCGCGAGTCGAGCCCGTAGCGCGTCCCGTCCGGGTTGATCCCGAAGCCGAACTTGGTCGCGATCACGACATGGTCGCGAAACGGCGCGAGCGCCTCGCCGACCAGCTCCTCGTTGGTGAAGGGTCCATACGCCTCGGCCGTGTCGAAGAGCGTCACCCCCCGCTCGACCGCGGCGCGGAGGATCGCGATCGCATCTTTCTTATCCGCTGCCGGGCCGTATGCCGAGCTGAGCCCCATCGCCCCGTAGCCTAACGCGGAGACCTCGAGCGTCCCCAGCTTGCGCTTCTGCATCGTTCTTCCTTCCTCCTTCATCTGACGCTGCCAATGGGCGCGGCTCACCCCGCGCCGCGACCCTCGGAATCAAGCGCCGCCTGGCCGGTG
>DASZNJ010000124.1:0-2140 GCA_035551575.1 Gemmatimonadaceae bacterium
CGCGCAGCGACGCGCCGGTCCACGCCAACCCCGCCGCGCCGAGGATGATCGCCGCCGCCCCCACCCTCCAGTCGATTCGCCGCCGCCTCGGTGGCAGCACGGGCACGGTGCCGGTCGGCGTCCCGCGGGTCGGGTCGATCATCGGCGGGAGGGGATCGGCCTCGATGCGCAGGAGCAGCCCGCCGCGCGCGAGCGTGCGCAGGTCGTCCTCACCCTGCCGGCGATCCTCGGCGCTGAACGGCACGGCCTCGAGTGCCTCGAGCATCTCTTCGGTGGTCGCGTAGCGGTGGTCCGCCTTCTTCGACAGCGCCCGGTTGATGATCGTCATCAACGCGGGAGGAACTCCCTGGCGCGAGGCCCCGAGATCGGGAACCGGGGTGTAGAAGTGGTGGTGCATGATCCCGGGCAGCGTCTCGGCGTTGAACGGGACGAACCCGGTGAGCATCTGGAAGCCGACGACACCGAGCGAGTACTGGTCGCTCTGCGGACCGATGCGCTTCGCCGCGCACTGCTCGGGGCTCATGTAGAACGGGGTCCCGACGACCGAGCCGGTCGCGGTGAGCGAGGCGTCTTCCATGGCCCGCGCGATGCCGAAGTCGGTGACCATCACCCGGCCGTCGCGGTCGACCATGATGTTGGCGCCCTTCACGTCTCGATGGACGATCCCCTGGCGATGCGCGTAGGCGAGCGCCGAGGCCGCCGAGCGCAGGACGTGCAGCACCGCCGGGATCGGCAGCGGTCCCTGCGACTCGAGGATCTCGTCGAGGCCGCGGCCGTCCACGTACTTCATCGCGATGAAGTGCGTGCTCCCCGCCTGGCCGACGCGATAGACGGGGATGATGTTCGGGTGGTCGAGGGAGGCGGCAAGCCGCGCCTCACGCTTGAAGCGCTCGGCGACGGCGCGGCTGACGGGCGCCGATGGCGGCAGCACCTTCAGCGCGACGGTGCGATTCAGCTCGGTCTCCGTCGCCTTGTAGACGATCGCCATCGCGCCGCGGCCGATCTCGCGCTCGACCGCGAACTCCCCGGCGAGGATGCGCTGGAGCGAACGGAGCACGATCAGGCTCTCGTCCTGGTCCATGAACATCGTGTCCGCACCGGGATCGGCGAGCGACGCGCCGCACTCGAGGCAGAACTTCGCCCCGGTGACGACATCGTTCGCGCAACGCGGGCACTGCATCAGTAGGCGAACACGGTGAAGACGAGGACGTCGCTGACGCCGGGGGATGTCACCGTCACGGTGTTGTCGGACGGGTTCCGGCCAAGGGTCAGCGTCGCCTCGGCGATGCCGCTGGCGTTGGTGATCACGTTGACCGACTTCTGTCCGCCGGTGAAGGAGCTCCGGCTGGAACCCGGGAGCGCGAAGGTGACGGTCTTGCTGGCGACCGGCAGGCCGTCAGCGTCGGTGACGCGGACGCTGAACGGAAGCGCGAGCGTCGTGAGCTGGAGGCCGCTCTGGTTGTCCCCGCGGAGCTTCCGCATCCGGGTCGCGGTGATCCCGTTGCGCAGCGGCGATCCACGATACGGAGACGTGACCACCGGGCCGGTCACGGTGTCGCCGACGGTCGCGGTCGAAGTGCCGCGCGGTCCGCGCCCATCGCCCCACCAGATTCCGGGGGCGTTCACCGGCGTCGCCAGGCTCACGGCGAGGGCGGCGGTGTCGGCGTCGTAGAGGTCGTCGTCGCGGATGTCGAGCGACACCGCGGCCCGTGCGACGGCGATCCCGGTGCGGCTGCGATTCACGCTGTTGCTGTCGGCGCGGACGACGCCGCCGCTCAGCCAGATCGCGGCGCGGTCGGGATAGCCGGTGACGAAGCTGTTGGTGATGATCGCGCTGTCGGCGGTGAGGTCGATGCCGCCATTGCCGGCGATGCCGACGGTCGCCGCGTTGGGCCCGCGCAGGGTCGTCCGCCGGAGCGAGGCGCGGCGCGCGCTGTCGACGACGATGGCGCGCGGGTTCGTCCCGCTGATGTCGAGGAGGTCGACGGCGAGTGCGCCGCCGATGAGGCGGACCGCCGGCATGTCGCCGACCCCGCACTGGCTGAGCGTCAGGCGGGTGAGCGTGAGCTCGGCGCTGCGTGCGCCGATGCACGCGGTGCCCGCCGCCGACAGCGTGTCGTCGGTGAGCGAGATGGTGTCG
>DASZNJ010000125.1:0-2552 GCA_035551575.1 Gemmatimonadaceae bacterium
GCCGCCGGTGCGGGCGCGCGCGCCGCCTCGGCCACTCGCGCGGTCGCGCTCTGCGCGACCGAGATCGCGCGATGGTCGAGCCGGACGCCGAACCGCGCGAGCAGCGCGCTCTCGACGTTGCGCACGATCTGCTTCGGCCCGAGGTCGGTGGTGGCGAGGATGTGCACGTCGCGAACGACGCCGTCGGCGTCGCGGAGCACCTTCGCCGACGCGATCGCCGGCAGGGTGCGGAGCAGTGACTCGGCCTCGTCGACGGACCAGGCCGGGCTCGTGGCTTCCGTCGCGTTGTCCTTCGGGGCGGCCGGTCCGGTCCGGGGTGGCGTCGCCGGTGCCGTCACGCGCGGTCTGCGCCCTCGCGGACGCCCTCAGCCGCGGGCACACGATGGGCCGGCCAGCGAGGCGCCTTCGCCTCGCGCGCCGGGCGCGTCGTGTTCTGACTCCGGCTCTCGCCGGGGCCGGTGCGTCTGACGATCATCCGTGAATCTCCCAGGGCAGGTATGCTCGCACGATCGCTGCCGGCCTCGGCTCGATCGCCGTCGTCAACTTATGGCCGACTTCGAATTCGCGAAAGAGCGAGGCTCAGCGCGGGTCACGGTGACGCGAGACTTCAACCGTGACCGTGAGTGTCCGGCCGGGTCCCGGTTCGAAGAAGCGTCCTCGAGCTGCGTTCGGCACGACCGACGTGTCGTAGCGCCGGTTGAAGATGTTCGAGAGCGACGCCGCCGCCGAGAGCGAGACGGCGCCGATTCCGCGCGGCGCGAGGGCGGCGGTCACGTCGACGACCGTGAACCCCGGCGCCCAGGCGATGTTCGCGTCGTCGGCGGGGGTACGCGACTGGACGGTCGCGAGCAGCTCGGAGCGGACCGGGCCGCCCGCGCCCGCGGTCAGCGACAGATCGGCGCGGAAAGGCGCCACTCCCGGGATCCGCCGCCCGGAGACCAGCCCCGCCGCCGAATCGCTAGCGGCGAAGCGCGCATCCACGAGCGTCGCCGCCACCCGGGCGAGCGCCCAGGGCTGGATGAGCGCGGACGCGCTGGCTTCCACCCCGCGCTGCCGCGCGCGCGAGGCATTGCGGTAGAACTGTCGACCGGGCGCCGCCGGGACCTCGAACGGGACGAGGGCGTCCCGGATCCGCGCGTCGAAGAGCGCGAGGGTCGCCGAGCCGAGGCTGCCTAACGTCGCACGGGCCCCGACCTCGGTGGCGACGACGTGCTGCGGGGCGAGGTCCGGGTTCATTCCCCCCGCACCATTCGGCCGGTTCGCGAGCTCGGTGGTAGTCGGCGTCTCGAACGCGGTCGAGACGTTCGCGTAGGTCGAGACGCGCGTGGTCGGCGTCCACGCGACGCCCACCGAGGGGCTGAGAGCGCTCATCGTTCGCGATCCGGCATCGTCCGGATCGGTCGCGGTGACGAGGTCGTCGTCGACCCTGAACGCGACGCGGTCGCCACGGAGCGAGGCGAGCGCGCTGATCACCGGAGTGACCGCGACCGCGGCGCGGACGAAGGCCCCGTTCGACGCGACGCGCTCGTTCTGGTCGAGGGCGACCGCGCCGCGGACGCCATCGCGGTTCTCGAAGGAGCGGCGGTCGTCCCATTGCGAGCCGTGCTCGACCCCCGCGCCGACCGCGATGCGGTCGTCGCTCCGACCGCGGTCGATCGCGATCCGCGCCCCCGCGGCACGCCGGTTCAGGTCGATGATGCGGAAGGGAATCGGATTCACGAGGTGCCGGCCCAGCCCCCAGCCGCTCGCGTCGAGCGACCAGCCGGCGAGCGAGCGGCGCCACGCGACTCCCGCCTGACGGTGGCTCCCCTTCTCGCCCGTGCGATAGCGGAGGTTGGTCGCCGACGCCGTGTGCGGAGCGGCGACGCTCGCCGAGTCGGTGAGCCCGCCCGGGTTGTCGGCATCGTAGTCGACTGTGGCAAGCGTCAGGCGGACAGTGTCGCGAGCGCCGGCGCGAACGAGCTGCGCTCCGCCGCGGAGGTCGCGCGCGTCCGAGTGCACCCGAAAGCCGCGGTAGTCGAGGGAGCTGGCCCGCGCTTCCCCGCCCCACCCGCCGGCGACGCCGCTGACGCTCGCGCGGGTCGTGACCGTCCCGCGTTCGGCGATGCTGCTCGAAAGGCGGAGGTCGTTGCCGAGCTGCAGCGGGGAGACGGTCGTCAGCCGCACCACTCCGCCGGCGGCGTTTCCGTAGAGCGAGGACGCCGGTCCGCGCAGCACCTCGCTGCTCCCGATGCTCGCCGGGTCGACGTGGCTGAGCGTCGTCTGCCCATCGGGCATCGTGGCCGGGACGCCGTCGACGTCGACGTGCACCCCGCGCACGCCGAACTGGGTACGGGCGCCGAAGCCGCGAATGGTGATCCGCTCGCCGAGCGCGATGTTGTAGCGGTTGTCGACGGCAAGACCCGGCACGCCGCGCAGCGCGTCGTCGAGGGCGAGGGGTGCGCGGACGCGGGCGGCATCGGCGGGGACGACCACGGTGACCGCGTAGGGGACGCGCGCCGGGGCGAGCGACCCGCCTAACGCGGTGACGCGGACCGGGGTGAGCGTGGTCG
>DASZNJ010000126.1:0-5154 GCA_035551575.1 Gemmatimonadaceae bacterium
TTTCGGCGGGGGAGTGGTTCCGGCGCACGCCGCGAGGGCAGCGACGGCTGCGAGGGAGACGAGGCGGTTCTTCATGACGGTGGGATCGGGTGCGTGCCACTGGGAGGGAAGACGCCGACAGCATCGGCGTCCGGTGGTACCGCGCGCCTCGCAGGGGATCGCGAAGGCGCTGCGAGGACTGATACGGACTGGACGCCACAAACGCTGAACGATCCTACCGCGCGGCGCCGCTCGCGGCCAGACCGTCGCGCTCCGGGATCGCGGCGCTACTCGACTCCACCGCGCGGTTGCGCTAGGCTTTCGCCGATGGCATCGACCGCGCCGCCCGCGTCCGCCTCGCGCTACGACCGCTCGATCATCGAGGGGCCGCTCGCTCGCGCGGTCTGGAAGCTCGCGTGGCCGACGATGCTCACCAACATCTTCGGCGGGCTGCAGGGGATCGTCGACCACGTCCTCGTCGGGAACCTCGTCGGGTTCACCGGGAACGCGGCGATCGGGGTGAGCTCGCAGATCTTCATCATCGTCATCGTCTTCATCTCGTCGGTATTCATCGGGATGAGCGTGCTGGTCGCGCGGTTCGTCGGCGCGGGGGACGAGGTGATGGCGAATCGCACCGTGTACCAGGCGTTCCTCACCGCGGTGGTCATGTCGCTCGGCATCATGGCGCCGATCGGGTACTTCTCGTCGCCGTGGCTGCTCGATTTCGTCAACGCCGCCCCGATCGTGAAGGCCGAGGCGCTGCCCTTCCTGCGCATCCAGTTCCTGTTCAGCGCGGGGATGCTGGTGTTCTTCATGCTCGGCGGTGCGCTGCGCTCGGCGGGTGATGCGCGGACCCCGATGGTACTTGGCATCGCGCTGACGCTGCTCAACATCGCCTTCAACCTCATCCTCATTCGCGGGCTCGGCCCGATCCCCGCCTTCGGGACGAAGGGGGCGGCGATGGGAACGGCGACCGCGTCCGGGCTGGTCGCCAGCTACGCGCTGGTGAAGCTGTGGACCGGGGGGTGGGTGATCGCCTTCCCGCGCGGGCGGGCGCTCGCGCCGGACTGGGCGATCATCCGGTCGCTCTTCCGTTTCGGGCTGCCGAGCGGGATCCAGGGGATCGCGATGAACATTGGCGGGGTGCTGATGCTGTCGTTCATCGGGTCGCTGCCGGAGAGCGCGCCGGCGCAGGCGGCGTTCGCGGTCAGCTATTCGCAGCTGTTCTCGCTGGTCACCTGGACCTCGGTCGGGCTGATGGGGGCGGCGGCGGCGACGGCGGGTCAGAACCTCGGCGCGCGCAACCCCGACCGGGCGACGCAGTCGGTGCACATCGCCGCCCGCTACGCGTTAGGCGGGGCGGCGGCCATCGGCATCGTGTTCCTGCTGTTCCCGGCGCAGCTGCTGGGCCTCTTCGGCATGCACGGTGGCCCGGTGGTGGCGCTCGGAGTGCAGCTGCTCCGCGTATTGAGCCTGTCCGGGCTGTTCGTCGCCGTCGCGCTGACCTACACGGGTGGGCTCCAGGGGACCGGCGACACGAAGAGCCCCCTCTACATCTCGGTCATCTCGCAAGTCGCCGTCCCCCTCGGGATCTGCTACTTCGCAAGGCAGACCGGAACCCTCACCCCGCTCACCATCTGGCTCGCGATCCTCGTCGGCCACATGACGCGCTGCACGCTCAGCGTGCTGCGCTTCAACCAGGGCCGGTGGCGGGCGATCGCGATCAACGTCGAGCCGGCGCGTTAGGCAGCCCGTCAGCATCACGCCAGCGGCTCGGCGTGCCCGACCGTCCACCGCGCCGGGCTCCCGCACGCCGTGCATGCCGCCTTCCCGTCGCCGTAGAGGACCATCTCCGCGACCAGCCCGCACGTCGGGCACTCCGACGTCACCGTCCGCAGCCCCTCCGTCGACAGACCGGCCCGCATCAGGCGGGCCACCATCGCGTTAGGCGCCTCGGCCCCGATCGGGCAGAGGTTGCCGGTGCAGCGGGCGCCGATCTCGAGGCAGACCAGCTCGTCGTCGTGCAGCGTCGCCTGACCCTCCGTCGGCGGTGCCTCGCTGATCATCACCCAGACCTCGCGGTCGCACGCGCCGCAGTACATCTGTTGGCTCTTCATGTGATCCTCCCCGGGATTAACTCCCTGCGTGAGCTCACGTCAATGGAACCACCTCGGCGCTTGCGTCGAGCCGGCGGGCGATGGTGAGAGCGGCGTCGTGCGGCAACCCGAACACGGATGTCGATGCGGCGTCGGCGTCGATGCACCGGGCGGCCAGCACCGTCGCGCTGTGAAACGGGGTCAGGCGCGGGGCAGCGGTCATCGGGTCCATCAGGTGGTGGAAGCGCATCCCCCGCCAGCGGAAGAAGCGCTCGTAGTCGCCGGAGGTGGCGACCGCGCGGTCGCTGACGCGGAGCGTCCCGGCCAGCGCGGCGTGGTCGTGGGGCGAGCGGATGCCGACGGTCCACGGCTCGCCGTCGGGCGAGCCGCCTAACGCGTAGAGGTCGCCGCCGACGGTGACGATCGCCTGCTTCACCCCGCGGGCGCGGAGCGCGTCGGTCGCCCGGTCGATCGCGTACCCCTTGGCGATCGCCCCGAGGTCGAGGTGCAGGTCGCGATCCTCGAACCGCACCGCGGCAGCGCCGCCGAGCGAATCGACGTCCACCTTCCGCCAGAAGCCGCGCGCCGCGAGGCGCTGGACGTCAGGCTCCGGGGGCGGCTCGTGCCGCTCGAGGACGTCCCACAGCTCCGAAACCTCGCCGACCGCGGGGTCGAAGCGGCCCCCGCTCGCCGAGGCGGCGCGCAGCGCGGCGGCGATCACGAACGCGGTCTCCGCGGTGACGCGGACGCCATCGCGCGCGGCGCCGATGTTGGCGCGGCCGATGTCGGAGTCGCTGCGGAAACGCGTCATCGTCCGCTCGGCCCAGCGCAGCTCGGCGAGCGCCGCGTCGATCGCGTCCTCGGCGAAGCGCGCGTCGGAGTGCGCGACCTGGATCTCGGCGATCGTGCCCATCAGCGGCACGGTGCGCTTGACGAGCCGCGTCCGCCGCCGCAGCGCGGCCGGCAGCGAGAGGGCGACGAACACCCCCATCCCGATGGTGAGAAATTCGCGCCGGTCCGGGCGGCGGAGAATGAGGTCACTTGGCATCGTCATGTCCCCCCAGGTCGCGCCCGCAGGCGCCGGTGCAGCCAGCGCAGTGCCCCGTGCACCCCCGATACTTGATCGCACCGAAGAGCACGAACAGCAGCGCCATCAGGACCATCGCGACGATAATGTCGATCATTTGCTCCCCATCCCGGCGAATCCCATGAAGGCCAGCGAGAGGCAGCTGGCGGCGACGAGCACGAGTCCCATCCGCCGCGCGATCACCGGCACCTCCGCGACCTCCATCCGCTCGCGGATCGAGGCGAGCAGCGACAACGCGAGCGTCAGGCCGAAGCCAGCGCCCAACGCGAAGACGAGCCCCTCGACGAAGGTGTAGTGCCGGCTCGTCTGGAACAGAGCCAGCCCGAGGATCGCGCAGTTGGTGGTGATCAGCGGCAGGTAGATCCCGAGCTGGCGGAAGAGCACGGGCAGGTACTTCTTCACCGCCATCTCGACGATCTGCACCGCCGAGGCGATGACGACGATGAAGGCGATCGTCCGCAGGTACGGCGTGTGGATCAGCACGTAGGTGTTGAGCACCCACGCGCTCACCGCCGTTATGACGAGCACGAAGGTGTTGGCGAGCCCGAGCCGCCAGGCCGTCTCGATCTTCGCCGTCACGCCGAAGAACGAGCAGAGCCCGAGAAACATCACCAGGGTGAAGTTGTTCACCACCAGCGTCGAGACGAAGATCCAGGCGAGGTTGCTCATGCCGCGATCGCCGCGCGCGCGCGGCGCCTCCGCTGTTCGACCCAGGCGACGGTGATAAGCAGCAGCCCGAGGGTGAAGAAGCCGCCCGGCGGCAGCACCATGAACACCCACGGCTCCCACCGCGGGCCCATGATGTCGAAGCCGAGCAGCGAGCCGCGGCCGAGCAGCTCGCGGATCGCGCTCATCGCCGAGAGCGAGAGCGTGAAGCCGAGCCCCATCCCCATCCCGTCGGCGACCGCGCGCACCGGGCCGACCTTCGCCGCGAACGCCTCGGCACGCCCGAGGAGCAGGCAGTTGGCCACGATCAGCGGGATGAACGGGCCTAACGCCTTCGAGATCTCCGGGAAGCTCGCCGCGAGCAGGAGGTCGGCGAGGGTGACAAAGGTGGCGATGATCAGGATGTACGAGGTGATCCGCACCTCGTGCGCGATGTACTTCCGGAAGAGCGAGACGAAGAGCCCGGAGCCGACGAGTACGAAGGTCGTCGCCAGCCCCATCGCGATCCCGTTGGCGAGGACGTTGGTCACCGCCATCGTCGGGCACATGCCGAGCATCTGCACGAGCACGGGGTTCTCGGCGGCGATGCCGCGCCAGCTGTCGGCCCAGAGCGTCGCCGGAGGCGGGGCACCGGTGACGAACTCGGGCGGACTCACGGTGGCCGGCTCGTACGCCGGCGTTACCGCCGGGGGAGCGACGGTGGCGCTCACCTGGCCCCTCCTTTCTCGTAGGCGGCGAGCAGCGGCTGCCAGCGCTCGACCGCGTGGTTGATGATGCGGATGACCGCGCGCGACGAGATCGTCGCGCCGGTGATGGTCTGCACCTGGTGCGGATCGTCGCCGCTGCGCGACTTCACCCCCGCGAGCGGCGTCAGGCGGCCGGCGAACTGTCCGCTGAACGACGTGTCGCGCTCGATCTTGTCGCCGAGTCCCGGCGTCTCCTTCTCGTCCACGACCTTGAAGCCGATCAGCGTTCCCGTCGCTGGCTCGAAGCCGATCATCAGCAGCACTTCCTCCTGGAAGCCGGGTTCCTGCGCGGTGACCGCCGCGCCGAGCTGCGTGCCTGACGCGTCGAACCCGAGGTAGGCGCGGGGGAGCGACTTGCGATCGTCGCGCCCGTCCGGAGTCTTCGTGAGCGCTCCCTTCTGCAGGTAGAGCGTGTCCCAGCGCGCGGCGGACCTGAGCACCTCGCGCACCGCGCTCTCCTCCTTCACCGCTGCGTACTTCTCGATCGTCGGCAGCGTCGCGCGATAGACGGCGACGACCAGCAGGCCGGCCGCCGCGCCGGCGAGGGCGAGCGTCGCGAGCAGCTTGAACGACGAGACCT
>DASZNJ010000127.1:0-4570 GCA_035551575.1 Gemmatimonadaceae bacterium
GCTTCGGCCACCGCCCCACTGAACGCCTCCGCCGCGCGCTCGGGGAAGCGCAGTCCGCGCGGCGTCGTGGTCGGTGCGGCGGCGCTCCACGGCTCCGCGTACATCGTGTCGGCGCGCGTGCCGGCGGTGTACCGCCGCCACCAGAGCTCGAAGAGGACTCCGCCCCGGCTCGCCGGCGCGGCGGTCCCGTCCCAGCGGGAGATGACGTCGATGGCGCGTGAGACGCTCGAATCGGGACGCGACGCGCGCACCGCCGCGACGAGGTCGGCGCGAACGCGGTCGGCGAGGAGCATGCGGTACGACTGCTTGAGCGCGAGCACGTCGCGCATGGCGAGCCGGCGACGGGTGTCGATAAGGGAGATCGCGAGCTGGCTGCGAAGGCGAAGTCCCGGCTCGGGGAAGTACGAGGGGAAGCGCGCCGGGTCCAGTGGCGCGCGCATGTTGGTGTAGTACGGCGAATCGTTCTCGTTGTGGATGTAGCCGCCCGGGGGATCGAGCAGCTGAGGCAGCGAATCGAAGGGGACATAGTGCGACCAGATCTGCGCCGCGCTGGTGACGGCGACTGCCGCGCTGTCGCCGGCGCTCGGGTGCGGCAGCGAGGGGATCGCCGCGTTCCAGAGATAGAAGATGTTCCCGGCGCGGTCGGCGTAGGTGAAGCTCGAGTTGAGGCGCGCGCGCATGCGCATCGCGTCCTTCCACTCGGCGAGGGAACGAGCGCGCATCATCCGGAGGAACTGCATCCCGGCGCGGACGTCGCCGTCCATCGCCGCGTGGAGGACGTAGATCTTTCCGCCGGCGCGGCGGATGACGGGGCCGAACACTGTCCGCTCGACGTCGCGCGACTCGCTCGCGGCGCCGTTGGGGGTCGCGTAATCCACGGTGATCCGCTCGCGCTGGATCGGGACGGACCTGCCGTCGAGGACGAATGCGTCGTCGTGCGCGGGATCGACGTCGAGCGCGTAGACCTGGGCGAGGAGCGGGTCGTTGTTGGTGGTGGACCAGCCGAGGTCGCGGTTGAAGCCGCCGATCACACCGAATGGGCCGCCGATGCGGAAGTCGCCGTAGAAGTCGAGCTTCCCGGGGACGACGACGTGCGCCTCGTAGTAGCCCGCGCTCCACTGCAGGTGGGGGTTGCGGAGGAGGATCGCGTGTCCCGACGTGGTCCGGCTCGGCGCGAACGCCCAGGCGTTGGAGCCCTCGTCGGGAAGGTCGTGCCCGGGGAGCTGGTCGGTCCCGGGGCGATGCCACGCGGCCGCGGTCGAGTCGGAGTGCCTGAGGAAGCGCGCGGCCTGCCGCGGTCCGGCGACGTTCACGTCGCGGGCGAGGAGATCGTAGCCGGTGAAGTCGGCGGTGAAGTTCGCCGGGAATTCCTGCGGGTGGAGCGCGACGTACCGGTTGACGCCGGCGGCGAAGCCCTCGTAGACGTCGCGCGTGTCGGCGTCGACGGTGGCATACGCGGCGACGGCGCGCGCGAGGGCGGGGCGCGCGGCGAAGTCGCTCTCGATGCTGTCGCGGCCGAACCAGCGGGCGAGCTCGCCGCGGGCCCGGACGAGGTCGAAGGCGACGCGGGCGCCGTAGTCCTCCGACTGGACGTAGCCTAACGCCCAGCCGGCGGCGCGAAATGTCTTCGCGGTGATGTGCGGGACGCCATGCGTGGTGCGCCGGACCTCGACCTGGCGCGAGAGGTCGTCACCGGCTGCGCTCGCGGCGGTGGCATGGCGAAGCGGGCGTCCGGCGAGGGCGCCGGTGTAGCGCCCGCTGTCGATGGCGACGACGCCATTGACGACGACGTAGCGCATCCCCGTCGCCAGGAGCGTCGGGTGCTCGTACGTCGCGAGGTCGCGATAGGCTGCCGAATCGAAGGCGATGACGTCGGCGAAGTTCCCCTGGGCGATCGTGCCGCGCCCGGCGATGCGGAGTGCCTGGGCGGTGAGGCCGCTCGACACGTGGATCATCTGCGCGAGGGTGAGCAGCGGCGTGTCGTGGACGTAGAGCCGGAACTTGCGGGGGAAGGTGCCGTACTTCCGCGGGTGTCCGGCCGAGCCGTCGGAGCCGGTCATGACGAACGGCTGCGTCATGAAGGTGCGGAGGTCGGACTCCTTCATGTTGAACGACGCGACCCCGGCGTCGCCGGCGAGGACGATCTGGAGGGCAGCGTCGATCGGCGTCGTCCTCCGCGCGGCGGCGACCTGGCCGAGGGTCTTCCCGAGGATCGAGCTGTCGCGGGTGGCGGTGATGAGGAGGGCGCCGGCGCCGCCGCGGCGGGCGAGGTTGCGCTCCATCTCGGCGGCCATGCGCGCGCGCGTCGCGGCGTCGTTGACGCGGGCGCGCAGCGAGTCGCGTCCCCCGGCTTCGGCCCAGCGCGGGACGAGCGCCGCCTCGACGCTGGTGCCCGACGCGAGGTACGGGTACTGGTCGGCGGTGACCTCGAGCCCCGCGGCGCGGGCGGCGCGGATGAGGGCGACGACGGAATCGCTCTGTCCCCAGACGTCGGTGCCTAACGCCTTGATGTGCGAGATGTGGATCGGGATCCGCGCCTCGCGGCCGATGCGCAGCGCCTCGTTCACGGCGCCGATGAGGCCGACCGTGTAGGAGCTCTCGTCGCGGAGGTGAGAGTCGTAGATCCCGCCGGAGGCCGAGGCGACGCGGGCGAGGGCGATGATCTCGTCTGTGCTCGCGTAGCTCCCCGGTGCGTAATACAACCCGGTGGACAGCCCGAGCGCGCCGTCGCGCATCCCGGCGCGGACGATCGCGCGCATCGAGTCGAGCTGCGCGGCGGTCGGCGCGTTAGGTGACATCCCCATCACCGCGCCGCGGACCGATCCTTCGCCGACGTAGAGCGCGGCGTTGGTGCCGATGCCGTCGCGCCCCCACCGGTCGAACGTGCCGCCGATCGAGAGGGTGCCGCCGCCGTCGTTGTTGGTCACGACGGTCGTGACGCCCTGCATCAGGTAGGGGAGGTTCGCGCGGCGGCGGGGGTCGTCGAGGTCGGCGAGGGTGTGGGTGTGCGGATCGATGAAGCCGGGTGCGACGATCAGCCCATGCGCGTCGATCGTTCGCCGCGGACGGATCCGGGCGGCGCGCGCCGAGCCGACGAAGACGATGCGGTCGCCGCGGATCCCGACGTCGGCGCGGCGCGGGGCGGCGCCGGTGCCGTCGACGAGGGTGCCGCCGGTGATGAGGATGTCGACCGACGGTGCCTGCGCCGAGAGAGGGAACGCGAGCAACGCACTCGTTCCACCGGCAGCGAGCGCGGCGGCGAGACGACCTGCCTTTCGAAGACGCATGATCGATGTCGTGATGAGCTGCGGGAAACCGGAGGAAATAGCCGCGGGGCGGGGAGCAAGCTCCCCGCCCCGCGTGAAGCATCGACAGCTACGCCTGGCTCTTGTCGCAGGCGCTCGTGTACTTCGGGTTGTTGCGCTCCGAGGTCGGGATCGGCAGGGTGACATCGGTGCCGTAGTTTCCGCCCTTCGGGAAGACACCGCTCGGGAAGACGCTGTCGGGCGCGCGGCCGTACTGGCGGATCAGCCGGCGGAGATCACCCTGACGGTGGCCGGTCCCGTACATCCAGAAGGCGCGCTCGCGGAAGAGGAGATCGACCCGGCCGGCAGCGGTCCCCGGGTCGGTGAGCGGTACAAGGCCGGCGACGGTCGCACGGAGGGTGTTCAGCGTGCGCAGCCACGTCGTGGTGTCGTCGGGGGTGGCGGCGAGCTGGGCCTCGGCGGTGATGAGTCGTGCTTCGAGGCCGCTGGCGATCACCGTCGGGCTGCTCCGCGCGTACTTGAGTTGTGCGACGAAGCCAGGCTTGCCTTCGAAGTCGTTTCCGCCGCTCTGCGTCGGGAGTCGCGGATCGGCGGCAGTGACGAAGTTCAGCCCGACCCCACCTTCGTTGTTCGCGACGACATAGCGCTTGATGTTGTTGTTCAGCGCCCAGTTCGCGTTGTCGGAGGTCGTGAGGGAGTGGGTGACGGTGAGTGAAAAGTTCGTCGGCACGGTGGCGACCGCGGCGGCGGCGTTCGCGTACTGCTTGAGGTTGAGCAGCGCGCGGCCCTTCCCGACCATGGCCGCGTAGCGGAATCGCAGGGTGTCGGGTGCGTTCGCCAGCGCGGAATCGAAGGAAGCAGCGGCCTTGGTGAACGCCTGGTCCGTCGTCAGCGGGTCACCGTACACGGGGCTCGCGCCCGATCCATCGCTGAAGGGGATACCGCTGCAGAATGCCTCGGCCGCCTGGTTCTCGGCGAAGCCGATTACGTACCACATCTGCCCCTGATAATCGCGGGGCGCCGGCTTGTACTGCCGGAGCGCGCCTAACGCCTGGATACCGGCGACCCGTGCCCGGCCGATCGTCCGCCAGGTCGAGTTCATGAAGCTGTTGGTCGAGTCGATGTTGCGCTGGTCGGTCTCGTTGCGCTGCTGGAAGGTGTCGCCGGAGCGCCACTCGTCGCCGAGAAGGCCGCCGAGAAGGAATACGCCCTCGTTGCCGGTAACCGGGTCGACGCCTGTCGTCATCTGGGTCAGGCGCCCGAGCGCACCAACGCGAAGCGCTTCGGCGCCGTCGGCCGACGCG
>DASZNJ010000128.1:0-6219 GCA_035551575.1 Gemmatimonadaceae bacterium
CGCCTTCCCTGCGAGCGCCCCGACCAGCTGGTCGACACCTGCGGCACCGGTGGCGGGACGGTCCAGACCTTCAACATCTCGACCGCGGCCGCGCTCGTCGCCGCCGGCGCCGGGGCCCGCGTCGCCAAGCACGGCAACCGCTCGTTCACCAGCCGGAGCGGGAGCGCCGACGTCCTCGAAGCGTTAGGCGTGGCGATCGATACCCCGGTCGAGTCGATGGCCCGCGTCCTCGCCGAGGCAGGGATCGTCTTCATGTACGCCCCGATGATGCACCCCGCGATGCGCCACGTCGGACCGGTCCGGCGCGAGCTCGCCCTGCCGACGGTGATGAACATCGTCGGCCCGCTCGCCAACCCCGCGCTGGCCGGCCGCCAGGTGGTCGGCGTCTCGGAGCGCCGGCGCCTTCCCCTGATGGCCGCCGCCCTCGCCTCCTTGGGCACCGTCCACGCGCTCGTAGTCCACGGCGAACCCGGGATGGACGAAGTCTCCCCGCTCGGCGTGACCGAGGTGATCGAGATTCGCGACGGCGGGCAGCGGAGGTGGACGATCGACCCGCGCGACCACGGTTACGACGGGGTGAGCGCCGCCGATCTGGCGGGGGCGATGCCGGAGGACAACGCCCGGACCATCGAAGCGGTCCTGCGGGGCGAGGGACCGCGCGGCGCGCGGGCGGCGGTCGTGCTGAACGCGGGCGCGGCGCTCTACGTCAGCGGGCTGGCGGCGGCGTACGGCGACGGAGTGAAGCTGGCCGAGCGCGCCGTGGACAGCGGGGCGGGGCTCGCGGCGCTCGAGAGGTTGAGGGCGGCGACGAGACGGTGAGAGGCTGCGGCGAGACCGCTCCGGAGTGACCACGGAACGGCGCCACCACGGCACCGAGGCACAGAGGACAGCTCGCTGGGGCTGAGCTGTTCGCGCTGGGGCCGAACTGATTGCGGGCACGCGGGGGAGATGATCTCGCCGCGCTTGCCCCCAAGTCGTTCGGTCTCACAACCGTGGGAACGACGATTCCACGGATCTTCACAGACGACCGCGGATGACTCTCGACCGGTCCAGCGGAGCTCACACGCCCCCAGGAACGATCCGCGAAATCCGCGCAATCCGCGTAATCGTCGTGCCCACCTGTCGATGCTCGAAGGCCGCTCCGCACTCCCTCCGCGCACGAGTCTCCCGGCAAGACCCGATAGCAACTTGGGGCAAGCAGGCGAGATCATCTCGCCCCGCTTGCCCCCAAGTCGTTCTGCTCTGGTGGGAGCGGCTCAGCCCTGAGGGGCGGTCCTCTGCGGAACCGCTGCGTCGCCGCGGCGCCGTTCGCAGTCCCCGGCCCTCGGTGGCGACGTTCCGCAGTACCCTCCCCGCCGTCGCCTCGCCGTTAGTACCGCCGCAGTACCCCGACGACCACGCCCTGGATGCTGATGTCGTTCTCGTGGACGTAGATCGGGGCCATCGTCTCGTTCGCGGGCTGGAGCCGGATCCGGCCGTCGCGCTCGCGGTAGAACTTCTTGACGGTGGCCGAGGTGCCCTGGATCATGGCGATGACCATCTCGCCGTTGTCGGCGCGCTGGCGCTCGTTGACGACGACGAAATCGCCGTCGCTGATGTGGGCGTCGACCATCGAGTTCCCGCGGACCTTCAGCGCGTAGTGGTTCCCCCCGCGGCGGATGAACTCTTCCGGGACGGCGAGCGTTTCACCACTCGTCATCGCCTCGATCGGGACACCGGCGGCGACCGCGCCCAGCAGCGGGAGCTCGACCGAGCGCGACACTGCCTCCGAGGGAAGGATCTCGATCGAGCGGCTCTCGTTGTAGGAGCGCTTGATGTAGCCTTTCCGCTCGAGGTTGCTCAGGTGCTCGTGCACCGTCGCGAGCGAGCTGTAGTCGAACTGCGAGGCGATCTCCTCGAAGCTCGGCGCGTAGCCGTTGGCCTCGGTGTAGGAGGTCAGGTAAGTGAGAATCTCGCGCTGACGCTTCGTGAGCGGCATGGGACGCACCCGATCGATTAGTTTGCGCCGGTAGTGCACAGTGAGCCGGCACCCGAATATTATCCGAACAACACGATATCCGAAGAGGGCCCGAAGTGCAAGCACCAACTTCATGGAACCCGCCCTCGGGCACCCTCGGGCGCATCGTCGAAGAGACGCGTCAGCGGGTCGCCGCGTTGCGCGGCCAGCGCTTCGCCCTCGAGTCCGCGGTCCGGACCGCGCCGCCGGGCCCGTCCTTCATCGACGCGCTCAACAGGGGGAGCGACGTCTCGGTGATCGCGGAGGTGAAGCGGCGCAGTCCGAGCAAGGGCGCCATCAACGCGACGATCGACGCGGCCGCGCAGGCACGCGCCTATCGCACCGGGGGCGCCCGGGCGATCTCGGTGCTGACCGAGGGCGCGCACTTCGGAGGCTCGGCCGAGGACCTCGAAGAAATCCGAGCTGTCGTCGCCATCCCGTTGCTGAAGAAGGACTTCCACGTCGACCCTCTCCAGGTTCTCGAAGCCCGCGCGCTGCGGGCGTCGGCGCTCCTGCTCATTGCGCGGGCCCTCGCGCCTAACGCGCTGCGCGAGCTCGCCGCCGCCGCGCGCGACGTCGGGATCGAGCCGCTGATCGAGGTCCGGGACGAGCGCGAGCTCGCCTCGGCGCTCGACGCCGGGGCGCGGGCGATCGGGGTGAACAGCCGCAACCTGGAGACGCTGGCGATGGACCCGGCGGTGTGTGCACGCATCATCCCGCTCATTCCTCCAGGGTGCGTCGCGGTGTTCGAGAGCGGCGTCCGGGGGCGTGCCGATGTCGAGGCCGCAGCCGACCTCGGTGCGACCGCGGTACTCGTTGGTTCCGCGCTCTCGACTTCGGCGTCCCCGGTCGAGGCGGTTCGGGAGCTCACCGGAGTTCCGCGCAGAGCCCGTGGCTGAGATCAAGTACTGCGGGCTGACCCGCCCCGCCGATGCCGCGTTCGCCGGAGAGCTTGGCGCCGCCTATCTTGGAGTGATCTTCGCGGGAGGGCCGCGGATGCTCACCGCCGCAGGCGCGGCGAGGGTGCTCGACGGGTGCACGACTCCGGCACGACGGGTCGGCGTCTTCGGGGCCGCGCGCGCCGGGGAGATCGGCCGCGTTGCCCGCGAGGCCCGACTGGACATCGTGCAGCTTCACGCGGACCCCGCCCCGGCTGACGTCGCGGCGGTGCGTGGAGAGACGGCAGCGCGCGTGTGGGCGGTCGTGCGGGTGACCGACGCGCTGCCGCCGGAGGCGGACGAGCTCTTCTCCGTCGCCGACGCGGTCCTCATCGACGCCCGGGTGCCTGGCTCGCTGGGCGGCAGCGGAGTCGCCGTCGAATGGGCGGCGTTGAAGTCGGCGCTCGGCGCGCGCCGACGGGCGGGTCGCGTCGTGCTGGCTGGCGGGTTGACGCCGGACAACGTTGCGCGGGCGGTCGCGACGTTGCACCCCGACGTCGTAGATGTGTCGTCCGGCGTGGAGCGTGCGCCGGGAATCAAGGACCACGCGCGGATGCGCGCATTCGCGGCCGCGGTGGCGGGCGCAGCACAGGAGAAACCATGACGGCGTCGCAGAGCGCGGACCGGTTCGGACAGTACGGGGGGCGCTACGTCCCCGAGACGCTCATTCCCGCCCTCGACGAGCTGGACGCCGCCTTTTCGCAGGCGATGGACGACCCCTCGTTCGTGGCTGAGCTCGATGAATTGCTCCGGACCTATGTCGGTCGTCCATCTCCGTTGAGCGATGCGCCGCGGCTGTCGGCGGTGGTCGGGGCGCCGGTCTGGTTGAAGCGCGAAGACCTGAACCACACCGGGGCGCACAAGATCAACAACACCGTCGGGCAGGCGTTGCTCGCCCGGCGGATGGGAAAGAGGAGGATCATCGCCGAGACGGGCGCAGGGCAGCACGGAGTCGCGACCGCAACGATCTGCGCGCGCTTCGGGCTGCAATGTGTCGTCTACATGGGCGAGGAGGATATGCGGCGGCAGCAGCTCAACGTCGTCCGCATGAAAATGATGGGCGCCGAAGTCATTCCAGTCCTGAGCGGAACGCGCACTCTCAAGGACGCCACGAGCGAGGCGATTCGCGACTGGGTGACGACGGTGAACGACAGTCACTACATCATCGGCTCGGTGGTCGGGCCAGCTCCGTATCCACGCATGGTTCGTGAGTTCCAATCCATCATCGGGAACGAGGCGCGCGAGCAGATGCTCGAGCGCGCCGGCCGCCTGCCGAAGACGGTCGTCGCCTGCGTCGGCGGCGGTTCGAACGCGATGGGGATCTTCCACGCGTTCGTCGCCGATGCCGGAGTGGAGCTCGTCGGAGTGGAAGCGGCCGGCGAGGGGGTGCACACCGGGCGCCACTCGGCCTCGCTCACGAAGGGGAAGCCCGGCGTGCTGCACGGCGCGTTGAGCTACCTCCTTCAGGACGATCAGGGGCAGGTGCATCCGGCGCACTCCATCTCGGCGGGGCTCGACTATCCCGGCGTGGGACCGGAGCATTCCTTCCTCAAGGATTCCGGGCGCGCCGAGTACGTCTCGGTCTCCGATGACGAGGCACTGGACGGCTTCCAGATGCTTGCCCGCCTCGAGGGAATCATCCCCGCGCTCGAGACTTCGCACGCCGTCGCGTGGATCGCGCGGGAGAAGAAGCGCTGGGCGAACGACGAGCCGGTCCTGCTCTGCGTGAGCGGGCGGGGCGACAAGGACGTCGCGCACGTGGTCGAACATCTCGCCGCGCGGAGCTGACCTTCACGAGATGAGCACGCAGGCCGCACCGAATCCGGCGCTGGGCGCGGAGCGCGAGGAGCCCCCATTCCCGCCGGCTGTCGTCGAGGAGTTCCTCAAGCTCCTCGTGAAGGGAGTGCGCGCGCACCAGCTGTACCTGCACAACAACCCGATCTATCTGCGCGCGATCGAGCAGCTCGCTGAAGGCCTGAACACGATCTGGCAGCACGCGGAGGAGGTCGCGCTGGCCTTCACCGAGAGCGAGATCCGCTGGAGCGACCGGCCGGTGCTGAGCGAGCCCGCGAAGTCGGCCGACTCGCTCCCCTGGCTGTTCTTCAAGGACGGCATCCGCGAGGTCCGCATCATCCGCGGCTTCGAGCAGGAGGAGCTGGTCAAGTTCCTCGACGTCGTCCAGCGCGCGCGCAAGGCGACCCCGGACGACGACGACCTGCTGACCATGCTGTGGGAGCAGGATTTCCTGTATCTGCGCTACCGGTTCGTCGACCTGGCGATGGAGTCGGCCCCCCCGCTCCTCGACACCACCCCCGCCGAGCTCCGGCCCAGCGTCGAGGCCGCGCCGGAGCAGATCCAGGAATCGGTGGTGAGCGACACGCGGCCCGGCGTCGTCAGCCTCGACGACTTCGACACGACGCTCTACTTCCTCGACGACAAGGAGATCGATTATCTCCGCGAGGGAGTGAAGAACGAGTACTCGCGCGACCTCCGGCCGTCGGTGCTCTCACTGCTGCTCGACATCTTCGAGGCGCAGTGGGACGTCGCCGTCCGCGACGAGATCTGCGAGATCCTCGACGGGTTCATCCTCCACCTTCTCTCGGCGAGCCAGTTCCGCGCCGTCGCCTACCTGCTGCGCGAAGTCGGCGTGACGTTAGGCAGGGCGAAGGAAGTGAAGCCGGAGCAGCGGGCGAAGCTCGAGGCGCTCCCGGCGCGGCTCAGCGCTCCCGAGGCGCTCTCGCAGCTCCTCGAGTCGCTCGAGGAATCTTCGGAGCTTCCGCCGCAGGGTGACCTCAGCGAGCTGTTCGAGCAGCTGCGCCCGACCGCGCTGACGACGGTGTTCGCCTGGCTCGCCCGGCTGCAGAATCCGCAGCTCAAGCCCCTGCTCGAAGCGGCGGCGGCGCGGCTCGCCGGGCAGAACACCTCTGAGCTGGTCAAGCTGATCGCGTCGCCGAACGAGCTGGTCGCCGGCGAGGCGATCCGCCGTGCCGGGGGGCTGAAGACAGCCGCCGCGGTCGCGCCGCTCGCGGCGGTGATGACCGACGGCGCGCAGCCGCTCCGCATCCTGGCGGTGCAGGCGCTCAACGACATCGCCTCCCCCGGCGCGCTGCAGGTGCTCGAGAAGTCGGTCGACGATCCCGATCGCGACGTGCGGATCGCGACGCTGCGCTCGATCGCTGCCCGCGCCTACAAGCCGGCGCTCCCGCGCGTCGACAGCGCGGTGAAGGGGAAGCGCGCCCGCGAGGTCGACCTGACCGAGAAGATGGCGCTGTTCGAGGCCTACGG
>DASZNJ010000129.1:0-4359 GCA_035551575.1 Gemmatimonadaceae bacterium
CTCCCGCTCCGGAGCCGGAGGGGGAGCCGCTCCCTCCGCCCGAGTGGCCGCCCCCTGAGGATCCGCCCCCGGGTGCGCTCCCGTAAAAGGTGCTTTGCGTCATGCCGTAAGATAAACGCCCGTCCACCCCCGGGGAGGCGGCCGCGCACCGGTGCGTCGGAAGGGGACCGCGCCGATGGCGACCGTATCACGACAGACTTGAAACATTTGGCGTACTTCTGGCAGATTGTGATATGTGCTACCAATGTTCGTGGGGATGGACCGGGCCGGCGCTGGCCAGGCGAGGCAGCAGAGCAACGGGTGGCCCGAACGCGGGAGGGTGATGCCACACGCCGATGTCCTACGTACCCTGGTGCTGGAGCTGAAACGCGTCGGTGTCGACGCCGACCACATGGTGGCCGGGTTGAGCGCCCACGCGAGCGAGGCGATCCGCGCACTGCGCGCCCTGCCCGACAACGCCGGGCCCGCGGCATTCCTCGCGCGCTTCCGCAGCGAGTCGGAAACCGCGCAGCACGCCGACGATCCGGCGCGCGGTGTGCAGGACTCGGCCGCTGGTCCGGGCCAGGCTTCCGAGGTCGGCCGTATCGCCTGATCGGCACGCACGACTGCGCCCGGCCGCGCCCTGCCTAACGTTCCACCCGCACCGCCGTGCCGCAGACCACCAGACCCGCCGGAGCCGACGTCGGCACCGGCCTCGCCGGACGATCGCGCGTCCGTCTCGCCCACCCCGCCGGCGGGACCGTCGACGTCTACACCCGGGGCGGGCAGGTCCTCTCCTGGCGCCACCCGGGCGGCGACGTCCTCTTCCACAGCTCCCGCACCGACGCCAGCCAGGAACGCCACGCCGGCATCCCGGTCATCTTCCCGCAGTTCGGCAAGGGATTCGGCGCGCTGGCCGGGCTCCTTCCGCAGCACGGCTTCGCCCGCGACCAGGAGTGGCGCATCGACAGCCACGGCGTCGATGACACCGGCCGCGCGACGACAACGCTCGTCCTCGAGTCGAACGCGCAGACGCGACAGCTCTGGCCGCACGAGTTCTCCGTCGGGCTGATGGTCGCACTCGGCCGCGAGCTGGCGCTGACGATGCACGTCACCAACCGCGGTTCCGCCCCGATGCCCTTCGGCTGCGGACTGCACAGCTACTTCCGCGTCCCCGACGTGCGCACCACCCGCGTCGAGGGGCTGCAGGGACTCCGCTTCCGCGACAACACTGCCGGCTGGAAGGAATCGACCGACACCGCGGCCGAGCTCGTGCCTGACGGCGAGACCGACCGCGTCTACCTCGGCTCACCCATCCGGCTTCGTCTCCGCGACGGCACGCGCCGCCTGCGCATCGAGAACCACGGCTTCGCCAACGTCGTCGTCTGGAACCCCGGCCCCGGCACCGACGCGAAATACGACTTCGCCCCCGGCGAATGGTCCCACTTCGTCTGCATCGAACCGGCGACCGTGTTCGACCCCGTCGTTCTCCGTCCCGGCGCCACCTGGCGCGGCGAGCATATCATCGCGGTCGAGTGAGTCGCCGGACGATGACGCGAGAGGATCTCGCCTCACTCGTCACGAAGTCGTTCGGGCTCGTAACAGCAGGAACCACGATTGCGCGGATTTCGCGGATCACCCCTCGCGGCGCTTTGGCGCGTCGTGGCTGCCCGAGGCAATATCCGCGAAATCGTAGTTCACCCTGTTGATGCCCGACGCGCCGCAGAGAACTGCCCCGGCGCGAGAGGCTCTTCCGACCAACGAACGCTCTCACCGCATCCAATCGTCGATCCTCGCCTTGATGAACGCATCGTCGAGCAGGAAGTGATGCGTGCGCATCACCCGGTCGAGCTCCTCGGATTGGCCAGGTGACAACGTCTCGTGCTCGTCGAGGCACCACGTGCCGGCGAGAAGTCCCTGGCGGCGGAGCACCTCGTGAATTCCCGGGATGCACCCGGCGAAGCCGTTCGCGGCGTCGAACATCGCCGCGTTGAAATCCGTGAGCGCGGCACCTTCGCTCATCAGCCCGACGTCGGCGGCGCCGCGGGCGGCGTGGGCGCGCTCGAGCAGCGTCACGGCGCGGTGCGTCCCGATCGCCCACTGTCCGAGGAGGCCGCCGTCGAACCAGCGTGCCTTCTCGTGCCCGCCGACGTCGGCGGGGAAGGGGGTGATCAGGTCGGAGACGATGTTGTCGTCGTTCCCGGTATAGAGCGCGACGTCGGTTCGTCCCCCCTCGACGATGCCGCGTACCGCGTCGAAGGTCCGGTAGCGGTCGAACGGCGCGATCTTCACCGCCCACACGTTCTCGATCTCGGCGAAGGCGCGCCAGAAGCGATAGCTGAGCACCCGGCCGCCGACCGCGGGCTGGAGGTAGAACCCGAACAGCGGCATCACCTGCGCCACCGCGCGGCAGTGCGCGATCAGCTCGGCGTCGCTCGCGCGCGGGAGCGCGGCGAGGCTGAGCAGCCCGGCGTCGTAGCCCGACGCCGTCGCGATCTCCGCCTCGCGCACCGCCTGCGCGGTGTCGCCGACGATGCCGGCCACCATCGTCAGCGGGCGCGGATGCTTCGACAGCCACGCGCGCGCCGTCTCGATCGCCAGTTGCAGCACCGGCTCGTAGAGCCCGTGCTCCGGGTCGCGGATCGCGAACTGCGTGGTGTGCACGCCCACCGCGAGACCGCCGGCGCCGGCGTCGAGGTAGTAGCGCGTCAGCGCTCGCTGCCGCTGTTCGTCGAGCTTCCGCTCGGCGGTGAGGGCGAGCGGATGGGCAGGGATGACGACCCCGTGCCGCAGGTTGGCGCGCGCGTCACGCATCAGAAGGCGCCATCCCGCTTCTCGAACCCGGTCGGCTTGCCGAGCAGCGGATTGCCCGCGCTCACCCACGCCGCCACCCAGTCGAAGAGGGTGCCTAACGGCATGGCCGGTGGTCCGAGAAGCTTCCTCATCTTCGCCGAGTCGCTGAGCAGCGCGGTCGGTGCCTCTTCTCCGCTGAACGTCGCCTCGCGCCGCATCCGCCGCGCCAGCTCCTGCGCCGCGGCGCGCACCGCGATCGCCTCGCCCCCGGTGACGTTGACGACGAAGGGCGGGGACGATGCGTGCGGGAGGAGCTCGAGCGCGACCCGGTTGGCATCCCCCTGCCAGATGACGTTGACGTGCCCCATCGCCAGCGGCACGGGTCGTCCCTGCAGCACCGCGCTCGCGATGTCGACGAGCACTCCGTAGCGGAGGTCGATCGCGTAGTTCAGGCGGACGATCGCGACCTTCGTTCCGGCCGTCGCCGAATAGTGCTCGAACACCCGCTCGCGCCCGAGGCAGCTGGCCGCGTATTCGCCGACGGGCGCGAGTGGGCCGGTCTCCCGCGACCCGCCGCTCGTTCGCGGCGTGAGTGGATAGACGTTGCCCGTCGAGAAGGCGACGATCCGGGCGCCGGCGTAGCGCTCGGCGCAGATCGCCGGGACGACGACGTTCTGCATCCAGGTCCGCGGCGGCGCGTCGCTTGTCCCGAACTTCTGGCCCGCCATGTAGATGACGTTAGGCACGGCCGGCAGCCGGCGGACCGCGTCGCGGTCGAGCAGGTCGCAGCGGAGGGTGTCGACGCCGGCGCGTCGGAGCGAGTCCTCGGCGGTGGGCGAGGAGAAGCGTGACACCGCGATCACCCGCCGCCGCGCGCCGCCGTCGGCCGTCTCGGCGGCGCGGACCGCCATCCTCGCCAGCGTCGGCCCCATCTTCCCGCCGGCGCCGAGGATGATGATGTCCCCCGGCGCCCGCGCCAGCGCGGCAACCGTCGCGTCCCGCGGGGTCGAGAGCTCCTCGTCGAGCTCCTCCTCGGAGCGCGGTGCCGGCCGGGTCACCGGGAGCGCCGGACGTTAGGCGGAGAGCTCCGCATTCGCTGCCATGTATCCGGTCGGCAGGCCGACATCGAGGAACCGGCCGTCGATGAGGCACCCGGTCATCAATCCGCGGTTGAGCAGCAGTTGCATCACCGGGATGTCGTCGAGCTCCGCGCCCGGCTCGAGCGTTCCCTCGACCTCGTCGATCGCCTTCCAGACCGCGGCGGTGAACGCGTAGCGCCCGACGCCGGTGTACGCCATCCTCGCTCCCCCCGTGTCGAAGGTCGCGCTCTTTGCCCCCTTGTCGGGGATGTGCGAGATGCGGTACTCGTGACCGGCGATCTCGCCCCCGTAGATCGCGGTCGCCCCCTTCGCCCGCGCCTCCCCGGCGCTGATCCCGACGATCGCGACCGCGCTCTTCCCCTCGGCGATCGCGACGTCGATCACCTGCCGGAGCGCCGGTGTCCGGCTGAGGAAGAGGTTGTCGGGGAGCGCGACCGCGATCGGGCCGCGGCCGCAGAAGTCGGCGCCGAGCCTGATCGCGTCGGCG
>DASZNJ010000130.1:0-14621 GCA_035551575.1 Gemmatimonadaceae bacterium
GAGCGTCTTGCCCGGGCAGTAGATGACCTCGGGATAGCCCTGGCGCAGCGCCCGATTGTGGTCGATCGTCGCGAAGTCCAGCTCCTCGACCGGCGCGTGCGACAGTCGCTCGAGCGCGTCGGCGACCGGCAGCGTGCCGTCCGCGACCTTGCCGAGCAGGTCGCGCACGCGCTCGCGGATCACGCCTCCGCGACCTCGAGCTCCGCCGCGTCGCTGGGAGCCGCCGCGCCGTCGAGATACCGCTCGCGATGCGCGAGGTAGTCGCCGAAGATCCCCTCGACCTCGCCTAACGACGTGACCGCGTGGAGCTTCTTGCGCAGCTCCGCCGAGCCGGGCAGCCCCTTCGCGTACCAGCCAAGGTGCTTGCGGAACTCGATCGCCGCGCCGCGGGCATCGACCTCGTAGTCGGCGGCGAGCCGGGCATGGTGCAGCGCGATGGCGAACCGCTGCTCCACCGTCGGGTCGGGCGGCACCGGCTTCCCTTCGAGCAGCGCGCGGGTCTGCGCGAAGATCCACGGCTGGCCGTACGAGCCGCGCGCGATCATCACCCCCGTGCACCCCGTCTCGCGGTGCATCCGCACGGCGTCGGCGGGGGTCTTGATGTCACCGTTCCCGAGCACCGGGATCTCGAGCGCGGCGGCGACCGCGGCGATCTCCTCCCAGCGCGCGCTCCCGCTGTACATCTGCGAGCGGGTGCGCGGGTGCAGGGTCAGCACGCGCGCGCCGGCGTCCTGGCAGCGGAGCGCGATGGTGACCGGATCGCGCATCTCCTCGCTCCAGCCGCTCCGGATCTTCACGGTCACGGGAAGGTGCGTCGAGCGCACCACCGCGCGAATGACGTCCTGGACGAGTCCGAGATCCTTCAGGCACCCCGAGCCGCCGTTGCGGCGGACCACCTTCTTGACCGGGCAGCCGAAGTTGATGTCGATGAACTCGGGCTGGAAGACGTCGGTGACGAAGGCCGCCGCTTCTCCCATCGCCGCCGGCTCCGCTCCGAAGATCTGCACCCCGATCGGGCGCTCCTCGGGCTTGAAGCGCAGCTTCGAGATCGTCGCCTCGATCTCGCGGCGGATTCCCTCGGCCGACAGGAACTCGGTCACGACGACGTCAGCGCCGTGCTCGCGGCAGAGCTGGCGAAACGGCGACTCGGAAACGCCGGCCATCGGCGCCAGGTAGAGCGGCACGTCAGGCGCGAGCGGGAACGGAAAGGCGCGGCGCGGCATGAGACGGAAGTTACCCGATGGCGGAAATGCGTGCAACCTAAGGGTTTGACACCCCTCCTGCCCCCGGATATGATTCAGGATTCGTGTGACGCCCGCCACGCTGCCCGCCGACCTCAAACGAAAGACAATAGATGGAATTGCGCGAGTTCTTCTCGGAAGATGCGATCAAGCTGGAGCTGGAGGGCACGACGAAGGACGAGGTCCTGAAAGAGCTGATCGGGCTGCTCAAGCTCGACGAGAAGAGCGAGGGGATGCTCTTCAAGATGCTCAAGCGTCGTGAAAACCTCGGCTCGACGGGCATCGGGCGCGGCATCGCGATCCCGCATTGCCGCTCGCTCGTCGTCAACAAGCTCCGCGTCGCCTTTGGCCGCAAGGCGAGCGGCGTCGACTTCAAGGCGATCGACGAGAAGCCGGTGAACTTCTTCTTTCTGATCGTCGCGCCGCCGCTCGAGGTTTCGAACCAGTACCTGCCCGTCCTCGGCAAGATCGCCCAGTTCAGCAAGGAGCCTGACGTCCCGCAGCGGCTGTTGGGCCTGACGGAGAACCCGCAGTTCCTCAAGCTGCTCGAGGAGAAGGGCGTCTGAGCAGGCGGGGACGGTGCGATCAGAGACGAGAGAGGGCCGGCCCGCGGGGCTGGCCCTTTTCGTCTGGCGGACGCCGTTAGGCGCGCGGGCGCTCGCGCCTCACGAGCACCACGGATGAACTGCAATCCGCGGATTTCGCGGATCACCGCGGACCGTTCCTCGTCGCGGCCACGCTCCCGCCCGACGGAGGCACCATCCGGAGCTATGAGTGAACATCCGTGAAATCGTCGTTCCCACTGTCACGAGCCCCGAACGACCTGGGGGCACGCCCGGCGAGACCATCCCCCGACGCGCGCCCCCGATCGGTTCAGCCGCAGCGCGGACGGCTCCGCCCTGCGGGCTGTCCCTGCATAACCTCTGCGTCCCTCCCTCTCTGCGGCGCCGGTCGACCGCAGCGCGAACAACCAGCCCCGGCGGCCAGTTCTCGGCGCCTCGGTTCCTCGGCGGCGCCGTTCCACGGTTCACGCAGTTCCGCAGCCCCCTCGGCTTCCGCCTGACGCCCTACTCCCACTCGATCGTGGCCGGCGGCTTCGAGCTCACGTCGTAGACGACGCGGTTCACCCCGTCCACTTCGTTGATGATCCGGTTCGAGATCACCGCCATCACGTCGTGTGGGAAGGGGAACCAGTCGGCGGTCATCCCGTCCACCGACGTCACCGCGCGCAGCGCGACGACGTTGTCATAGGTACGCTCGTCGCCCATCACGCCGACGCTGCGCACCGGAAGCAGCACGGCGAACGCCTGCCAGATGTCGTCGTAGAGCCCGGCGGCGCGGATCTCCTCGAGGTAGATCGCGTCGGCCTTGCGCAGCACGGCGAGCTTGTCCTCGGAGACGTCGCTGAGGATGCGGATGGCGAGGCCGGGACCGGGGAACGGATGGCGGCCGACCATCTCCTCGGGGAGGGCGAGCTCACGGCCGACGTTGCGCACTTCGTCCTTGAACAGCTCGCGCAGCGGCTCGATGAGCTTGAACTTCATGTCGGGCCTGAGGCCGCCGACGTTGTGATGCGTCTTGATCGTCACCGACGGACCGCCGGTCGGCGACGCGGACTCGATCACGTCGGGATAAAGCGTTCCCTGCACGAGGAACGCGGCGCCTTCGGCGTGCTGCGCTGTCGCGTCCTCGAAGACGTCGATGAAGGTGTGGCCGATCGCGCGGCGCTTCTTCTCCGGATCCTCGACCCCGGCAAGGGCATCGAGGAAGCGCGTCGACGCGTCGACGGTGACCAGCTTCACGCCGAGGTGCGCGCGAAAAGTCCGCTCGACCTGTTCGCGCTCCCCCGATCGCAGCAGCCCCGTGTCGACGAAGACGCAGGTGAGCTGGTCGCCGATCGCGCGATGGACGAGCGCCGCGGCGACGCTCGAGTCGACGCCGCCGGACAGCCCGCAGATCACGCGCTTGTCCCCGACGAGTGTCCGGACCTTCCTCACCTCGTCCTCGATGAAGGCGCCCGGCGTCCAGGACGGCTCCGCCTTGCAGATCTCGAAGAGGAAGTTCGCGATGATCTCCCCGCCGCGCGGGGTGTGCGCGACTTCGGGATGGAACTGAACGGCGTGAATCGGCTTCGTCTCGTGCCGCATTCCGGCGACCGGGGTGTTGGCGCTCCGTGCGGTGACGACGTAGCCCTTTGGTGGGCGCTCGACGTGATCGCCGTGGCTCATCCACGCGCCGACGGGCTGCTCGGCGCGGAAGCCCGCGAACACGCCTGACGGCTCGAGGACCTCGACGTCGGCGCGTCCGTACTCGCGCCGGCCGGCGCGCTCGACCCCGCCCCCCTCGAGGTGGGCGATCAGCTGCATCCCGTAGCAGACACCGAGGATCGGCGCGACGTCGAGGAGGTCGCGATGCGCCGTCGGGACGTTCTCGCCGTACACCGAGCACGGGCCGCCGCTGAGGATGATCCCGGCCGGCTTCCACTGCCGCACCCATTCGACGGTGCGTGTCGGCGGGTGGATCTCCGAGTAGACACGCGCCTCCCGGACGCGGCGGGCGATCAGCTGGGTGTACTGCGACCCGTAGTCGATGATGAGGATGCGGGAGGACATCGGGCCGGAGCGAACGTTAGGCGTGAACGGGGCGGGCGGCGCGGGGGTTGCGAGCTACCATTTCCATTCCGGCCCGTCGAGGGTGAGCCACTCGACCGACATCGTCTCGAGGTCGAGCACTGCCGCCGAGGGCTTGCGCGTCAGCCAGCCACAGGCCTCGCCGGGATTCACGATCAGCGCCGAGCCGCGGCGCTGCTCGCTGCGCTCGTGGGTGCAGCCGTGGACGATGACGGCATGCCCCTCGATCGAGCGCTCGTTGACCTCGCCGATGTCGTGGACGATCAGCATCCGCGTCCCGTTGAGGTCGAAGCTGTGCGGGGACTCGAACAGCTCGATTCCCATCGCCTGGGCCGCCTTGGCGCGCAGCCCCTCCTGGTCGCCGTCGTTGCGGCCGAAGACGCCGCCGACGGCGATCTGGGCGTCGAAGAACGGCTGCAGCGCGAATGGCGCGCAGAAGTCCCCGGCGTGGAGGATGAACCCCGCCCCCTTCGCCTGCATCTGCTTCACCAGCTCGGCCATCGCCGGGAGGCGGTCGTGGCTGTCGGCCATCAGTCCTACGCGCATCAGATCGTTCTCCAGTCCGGGGTCGCGCTCTCGTGCCGCACCAGGTCCTCGAGCGTCTCGCGCTCGCGGGCGACGGCGACCCGGGCGCCGTCGACGAGCAGCTCGGGAACGCGCGGCCGCGCGTTGTAGTGCGACGACATCACCGCCCCGTAGGCGCCGGCCGAGCCGACGACGAGCAGGTCGCCGGGCGCGACATCGCCTAACGACCGGTCGCGGGCGAAGAAGTCGCCGCTCTCGCACACCGGGCCGACGACGTCGACGACCCCCGCCTCGCCGGCCGGGCCGACGGGCTCGATGCGATGAAAGGCATTGTAGTGCGACGGGCGCAGCAGCTCGGTCATCCCGGCGTCGGTGATGACATAATCCTTGCCGCCGCTCCGCTTCCGGTAGAGCACGCGGGTGAGCAGCATCCCCGCGTTTCCGACGAGAAACCGGCCCGGCTCCATCACCAGCTCGAGCCCGCTGTCCAGCGCCGCCGGGACGATCATCCGCGCGAAAGCATCGAGGTCGGCTTCGCGCTCCTCGTCGTAGGTGACCCCGAGCCCGCCGCCGATGTCGAGCCAGCGGAGGTCGCGCCCCCCGCCGTCGGCGGTGATCTGCGCCCGCAACTCGAGGAGGCGGCGGACGCCGTCGGCGTACGGCTCGATCCGCGTCAGCTGCGACCCGATGTGCATGTCGAGCCCGGCCAGTGACACGTTGGGCAGTTCGTCGGCGAGGCGGGCGACGGCGCGCGCCTCGTCGTACGGGATGCCGAACTTGTCGCCGCGGGCGCCGGTCCGGGTGTAGTGGTGCGCGGTCTCGACTTCGACCTCGGGGTTGACGCGCAGCGCGACCGGGACGACCCGCCCCGCCCGCGCGCCGACTTCGTCGAGGAGGCGGAGCTCTCCTTCCGACTCGACGTTGACGAGCTTCACCTCGGCCGCGACGGCCTGCTCCAGTTCCGCCACCGTCTTCCCGACCCCGCTGAAGACGACGTCCGCCCCGGTGAACCCGGCGCGCAGGGCGCGGAACAGCTCGCCGCCGGACACGATGTCGACGCCGGCGCCGAGGCCGCGCAGCAGCGCGAGGAGGGCCAGGTTGCCGTTCGCCTTCACGCTGTAGTGCAGCCGGTGCGGCACCGCGCCTAACGCGGCGTCGAGCCGCGCATACTGCGACCGGATCACCGAGGCGCAGTACACGTAGGACGGGGTGCCGTAGACCGTCGCGAGGTCGGTGAACGCCACGTCGTCGGCGTACATCCACCCGTCGCGGCGCGTGAACCCTCCCCCGGCCGACACCGCGTGCCCCTCACCGCGCGCGGTCAGTAGGCCCTCGCCCACAGCGCTTCGTCCTTCGACGGCTGGCCGCACTTGAGGCACGTCGCAGGGGCTTCGGCCGACCGGAACTCCTCGTCGGGGAGGCAGCGGATCGTCGCCTTGGTCTCTTCCTTCACCGCCGCCTCGCACTCGGCGCCCCCGCACCACCCGGCGTAGACGAAGGCGCCCGGCCCCTCCATCAGCGCCTTGAAGTCGTCGTAGGAGATCTTGTGACGCACGCTGTTCTGCTCACGGCGCTCTCGCGCGGCGATCAGCATGTCGTCCTGGATCGCGACCAGGCGGTCGTGCACCTCCTCGCCGATCGCGAGCAGCGTCACGCTCGCCTTCTCGCCGGTGTCGCGCCGGACGAGCACGCACTGCCCCTTCTCGATGTCGCGCGGCCCGAGCTCGATGCGGAGCGGCACGCCGCGCAGCTCCCAATGATAGTACTTCGCGCCCGGCTTGATCCCCTCACGCGCGTCGATCTCGATCCGGAGGCGGCCTGGCGCGCGGCGCTCCCACTCGGCGAGCGACGCCTTGAGCTTCTCGGCGACGTCGAGGACGCGCGCGCGCTCCTCGTCGGTCTTGTAGATCGGGACGATCACGAGCTCGATGGGCGCGAGGCGCGGCGGGCAGCGCAGCCCCTTGTCGTCGCCGTGGGTCATGATCAACCCGCCGATCATGCGCGTCGAGACCCCCCAGCTGGTGTTCCAGGCGAACTCGGTCGAGCCGGACTCGCTCTGGAACTTGAGGTCGAAGGCCTTCGCGAAGTTCTGCCCGAGGTTGTGCGAGGTGCCGGCCTGGAGCGCCTTGTTGTCCTGCATCATCGCCTCGCACGAGTAGGTGCGCAGCGCCCCGGCGAACTTCTCGCTCTCGCTCTTCCGCCCGGTGATGACGGGCATCGCCATCCACCCCTCCATGAAGTCGCGGTAGACGCCGAGCATCTTCCGCGTCTCCTCTTCCGCTTCGTCGTGAGTGGCGTGGGCGGTGTGTCCTTCCTGCCAGAGGAACTCGAGGGTGCGCAGGAAGAGGCGCGTCCGCATCTCCCAGCGGACGACGTTCGCCCACTGGTTCATGAGGATGGGAAGGTCGCGATAGCTCTGCACCCACTTCGCGAACATCGAGTAGATGATGGTCTCGCTCGTCGGCCGGATGACGAGGGGCTCCTCGAGCGCCTTGCCGCCGCCGTGCGTGACGACCGCCGTCTCCGGGGCGAACCCCTCGACGTGCTCGGCTTCCTTGCTGAGGAAGCTCTGGGGGATGAGCAGCGGGAAGTAGGCGTTCCGGTGGCCGGTGTCCTTGAACATCTGGTCGAGCTGCTGCTGCATGCGCTCCCAGATGCCGTAACCGTTAGGCCTGATGACCATGCAGCCGCGCACCGGCGCGTAGTCGGCGAGCTCGGCGCGGATCACCAGCTCGTTGTACCAGGCGCTGAAATCGGCGGCGCGGGTGGTCAGCTTCTTCTCGTCGGCCATGTTCCTGTGCGTTCCTTCGTCAGCGCGGGCGCACGGCGGGCGCCAATGCGCGCACCACCTCGTCCGCGTTCGGATACTTCACCTGCTCCCCCGACGCGAGATCGCGGATCGTGAACTCCGCGGTCGCCGCCCCGTCGCTCGCCAGCGGGATGATCACCGCCTGCTTCGCCCCCGCCGTCGAGGCGGACTTGAACTGCTTCCCCAGCTGCTGCGGCCGCAGCGCGTACTCGACGGCGATGCCCTGCGCGCGCAGCCGCGCCGCCAGCTCCATCACCGCCCGCATGTCCGCGGTCCGCTCACCGCCGGCGATCCAGACATCGACCGCCGACGGCGCCGCCTTCATCAGCCCGCGCGCGCGCAGCAGCTCGCCGAGCACGACGTCGCCCATCCCGAAGCCTAACGCGGGCAGGCCCGGGCCGCCGAGCGACTCGAGCAGCGTATCATAACGCCCGCCCCCGGCGATCGCCCGGAATTCTCCTTTCGCGTCGAACAGCTCGAAGACGATCCCCGTGTAGTACGCCAGCCCGCGGACGATCGTCAGGTCGAGCTGCACGTACTCGCCGACGCCCAACCGCGCCGCGAAGTCGAGGTACAGCTCCATCTCGGCCAGGCGCTCCTCGGCCCCCCGCGCCCGCGGGTCGGCCGGGTCGAGCGCGAGCGCGGTGCGCAGCGCGCCCGGCGTCCGGATCGCCAGCAGCTCGAACAACCGCGCGACCGCCTCGATCCCGACGCCGGCCGCGACGAGCTTCTCCTCCGCGACCGCTCGCGGCGTCCGCTCGATCTTGTCGACGATCGCGAACACCGCATCATGGACGGCTTCGCCGATCCCGATCGCGCCGAGCACCGCGTGCAGCAGCCGGCGGTCGGAGACGCGAGCGCGAACGTCGTCGGGGCCGAGCCCGAACGCGCGGATCATGTCCAGCGAAGCCGCGAGCAGCTCGGCGTCCGCCGCGACCGACGGCTCGCCGAAAATGTCGACGTTGAGCTGGTAGTGCTCGCGCAGCCGCCCCTTCTGCTGGCGCTCGTAGCGGAACAGCTGCGGGATCGAGAACCAGCGCACCGGCTTGCGCAGCGCGTTCGCGCGTGCAGCGACCATCCGCGCGACGGTCGGGGTCATCTCGGGACGCAGTGCCACTGCGCGACCACCCTTGTCCTCGAAGTTGTAGAGCTGCCCGACGATCTCGTCGCCGCTCTTCTTCGTGTACAGCTCGAGCGGCTCGAGCGGGGGACCGTCGTACTCGGCGAACGCGTACCGCGCCGCGACGGCGCGCCACACGCTCATGATGTACGCCCGCTCAGCAAGCTCCTGCGGGTAGAAATCCCGGAATCCGGGGAGCGCGCCTTGGGCCATTCCGTATAATCTACCCGGCGAGCGGATCGACCTGCAAGCACGCCATCGCGTCACCGACGGTGTGAAACGAGCCGGTGACCACGCCGGTGCCCCCGGCGCGGCGAACGCGCTCGATCGCGCGCGCAAAGTCCGGCTCGATCTCCGCGGAATATCCGGCAGCCGCTGCGTGTCCGATCGCGGCCGCGAGATCCCACACTCTGCTCGCCGGCGCGGTGGGTGCCGTCGTCAGCACGAACCGGTCGGTGACCGGCGCCAGCTCCCGCATCATCCCCTTCCAGTCCTTGTCGGAGAGCACGGCGAGGAGCGTCGTGACGGGCCGATCGACGGGCGCCTGCCCGATCGTCCTGGCGAGGACCGCGGCGCCGGCGGGGTTGTGCGCGACGTCGAAGATGATGTGCCCGCGCCGCTGGAAGCGTCCGGGGAGGCGGACCGCGCGGAGCCCGGCGATGGTGTCGGCGGTGGCCGGCGTCCACTCGGGACCGGCGGCGAGGAGGGTGACGATCGCCAGCGCCGCGTTGTACGCCTGGTGCTCGCCAAGCAGCGGCGTCTCGAACCGGCGCGATTCCCCGCCGGCGCCGAGGACGAACGCGGTCATGCCCTCGCGCAGCACGATCTCCGAAAGCTGCCAGTCGCGCCCGATGGCGAGGATCGGCTCCGCCCCTCTCTCGACCGCGATATCGATCAGCTGCCGCGCGACGCCGGCATCGCGCTCGCCTATGATCGCCGGCGATCCTCGCTTGAAGATCCCCGCTTTCTCGATCGCGATCTGCTCGACCGTCGTTCCGAGCAGGTCGGTGTGATCGAGGCCGATCGAGGTCACGACCGTCGCGATCGGGCGAGGCAGGACGTTGGTCGCGTCGAGGCGGCCGCCGAGTCCCGTCTCGATGACGGCGACGTCGACGTTCTCCCGGGCGAAGTGGTCAAGGGCGAGCGCGGTGGTCGCCTCGAAGAACGTGGCGCCCAGCTCCGCAACCAGCGCGTCATGGTCCCGCAGCCAGCCAGTGACCTCGTCCTCGCTGATCGCGACGCCGTCGATGAGGATGCGCTCGCGAAAGTCGACGAGGTGCGGCGAGGTGTAGCGGCCGACGCGATGGCCGTGCGCCCGGAGCAGGTAGTCGAGCGTCGCGCAGACGCTCCCCTTTCCGTTCGTCCCCGCGACGTGGAATGCGCGGAGCCGGCGGTGGGGCGCCCCGACGGCGTCGAGCAGCGCCTCGGTTCGCTCGAGCCCCGGCTTCACCCCGCCCGCGGTGCGCGCGAAGAGCGCGTCGACCGCGGCGCGGTACTCGTTCAGGGGGAAACCCACCCCGCGGCGGCGGGCTTGCCGGTCATGTGCCGGAGCAGCTGCCCGACGGTGCCCTTCAGGTCCTTGCGGTGCACAACGGAGTCGAGGATTCCGTGGTCGAGGAGGAATTCCGCGGTCTGGAACCCTTCGGGGAGGTCCTGGCCGAGCGTCTGCTTGATGACGCGCGGGCCGGCGAACCCGATCACGGCCCCGGGCTCGGCGATGATCGCGTCGCCGAGCATCGCGTAGCTCGCGCTGACGCCGCCGGTGGTCGGGTTGGTGAGGATCGAGATGTACGGAATCCCGCGCTCGCCGAGCATCGAAAGCATCGCCGACGTCTTCGCCATCTGCATGAGCGAGAGCACCCCCTCCTGCATGCGCGCTCCACCGGAGGCGCTGATGATCACGAGGGGGAACTTCCGCTCGAGGGATCGCTGCCCGAGGCGCGCGATCTTCTCACCGACGACGGAGCCCATCGAGCCGCCCATGAAGGCGAAGTCCATCACGCCGACGTTGAGCGGGGCGCCGTGCAGCATCCCGGTCGCCGTTATGATCGCGTCGCCATCCCCCGCGTTGGTGGCCGCCTTCTTCAGCCGCGCCGGATACTCGGGGAAGCCGAGCGGATCAGTCGAGTGGAGGTCGACCTCGGTTTCCTCGATGGTGCCTTCGTCGAGCAGGAGGTTGAGGTACTCGACGGCCCGGATGCGGCGGTGGAAATCGCACGACGGGCACACGTTGAGGTTCCGGATGAACTTCTCCCGGAGGTCGGTATGCCCGCACGCCTCGCACTTCTCCCACGTGTCCGCGGGGATCTCGAGTCGCTCGCGCCGCGGCTGTCGCGGCTTCCGCTCTTTCTTGAACCAGGCCATGCCGACAAATGTGAACGGGGCAGCGGAACGGGGCAAGCCATGCGACCGCAACTGCCCTGCGCATGCAGGCAGCCGGCAGGCTGCTCCTGCCACCTGGCATGCTGCAGGGACAGGAGGCACGCGGCACCAGGGCAGGATCCACCGCCATGAGGGGCCAGAATCACGGCGCTGCCGCTCCTTCTGACCCCGCTGGCCGTGGATCCTGCTTCGTGCGACATGCCTCCTGTCGCTGCAGCATGTCCAGATGGTTGGCGCAGCCTGCCGGCTGCCTTCATGCCGGCCGCTCCTGCCTAACGGCTAATGCGACGGGAGCGACACGTTCAGATCGCGAAGCCGTCGGCTCTCCCGCCTCGGCCTTCGCTCGCGATCCGCATCAGGATCCCGACCGACAGCCAGCTGGCGAGCATGAACGACCCGCCGTAGCTGAAGAACGGGAGGGGGATGCCGGTGATCGGCATGAGGCTCAGCGTCATCCCGACGTTGATGAGCATGTGCACGAACCAGCTCGCGGCGAGGCCGATCGCGATGAGGGAGCTGAAGGACTCGTTCGCGCGGGCGGCGATCCGGATCGTGCGGAGAAGGAGGAGCAGGAAGAGCGACAGCGCGATCGTGACGCCAAGGAAGCCGAGCTCCTCGCCGACGACGGAGAAGATGAAGTCGGTGTGCTGCGCGGGGAGGAAGGCGAGGCGCTTCTGCGTGCCGAGCGTGTAACCCTTGCCGAACCAGCCGCCCGAGCCGATGGCGACGATCGACTGGATGACGTGATAGCCGGAGCCGCGCGCGTCAGCCGAGGGGTCGAGGTAGGTGAGGAGTCGCTTCTGCTGGTACGGGTGCAGGCGGTCCCAGAGCACCGGCGCGAGCACGCCCATCACGAAGTTCGCGACGACGAGCACGATCCCCTCGCCAAGGTACGGCCGATAGCGGTAGACGAGGGCGATGAGGATGATGAACCATGCCCCCCACACGTACACATTGACCGCGCCGATCAGGCTGACCACGGGGCTGGCGATGAGGAGCAGGAGGGGCCACGACACCCCCGCCCAGAACAGCATCCCGAAGAAGATCCCGATGAAGGCGAGGCCGGTCCCGAGGTCGGGCTGCAGCATGATCATCAGCCACGGAACGCCGACGACGAGCGCCGGCTTCCACAGTTCGGCGAGCGTCTTCGGGGGATCCTTCTTCGCGCTGAGCACTCGCGCGAGCATCAGGACGACCGTCACCTTCGCCAGCTCCGAAGGCTGGCCGATCCGGTGCGAACCGAGGCAGATCCAGCTCTTCGTGCTCGCCGCGGTTCCGGCGCCGCACCCGAAGCCGGCGAGGGTCGCGGCGAGGAGCAGGATCGTCAGCGCGTACATCGGCAGCGTCAGCCAGTCGAGCATCCGCACCGAGGCGCGGCTGGCGACGAAGCTGACGGTGATCGCGAGGATGATCCACACGGTCTGCGCGCGCCACGCGAGGGTGGCGACGGTCTTCACGTCCGTCTGGCCGGCCGAATACACGGTCGCCAGGCCGTAGAGCGAGAGGGCGAGCGCGATGCCGAAGAGCGGCCAGTCGCCGACGAAACGCCGCACCGCTAACCCTCCGTCTGGATGAGGGACGCCGTCTGCTGGTGCAGGTACTGCGCGATGATCGCCGACGCGATCCGCGCGGCGCGGCTCCCGTGCAACCCGAACTCGAGCATGACGGCGACGACGATCTTCGGGTTGTCCGCCGGCGCGAAGCCGACGAACCATGCGTGGTCGCGCGTCGCGTCCTGCGCGTTCTGCGCGCTCCCCGTCTTGCCGGCGAGGATGACGCCGTTGATGCGCGACGCGGCCGCCGTTCCGCCCTCGGCGACGACACCGGCCATCGCGGTGCGCAGCCCTTCCATCTGGTCGGGGGTGAGCGAGAAGATGCGCTGCCGCTTCGGGGTTCCCTTCACGATCATCGGCTGCGCGGCGCGGCCGTCGGTGGCGAGCGCGGTGTAGAAGCGCGCCATGTTGACGACCGTCTGGTCGTTCTCCCCCTGGCCGATCGAAAGGTTGAGCGTCACCGCCCGGGTCCACCGGCGCGGGCCATAGCGCTCGTCGTAGTAGCGGATCGCATCGGGAAAGATCGGCCGCGTCTCGCTCGGGAGGTCGATGTCGGTGCGCTCACGGAATTTCAGCGAGACGCCGCCGGCGATCAGCTTCTCGAGACCGAGCGTGAGGCCCAGCTGGTAGAAGTAGACGTCGCACGACTTCTCGATCGCGCCCTGCAGGTCGAGGTTGCCGTGGCCCCGGTGGTCCCAGCACTTGAAGTACCGGTTGAAGTACTGGTATCCCCCGGTGCACGGCGTCGGCATGTGCTGCTTCATGCTGACCTGCCCCGCCTCGAGCGCGAGGACGGCGGTGGCCAGCTTCCACGTCGAGCCGGGGGGATAGGTGCCCTGGATCGCCTTGTTGTAGAGCGGGTGCCGCGGGTCGGTCGTCAGCTCGCGCCAGTAGTCGGCGGGAATGCCGCCGACGAAGCGGTTCGGGTTGAAGCTCGGCGCGCTGTAGAGCGCGAGCACGCCGCCGGTCACCGGGTCGAGCGCGACGACGCCGCCCTGCAGCGAGTCGCCGAAGATGTTGGCGACGAACTCCTGGAGCTTGAGGTCGATGTTCGTCTGGAGCGGCTCCGCGCCTAACGGTTCGATGTCCTGGCGGGCGCCAGCCTCGCGGACGACGCGGCCGCGGGCGTCGACCTCGACGAAGCGCGTTCCCTCGCGGCCGCGAAGCTGCGATTCGTAGTAGCGCTCGAGCCCGCCCTTCCCGACCTGCTGCCCGGACTTGTAGTTCTCGTAGGCAGGCTTCTTCAGTTCGTCTTCGGTGATCTCGCCGGTGTAGCCGACGATCGAGGCGACGGCGCTGCTGTCCGGGTAGAAGCGCTTCGGCGCCGCCTGGATGATCAGCCCCGGGAACTCGACGCGGTGCTCCTCGAGCACCGAGACGACGTCGAACTTCGCGTCCGCAAGCACCACCGTCGGGCGGTTGGGCGCCCGCCGGTAGCGGCGGAGCGCGATGTCGATGTCGTCCTTGCTGAGCGAGATCGTCCCCGACAGCCGCTCGAGCGAGGTGCGGAGCGAGTCTGCCGACGGGCTGAGGATCGAGACCGAGTAGCCGGGAACGTTCTCGGCGATGATCAGCCCGTTGCGGTCGTAGATGATGCCACGCGGCGCGGGGAGCGGAACCTCGCGCAGCCGGTTCTCCTCGGACTGCAGCGCATATCGCGCCTGCTCGAGCACCTGCGTCCGGAAGAAGGCGGCGATCAGCAGGCCGATGATGCAGGCCGCTATGAACGACGCGGTGCGTGCACGCCGCGCGACGTCGTTCGGGTGGAAGCTCATTGCGTCTCCCTAGGCCGGCTGCGTATCGAGCATCGGCCGCATGATGATCAGCACGAGCAGCCCGGCGAGGGCGGTGACCATCGCCGTGAGCGGCGACCAGATCAGGAGCTGGAACACGAGGTCGAGCCCTCTCACGCGGCGCTCGACCAGCAGGAAGATGATATCGAACAGCCACTTCCCGGCAAAGAAGAACGCGGCGTGCAGGACGAGGTTCTCGGCGAACACGACCGCACGCAGCCAGGACGCGGTGAAGCCGACCACCGTCATCGCCAGCGTCGCGCCGAAGGCCCCGACGGAGAGCGAGTCGGCGACGAGCCCCATCGTGAAGCCGAGCACGGCCGCGGCGCCGGGGCGCATGCGGACGGCGGCGAGGAGGAGCGCGATCAGCAGGAAGTCGATCGACGTCCGCCATTCGAGCACCGGGCGGAGCGTATAGTGAAGGACGACCAGGATGATGAACGCGAGGATCGGTCGGAGGGAGCGCCAGGTCATCGCGGGTCAGCGCTGGGGCGGAGGCGGGGTCACCGGCGGCGTCGTGTCGCGGCGAACGGTGTCGAGCGGCGCGGGCCGCGGCGGCGCGGCGGTC
>DASZNJ010000131.1:0-2562 GCA_035551575.1 Gemmatimonadaceae bacterium
GGCCGGTACCTGAGCCGGCACGACGTACCCGGGGCGCGACGGCGGCAGCGGCCGTTCGGGGACGACGACCGGCGGCGGCGACGACTCCGCCGGCGCCTCGTTCGCCGCCTGCACGGCGAGCAGCCGCACCTCGGCGACGAGGACGTTCACCTGCTGGTGCAGGGCCTTGACTGCTTCCTCGAGTCGGGCGACTCGTCGCGGGTCGATAGGCATTACGGCGTCATTTCAGGGGGATTTCTCTAATACGACGCATCACGCCCCGCGACTGCAACTGGGTGGACTGGGGACGAGGGACGAACGAGGGACGAGGGGTGGGCGCGGTCGCCTAAGGCGACTGGCGCGACGAGGAATGGTGGGACGTGGGCCACCTGCGAACCAGGGACGAGGAAGTGGCGCCATTGATCGCGGTGGCGTCGTTGATGAGGGACGAGGGAGTACGAGGGAGTACGAGGGACGAGGGACCTCATCCCTCGTGGGCTTTCAGGGGGCCTTATCAGGAACTTTGTGTGTGAGGATGGCGCGTCAGCAGGCGTGGGGTTCCGCTCGCGTAGCCAAGGTGATGGGGTCAACTCGCCGACCAGACCAGCGCCCGCTCGTCGATCACCTTCTTCATCCGGCGGAACGGCTCGTCCAATTCCGCCATCGTCAGCCGGCCGGCCCTCAGGGCATCGATGGCGGGGGGGTCCAACCGGGCCGACAGCGTGATGGCCGACGCGCGGGGCTTCGTCCTCTCCCTCGTCCCTCGTCCCTCGTCCCTCGTCCCTCGTCCCTCGTTCCTCGTTCCTCGTACTCCCTCGTCCCGCGTCAAGTACGCCACACCGGACAACGGCGCCACTCCCTGGTTCCGTGTCCGTAGGTAGCCCACGTCCCACCATCCCTTGTCGCGCCAGTCGCCTTAGGCGACCGCGCCCACCCCTCATCCCTCATTCGTCCCTCGTCCCCAGTCCCACGTTCCGAATCGCCCGCCCTGGCTTTGCTCCAGTAACGGTCCCGTCCCGCACGACGGCAATGCCGTTCACGATTACCTCCCGCACTCCCGCCGCGATGGCATGCGGCGCCACGTAGGTCGCCCGGTCCGCCACCGTCGCCGGGTCGAAGATCACGATGTCCGCCTTCATTCCCTCGCGCAGCAGCCCGCGATCCTGGATCCCCAGCCGGGCCGCGACCGCTGACGTCGACTTGCGGATTACCTCCTCGAGCGGCATCAGCCCCTCGTCGCGGGAGAGCTGTCCGAGCAGGCGGGGGTAGGTGCCGTACGTGCGCGGGTGGACCATCGCGCCGTCGGTGCTGTCCGGGGACCAGCCGTCGGCGTCGGTGCCGATCACGATCCACGGCTGCCTGAGCTGCATCCGCAGGTTCTCGTCGCTGGCGAGGAAGAATATCCCGCCGAGGTTCGCGTTCTCGGCGATGGTGAGGTCGATGAGGGCGTCCTGCCAGTCCAGGTGGCCGCCGCCCAACTGCGCGGCGATCTCGTCGAGGCGCATCCCTTCGAACTTCTTCAGCGTCGAGTCGCGGAAGCCGACGACCATCGTCCCGTGCGCGGTGGCGAGGTCGCACAGGCTCTCGCCGCCGGTGGTGCCGGCGATCATCGCCGCCTTGATGCGCGCGCGCGACGCCGGGTCGCGGAGGTTGTCGAGCAGCTTGCCATTCGCCGCCGCGGACGGCGGCAGGCACGACGCGAGCGAGGTCTGCCCCGCGGTGTACGGGTACATCGTCGCGCCGACGTCCTGCCCGGCGCGGCGCGCGCTGTCGATCATCGCCACCAGCTGCGGCGCCTTCGACCAGTTGCGCTGGCCGGCGACCTTGAGGTGGTAGATCTCGACGGGGACGCCTCCCTCGCGGCCGATGCGCAGCGCTTCCGCGGCCGCCTCGATGACGCGGTCGCCCTCGGAGCGCAGGTGGGTGATGTAGACGCCGCCATACGGCGCCATCGCCTTCGCGATCTCGATCAGCTCCTCGGTGGACGCATAGGCGCCGGGTGGATAGATGAGCGCGCTGCCGACGCCGAAGGCGCCGTCCTCCATCGCCCGGCGCGTCACCGCGCGCATCGTGTCCAGCTCCGCGGCGCTCGCCGCGCCCTCGGCGTTCCCCTTCGCGTAGCGCCTGACGGTCGCGGCGCCGAGGAACGATCCGACGTTAGGCGAGATCCCGTGCGCGGCCATCGCGTCGAGCCAGTGGCCGAAGCCGTGTTCGCCGACGAAGGGAGCGCGGATCCGCGCCGCGGCGGTGTCGTCCGCGGTGCGCGCCGCGTACATCGCCGCGTTGAGCGGCGCCGGCGTCGATCCCTCGCCGAGGATCTCGGTGGTGATCCCCTGGGTGATCTTGCTGACGACGCGCCCGTCGCCGACGAGGAACGCGTCCTCGGATTGTCCCTGGATGTCGATGAACCCCGGCGCGACCGCGAGCCCGCGCGCGTCGATGCGCCGCGCGGTGCGCGCGTCGCGGAGCATCCCGGCCGGGGCGACGCGGACGATCCGGTCGCCACGGACGCCGATGTCGCCGTAGCTCCACGGGTTCCCCGCCCCGTCGTAGACGCGGCCGTTGCTGATGACGATGTCGTAT
>DASZNJ010000132.1:0-7410 GCA_035551575.1 Gemmatimonadaceae bacterium
GAAGAGCGTCGCGATGTAGAACGCCGCCGCCCCGACCGCCAGCCCGGCGCCGATCGCCGGAATGAGCTCCCCGCCACTCAGCTCGCGCCGGTACGTGTAACCCCGCTCGACTTTCGGCTCGTCCCGTCGCTGCTTCATCGCTCGTCTCGTATGGTGATCGGGTCCCCACGCGAGACCCGCGAATCGCTCACAACCCCGCCGTCGCGTCCCGGTGAGACACCGGTTGCGCGGGAATCGTGCTACACCCGCTGAACCGCGATCGTGCCCGCCCCGCGCGACCGCGCCGCGCGCTTGGTCGCCGCCGCGATCTCGCCCAGCTTCGAGGCCGACTGCCAGTTTCCAGGGTCGATGATGAGCACCGCGCTGGTCATCTTCGCGAGCGGGAATCGGCGCGCGACTCCTTCGCGATCGACTCCGGAAAATTCTCCCGATGCGAGGACATCCGCCCCGATGATCTCGGCGATCGTCTCACGAAACCGGAGCGCGCTCGCCTCGGCGAGAGACTCCCCCCGATCCTCGCGCGTCACGACGATGAAGTCGTCGCCCCCGATGTGCCCGACGAAGTCGCCCGCGTCGCCACCCCCGGTCTCGGCCGCCGCCTCTCGCAGCGCACGACCCGTCTCGCGGATCACCCGGTCAGCGGTGGCGAATCCGAAGGTATCGGCGAAGGGCTTGAAGTTGTCGAGATCGATGTAGCAGACGGCGAAGCTCTTCCCCGCGGCGACACGCCGCTTCAGCTCGTCCTCGACGGCGCGCCCGCCCGGGAGGCCGCTCGTGGGATTGCGATCGGTCTCGCGCTTCACGAGGCGGAGCATCGCCTCGACCCGTGCCCGGAGCTCGCGGGTGTCGAACGGCTTCACGAGGTAGTCGTCGGCGCCGGCCTCGTAGCCCTCGAGCTTCCGCTCGACCGCCCCGAGCGCGGTGAGCATGAGCACGGGGATGTGCCCGGTGAAGGGATTTTCCTTCACGGCACGACAGGTTTCGATCCCGTTGAGGATCGGCATCTGCCGGTCGAGGATCAGGAGATCCGGCTCGCGCTCCGCGACCGCCGCGAGCGCGGCGGCACCGTCCGGGACGGCGCGGACCTCGTGCCCGAACGCCTCGAGGACGTCGCGCACCATCCGGCGCATGTCCTCGTGGTCGTCCGCGTATATGATGTGAGGCACGATTGACGCTGTACGGGAGAGGGCCGTAAGTTCTCCGGTTTCACGCACTTCTGTCAACCGTCGGCCCATTGCCCGTGCCTCTTTCCCCTGCTTCTGCGACCGCCGTCACCAATCGCGGTACGTCGTTCCGGTTTGCCGCCGTTCTCTCGTCCCTCATCGCCATCGCGGCGGCTGCCGGGTGCAGGGGGGGAGATGCGACCCCGGCGCGACGGACGATCATCGACTCGCGCGACAATTACGATCCGCGCTCCCTCGATCCCGCGAAGTCGACGGACGTCCCGACCGGCCGCGCCGTGGGCTACGTCTTCGACGGGCTGACCCGCTTCACCCCCGACGCGCGCGTCGTCCCGGCGCTCGCCACTCGCTGGGAGATCTCGGCCGACGGCCGGACCTATACCTTCCATCTCCGTCCGGGCGTCACCTTTCATGACGGGACTCCCTTCGTCGCGCGGCAGGTGCTGCACAGCTTCGAGCGCGCGCTCGATCCGAAGGAGCGCGGTGGACGCGGCTGGCCGCTCTACCCGATCAGCGGCGCGAAGGCGTACGCCGATGGCAAGGCGCCGAACATCAGCGGACTGGCCGCGCGCGATGACAGCACCCTGGTCATGGTGCTCGACGAGGCATTCCCGATCTTCCCCAAGCTGCTGGCGATGCCGGTCGCGGCGATCGTCCCCGACTCGACCCCGCCCAACTTCGGTGAACATCCGATCGGCACCGGCCCGTGGCGCTTCGTCGAGTGGAAGCACGACGACTACCTGAAGTTCGCGCGCAACGAGAAGTACTGGGGTGGTCCGGCCGCCACCGACTCGCTGATGGCCCGCGTCATCGCCGAGCCGAGCACCGCGGTCGCCGAGTTCGAGAGCGGGAACGTGGACATCCTGTACATCCCGGAATCCGACACCCGGCGCTGGGAGAACACCGACGAGCGGAGCGCGACGCTCTCCTCGGCGCCCGGGCTGCGGCTCTGGTACATGGCGATCAACACGACGCGCGGCCCGCTCCGGGACGTGCGCGTGAGGCAGGCGATCAACTACGCGGTCGATGCGCGCACCCTCCTCGACCAGCTGATCGGCGGTCGCGGCACCGTCGCCGGGGGGGTGATCCCTCCCGCGCTCGACGGCGGGGACTCGACCCGTCATTACGCCTACGACACCACCCGGGCGAAGCAGCTCCTCGCCGAGGCCGGCTACGCGAAGGGGATCGACGTCGAGCTCTGGACGGGACAGACGCCCCCATTCCCGCGGCTCGCCGAGGCGATCCAGAGCTACCTGGCGAAGGTCGGGATCCGCGCGAAGATCGTGCAGCGGGAGAGCGCGGCGATGCGCGAGGCGGCGCGGAAGGGTGAGACGGACCTCGCGCTCAAGGACTGGTTCGCCGACTACCCGGACGCCGAGAACTTTCTCTACCCGCTGCTTCACAGCGCGAACAAGGGAGTCGGGGGGAACGTCTCCTTCTACCAGAGCCAGGCGTTCGACAAGATCGTCGATGCGGCGCGCAGGGAACCGGACGACGCGAAGCGCGTGACGCTCTACCGCCAGGCGGACGCGCTCGCCTTCAACGACGCGCCGATGCTCTTCCTCTTCTTCTACAGGGATCTCGACGCGGTGCAGCCGTGGATCCGCGGCTACCAGGTGCCATCGATCCTCAACGGCCAGGACATGCGCGGGGTGTCGATCGAGCGCGACGGCACCCGGCGTTAGGCAGCGATGCTCCGCGTCTTCCTCCGCCGGCTCCTGCTCTCGATCCCGACGCTGTTCGGGGTGCTGGTGGTGGTGTTCCTGCTGCTCTACGTCGCCCCCGGCGACCCGGTGATGGCGATGGTCGGCGAGCGCGCCGACCCGGAGACGATCGCGCGCCTCCGCGCCGAGCTGAGGCTCGACGACCCGATGCTGGCGCAGTTCGGGCACTACGCCGGCGGGGTGCTGCGCGGGGACCTCGGCCGTTCGTACATCACCGGCCGGCCGATCCTCGGCGACCTCCTCGAGCGCTTTCCGAAGACGCTGCAGCTGGCGGGGGCGGCGATGCTGCTCGCCGCGATCTGCGGCATAACGTTAGGCGTCCTCGCCGCGCGGCGCCCGGGCGGGTGGGTCGACCGGCTCTCGCTCGGCGTCGCCTACCTCGGAATCTCCTTTCCGGTGTACTGGATCGGGTTGATCCTGATCCTCGTCTTCGCGGTGCAGCTGCGGTGGCTCCCGCCGTCGGGGTTCGGGCGCCCGGCGAACCTGGTGCTCCCCGCCCTCGCCCTCGGGATGCGCTCGATCGCGTTCCTCGCCCGGATGACCCGGTCGGCGATGCTCGAGGCGCTGGGCGCGGACTTCACCCGCACCGCGAAGGCGAAGGGCGTGCAGGAGCGACTCATCGTCGTCCGCCACGCCCTGCGCAACGCGCTCATCCCGGTGATCACGGTGCTCGGGCTCGACTTCGGCGCCTACCTGACGGGGAGCATCCTCACCGAGACGATCTTCAGCTGGCCCGGGCTCGGCCGCTACGTCGTCAACGCGATCGCCCGCCGCGACCTCCCCGGCGTGCAGGGCGCGGTGCTGTTCATGAGCGTCGTGTTCGTGCTCGTGAACCTGATCACCGACCTCGCGTACGCGAAAGCCGATCCCAGGGTCCGCCTTGGCTGACCCTTCAGGGGCGCGCGGGACTAGACGTTGACGGTCTTCATCCCTTGCTCCGGGTAGCGCGTCCCGGCGGCCACGCCTGACGGCGCGATCTCGTCGATACGCTTCATGTCGGCCGCGGACAGCTTCACGTCGCGCGCGCCGGCGTTCTCCTCGAGGTACTTCACCCGCTTGGTCCCCGGGATCGGGACGATGTCGTCGCCGCGATGGAGGAGCCAGGCGAGGGCGAGCTGCGACGGGGTGCATCCCTTCTCGGCGGCGAGCTGCTCGACCAGCTTCACGAGGTCGAGGTTCTTCTGGAAGTTCGCCCCCTGGAAGCGCGGGGAGTTGCGGCGGTAATCGTCGGCGGGAAGGTCGTCGATGGTGCGGAAGCGCCCGGTCAGGAAGCCCCTGCCTAACGGACTGTAGGGGACGAAGCCGATGCCGAGCTCGCGAACGGTCGGGAGGATCTCGTCCTCCGGATCGCGGGTCCAGAGCGAGTACTCGGTCTGCAGCGCCGAGATCGGGTGGACGGCGTGCGCGCGGCGGATCGTCGCCGCCGACGCTTCGGAGAGGCCGAGCCAGCGAACCTTCCCCGCTTTCACCAGCTCGGCCATCGCGCCGACCGTCTCCTCGATCGGCGTCGCGCGGTCGACGCGATGCTGGTAGTAGAGGTCGATGACGTCGACCTTCAGCCGGCGGAGCGAGGCGTCGCAGGCCTTGCGAACGTACTCGGGCGAGCCGTTGATGCCGAGGAAGGCACCGTCCTCGCCCCGCACGTTCCCGAACTTCGTCGCGACCACGACCTTGTCGCGCCGGCCGGCGATCGCCTTTCCGACGAGCTCCTCGTTCCGGAATGGGCCGTACATGTCGGCGGTGTCGAGGAAGGTGATGCCGAGTTCGATCGCGCGGTGGATGGTCGCGATCGATTCCTTCTCGTTGCGTCCGCCGTCGCTCGTGTCGGATGCGGTGTAGAAGTCCGACATCCCCATGCAGCCGAGTCCGAGCTCGGAGACCTCGAGCCCCTGCCGGCCCAGGCGTCGTGTTGCCATTGGTTCCTCGTGTGTGATCGTTCGTCGATCAGCGCCGACGGAGCATGAGATGTTCCCGCGGCGCGGTCGCAGGCCGGAGGGGCGCCGCGTATCTTCGAGCCATGTCCCTCGCCGACTACCAGCCCCTCGCCGCGCGCACGGCCAACCCCGCGCTCTCCCCGGACGATCGCCTGCTCGACGCCGCGGCCGGCCTCGCCGAGGAAGCAGGGGAGATCCTCGCAGCGGTGCGAAAGCACCGGTTCCAGCAACGACCACTCGACCACGACGGCCTCATCACCGAGCTCGGCGACGCGCTCTGGTGCCTGACGATGGTCGCGACCTCGCTCGGCGTCGGCCTCGACGAGGTAGCGGCGCGCAACCTCGAGAAGCTGCGCGCCCGCTATCCCGACGGGTTCTCCCCGGCGTCGGCGCGCGATCGGGCCGGCGAGCAACGGTAGCCGCGCGGCCGAGGCGACCGGGAAGCGAAGGAGCTCGAGCGCGCGGCGGCGTGCTCGCTGCGAGCCCGACGCAACCGTCGCACGATCGACGGGGGCAGTGCTCCGCGCTGACGATCGGATACCGGCGGCGACACGCGTTTTTTCGCGCGAAGAATGCGATTTTCGCGGTGACGGTGCCGCGCGGAAACGCGTCTTTGGGATGAGCGGCACGACACGGTGTCCTGCCGCTCATCACGCGCCGATGGAGGCGGAGATGGTGTTGGTCGCAGTGGCATTCGTGATCGGAGGGATCCTGGGCGCGGTCCTCACAGCGGCGCTGGTCGCGCGCGGGCAGCGCGCCCTCGCGCTGGCTCCCCCCGACGTCGAGATGCCCGTTCGCCCCGCCGACCACTGGGCCGGGGACAGCGGGCCCACCGACCTCCCCTACACGCCCGACGAGCGCATCGAGCGCTTCGAGAAGGAGCTCGCCCGGCGCCTTGGCCGCGAGGCGGCATCGACCGTCCGCGAGCGCCGCGCCGCCCTGACCCGCGCCCTCCGCCCCGCGTCAGGCATCACGATCCGCGTCCGGGACTGACAGGGTGCCGGGTGCCAGGGGGGTGCCGGGGGGGGGCCAGGTGTCAGGGGCCAGGAACGACGCTAACGCTCCTCCTTCCCGCCTGGGCCGCTCCGCCGTGCCTGACGCCTGGCCCCTGACCGCTGAGCCCTGACCCCTGCCGTCAGTCGTCCGTCTGCCCGAAGACCGCCATGTTCGAGCTGTGTCCGGGGTTCACCTTCTTCTCCGGGTAGATCCAGTGCACCGCCTGGTTGACCGCCGTCGCAGCCTCGGCGAAGCCGCTCGCGATCAGCTTCAGCTTGCCAGGGTACGACGTGATGTCTCCCGCCGCGTAGATCCCGGCGCGCCCGGTCTCCATCTGGCTGTTGACGAGGATCTCGTCCTTCTGCAGCGTCAGCCCCCAGGTGCCTAACGTTCCGAGGTCGCTGACGAAGCCGAGCATCGGCAGCACGACGTCGGCATCGACGGTACGCATCGTCTTCTGCTTGATGTCGCGCAGCACCAGCCCGCACAGCTGGTCGTCCCGGCAGACCACGTCGGCGAGCTCGTGGAAGGTGAGGATCTCCGCCGCCCCCGCCTGCTGCGCGCGCTCGACCTCCTTCACCGTCGCGGCGTGGGCACGGAAGCGGTCGCTCCGGTGCACGACGGTGACCCGCTTCGCCTTCCCCGCGAGCTGCGACGCCCAGTCGAACGCCGAGTCCCCGGCGCCGATGATCACGACGTTCTTCCCGTGATACTCGCTCGGCGTCTTCACGACGTCGTGGATCCCCTTTCCGTACCAGGGCTCCGCCGCCTTCTGCGGCAGCCGCCTCGGGGAAAACGCGCCGATCCCGGCGGCGACGACGATCGCCCGCGTCGGATGACGGTCGGCATCCGTGACGAGGACGAAATGCCCGTCCTCCTCCTCGAGGGCGATCACCCGCTGCCCGAGTTCGACCGCCGGGTTGAACTGCCGCATCTGCTCGGCGAGCGAGGCGACGAGGTCCTTCGCCAGCACCTTCGGGAATCCGGCGACATCGAAGATGTATTTCTCCGGGTAGAGCGCGGCGAGCTGGCCGCCGAGCTCCGGCAGCGCGTCGACGATTCGCGCCGTCGCCCCGCGCATCCCGGCGTAGAACGCGGCGAACATCCCGGTCGGGCCACCGCCGATGATCGTGATGTCCCTGATCTCAGTTGGCATGCGGGAAATCTAAGCACGACCGCTGCCGGGGGGAGACAAGCTCGATGGCTCCCGTGAAGGTGGCTGCAGTCGCGGCTGGAAAAGCGGAGGAATCCTACCGGAGGCGCGGACGTCGCGGTGACCGGATGAGGGCAGCCTTCGTTGCGCAGCGCCTGAGCAGCATGGGCCGGCCGTCCCGAGCCTCCCCCTTCGCGGCCGTTCCCTGTGGTTCGATTCTCGTTGAACAGCAACTGAACCACAGGGAACTGCCGCGCGATTCGGCTGCTCGCGTCGCGTGCGAGCCAGGCAGAACCGGGGGACACTCGTTGTGCACACGCGACATCAGCTCTCACCGCCGTCCCTCGTCCCTGGTCCCTCGTCCCTAGTCCCTGGTCCCTCCTCCCTCGTCCCTCCTCCCTCGTCCCTGGTCCCTCCTCCCT
>DASZNJ010000133.1:0-3316 GCA_035551575.1 Gemmatimonadaceae bacterium
GAGGAGAGGCGATGATCAGGACTCGTGTGATGCTGGCCGGAGTGGTTGCGGCGATCTCGCTCGCGGCGTGCAGCCGGAGCGGCTCGGCGCCCGTCGATCTCGGCAGCGAGCTCGAAATCGCGACCGGCGACACGAGCGGTCTCCTGCCTGACCGCGGCCGTACGCAGTTCGTCTCGGCGATCGAGCGTACCCCCGGCTCGGTCCCTGCGGCGGGCGCGATCGTGAAGCGCCCGACTCCTGCTCCGCGCGCGACCCATCAGCCGGTGGAGGCTCCCGCCGTGAACAAGGCTCCGGAGCCGCAAGCGGAAGCAGCGGCCGTCGCCCCCGCTCCGTCGCCGGAGCCCGCGCCCGCCGCGGCCCCCGCGCCAGTTCCGGCGCCGATCCCGACCCCGACGCCGACGCCGCGCCGCCGCGGTGGCTACAGCACCATGGGTGACATCATCCGGAACGCACCGTTCCCGATCAACCCGGTGCAGTCCAGGCCCGCGAACTGACGCGTTAGGCAGCGGCCAGCGCGGAAGCGGCGTCGATGCTGTGAAGCAACGAGGCCGCCTTTGTTCGTGGTCGTTCCGTGGAACGGAACGCTGACAGCCGGCGCGGAACGATGAGCGCCCGCCAACGACTCCGACCCCTGGCTGGTCGTTCCCGGGAATGGAATGCTGACAGCCGGCGCGGAATGATGAGCGCACGCCAACGACTCCGACCCCTGGGGAGCGCTGGGGAGCGGACCCCTGGGGAGCGTACCCATGGCGAGTCTGCCTGGTGGGGGTGCTAGTCCGAGGTCGCGTCGAAGCGGAAGATGGTCCGCGATTCGTAGCGGTCGCCGGGGCGGAGTACGATCGACGGGAACGCCGGCTGGTTCGGGGCGTCGGGGAAGTGCTGTGTCTCGAGGCAGAAGCCGCCGCGGTGCGGATAGGCGACGCCTCCTTCCCCGCGGATCGAGCCGTCGAGGAAGTTGCCCGTATACAGCTGGACGCCCGGCTCCGTCGTCTCCACTTCCAGCGTGCGGCCGCTCGAGGGCGCGCGAACGAAGGCGGCTCTGCGCGGCGTGCGGGTCTGCGCGCCGAGCACGTAGGTGTGATCGTAGCCGCCGGCGAGCTGCAGCTGTGGATGGTCCGCGTCGATCCGCGCGCCGATCGGCGTCGCCACGCGAAAGTCGAAAGGCGTTCCCTGCACCGGCATCAGCGCGCCGGTCGGGATGAGCGTCGCGTCCACCGCGACGATCGCGTCGGCGTCGATCGTCAGTTCGTGGGCGAGCACGTCGCTTCCGGCGTGGCCGAGGTTGAAGTAGCTGTGCTGCGTCAGGTTCACGACGGTGGGCGCGTCGGTCGTCGCCGAGTAGTCGACCACCAGCTCGCCACGATCGTTCAGCGTGTAGGTCACCGCGGCGTCGAGCCGCCCCGGATAACCTTCCTCTCCGTCGGGGCTCGTGTACGTCAGCACGACGCCGGCCGCGTCATCGCGCTCGAAGGTTCGCGCCTCCCAGACGACCTTGTCGAAGCCGCGGATCCCCCCGTGCAGGTGGTTCGGCCCGTTGTTCGTCGCCAGGTGGTACTCGACGGCATCGAGCACGAAGCGCCCGTTCGCGATCCGGTTGCCGACCCGACCGATGATCGCGCCGAAGTACGGAGACTCGCCGAGGTATCCGGCGAGCGTGTCGAAGCCGAGCACGATGTCGTCGAAGTCGCCGGCGCGATCCGGGGTCGACAACGAGACGATGATCCCGCCGAAGGTGATCACGCGCAGCGTGATGCCCGCCCGGTTTCGCAGGGTGATGAGATCGATCACCCGCCCGTCGGGCAGCGTCCCGAATTTGTCGCGGTCGATGCGCATCGGCGAATCATAGCGACGCCGGTTTGGCCGCGCCTCGGGGGTCGGTGTTTAGATTCCGGAGTGACCGAGCCGGAGACCACTGTACTCGCCGACGGCACGCGCACCGCCGCGACCGCTCCCGAGCCACGCTCGCGCATCCCGACGCCCTGGATCGAGGCGTGGTGGAGCCGGGCGCTGCGCTGGCTCGAGCGCCGCGACTGGGACGAGGGCGCGACGCTGATGGTCTTCGGCGCGGTGATCGGCCTCGTCACCGGGCTCACCGTCGTCGGATTCTACCGCATGATCGACCTCGCGAACCTGATCTTCATCAGGCTTCCCGAGTCGCGACTCCTGTCGTTCGCCCACGCGCTCTACCAGCCGGCGTTGACCGCGATCGGGCTCTGGGGGGCATGGTTCGTCGTCAGGTGGAGCCGCATCCCCGAGGGACAGAATGTCCCCGACGTGCAGCTCGCGGTGGCCAAGCGCGACGGGCGCATCCGCGGCGGCCCGGTCGTCGCCCGTACCGTCGCCTCGGCGATCACCCTCGGCTCCGGGGGCTCGGCGGGGAGCGAGGGGCCGGTCGCCGTGCTCGGCGCGGCGGTCGGATCTGCGTTAGGCAAGCGGCTCCGCTTTCAGCCGCGCCAATTGAAGATCCTCGTCGGCTGCGGGGCGGCAGCCGGGATCGCCGGCGCCTTCAACGCCCCCTTCGCCGGCGCATTCTTCGCCCTCGAAGAGGTGCTCGGATCGTTCTCGGTCGGCGCGTTCAGCCCCGTCGTCATCGCCAGCGTCGTCGGCGCGCTGACCGTCAGGCCGCTGATGGGGGGCGACGCGATCTTCCACGTCCCCTCGCTCACCGACGCGCACCCGGCGCGGAGCGCACTGCTCTACCCATTCCTCGGGCTCGCCTGCGGAATCGTGTCGGCGCTCTACTCGCGCGCCTATCTCGCCGCGCCGAAGTGGGCCGCGCGAGTCCCCGGCCCGGAGTGGGCGCGCCCGCTGGCAGGCGGGGCGGCGGTCGGGCTGATCGTCCTCCTCACCGGCGGGCTGCTCGCCGGCAACGGGCACCTCGCGCTGCCGCAGCGGCTGTTCGGGGAGATGGCCTGGTACGCCCTCCTCGGCATCGCCCTCGCCAAGATCGCGGCGACGGTGATCACGCTCGGCGTCGGCGGGTCGGGGGGCGTGTTCACGCCGACGCTGTTCATCGGCTGCGCGCTCGGCGGCGGGCTCGGCGCGTTAGGCGAGCGGGTGCTCCCCGGACACGTCGTCCACGCCGGCGCGTGGGCGCTGGTCGGGATGGCGGGGATGGTCGCCGGCGCGACACGGGCGCCACTGACGGCGATCTTCATCGTCTTCGAGATGACGGACGACTACAGCTTCGTCGTCCCGATCATGATCGTCGCGGTGGTCGCCTACACCACCGCGCGGCGCTTCGCGCCGCACGGGCTGTACGACGGCTGGCTGGCCGGCCGGGGCGAGCACATCGCGCACGGTGTCGACCAGTCGG
>DASZNJ010000134.1:0-2466 GCA_035551575.1 Gemmatimonadaceae bacterium
GAGCGCGGCCATCCGGGCGAGCGCCTCGACCGCGCGATCCATCGACTCGTCGGCGAGGCGCCCGCTCGAGGCGAGCCCCGCGCCGAGCCGCGGCGCCTCCTTCATCTCGTCGACGACGCGGATGGTCCCGTCAGGCGAGACGTCAGCGATGAGCTGCCGGATCGAATTCGACCCGACGTCGATCGCCGCAATGCGCTCCGGTGCGCCTGGAAGCAGGCCGCTTCCATCGGTGGAACGTCGCCGCGAATGAACGCGCGCGCTGCTGGTCATCGGGTCACTCCGCGAAAGCCTGTCGTCAACCTATCGATCGGGGAAGTCACCGGCCAGCGGGCGGCGTCACGGATGCCGGATCGGCGACGATCTGGCGGTAGCTCTGATCGAGGCGGTCGAGCTCGCGCTCCCAGGAGAGTGCGAGCGCGGTCTCCCGCGCGCGCGCCCCGAGCCGCGCGGCGAGCGCGCGGTCGAGGGCGAGGCGGATCATCGCCCGCGCCATCGCATCCGCATCGTCCGGCGGAAAGGCGAGCCCGTTCTCGCCATCGACGAGATGATCGGCGACGCCTCCCGCCGGGGTGGCAATGACGGGGAGGCCGCAGGCCATGGCCTCGAGCACGACCAGGCCGAGCGTTTCGGTGAGCGACGAGAAGACGAAAGCGTCGGAGCTCGCGTAGAGCCCGGGGAGCAGCGTCGTCCGCTTGAGGTAGCCGAGGAAGGTGACGTACCTCGGGGCGCGGGCGCGAAGCCTCGCCTCGCAGGGACCGACGCCGGCGATCATGAGATGGATCGCGTGCTCGGGGAGAGACTGTGAGGCGATCGCGAAGGCATCGAGGATCGTGTCGATCCCCTTCTCGGCGGCGAGGCGGCCGACGTGGACGAAAGTGAACGCGTTGGTGAGACCGTACGCCTCGCGGAGGGTCGCGCTGCGGCGAGCCGGTGAAAACACCTCGGCGTCGACGCCGCGCCCCCAGACCTCGACCTCGTTCGCCCCCATCGCCATCACGTCGCGGCGCGCGGGAGCCGATGGCGTGTAGGTACGCCGCGCCCGCCCGTGAAAGCGGCCGATGTAGCGGCTGACGGCGCCGCGCAGCCAGGGCACTCCGTAGGACTCGGTGTAGCGCGAGAAGTCGGTGTGATACGACGTCGTCACCGGGATGCCGGCTCGACCTGCCGCGATCTGTCCCATCCGGCCGATGACGAACTCGGTCTCGCAGTGGACGACGTCGGGCTCGAAGCGGCCGATCGCGCGGGCGACCGCCGCGTAGTCGGGCGCGGCGATCCGGATGTCGGGATAGAGGGGAAATCCGACGTTAGGCAGTGAGGTCAGCTCGTCCTCGAGGCCGGCGCCGGGCTGCGGATCGGTGAACGGGTTCGGTGCGCTCGCCCGGTATCGCGGGGCGACGACGCCGACCTTCCAGCCGCGGGCGCGGAGGCCGCCGACGGAGAGCGCGGTGACGACGGAGACGCCGTTGACCTGCGGTGGGTAGGTGTCGGTGCAGAAGAGGATGCGTGGCGGGTCGGACTTCGTCATGGCTCGCTCGAGTGGGTGTCGAACGAGTCTCGATGTTGCGGGTCACGGCGCGGTGACGCCCGCGTCACGATGCCGCATTGTGATCCGCGACCGGAGATCGTTACACCAGCGTTGCCGGATCGCCGGACGTTCGCGACATGCCGGTGCGAGCTTCAGGGCCAATGGGAACCTCGGTGCTCGCACGCCTCGACGCGCGGGATCGCGCGCTCTTCTCACGCTACGCCACCGGGCCGTCGCGGTCGCGGCTCGCCCGGCTGGCGTGGACGCTCATCACCCACGGCGGGGGCGTCGTGGCGAGCATCGCTGCGGCGGTCGTGCCGATCGCGATCGGTGGTGCGCCGCGACATGCGGGAACGCAGGCACTGGTCGCGCTCGTCGCGTCTCACCTCATCGTGCAGCTGGTGAAGCGAACAGTCGGCCGCCCGCGTCCGTCGCGGCATGGCGCGCGGCAGTGGGCGGATGAGCCGGACAGGTTTTCCTTCCCATCCGGGCACTCGGCCGCCGCGATGTCGGTTTCGGTGGTCTACGCGCTCGCGTATGGTCACGGCGCGCTGCTGCTCCTGCCGCTCGCGACGCTGGTCGGGATGTCGCGCGTCAGGCTCGGGGTTCACTACCCGGGCGACGTGGTCGCGGGGCAGCTGATCGCGATCGTGACCGCACTGGTCGTCGGGCTCTGACCGGGGCGGGCGCCGCCGCAATCCCGGAGCGCGCTACTCCGTGAAGTCGCTCGCGAAGATCTCGAGCCCGGAGCCGTCGAGCAGGTGCACCCGGTACTTCTGGCCGGCGACCAGGGGGACCCGCGACAGCACCTCGGTCGCGTTGCCCGGCACGACGCCGTAGGTCACCGGGGCGGCGATCCGGCCGCCAGGGTCGTGGATGATCCACGTGTCGGCACCGGGGGCGGTGGCGTCGTTGGTCTCGACGATCATCCCGCCGATCGT
>DASZNJ010000135.1:0-3183 GCA_035551575.1 Gemmatimonadaceae bacterium
TCGTCCCGACCGCGCGCCTCGGCGCGACGATGCGGGCGCTCGCGGTGGTTTCCGCAGTGAGCGGCCGCGCGGTCGTGATGACCGGCCGCGTCGTCCACGCGAGGAGCGCGGCGACCGGTGAGCGACTACTTCACCAGCACCGGCGGATGGATCGAAGTGGTCTGCGGTGTGATGTTCAGCGGGAAGAGCGAGGAGCTGATCCGCCGCGTGCGGCGAGCGATCATCGCCCGGAAGCGCGTGCAGGTGTTCAAGTCACATCTCGACGAGCGGTACGCGGGGATCTACTCGGTGTCGAGCCACGACGGACGCACCGTCGAGGCGATCCCGGTCGACAGCGCGGCCGACATCGGCGGCAAGATCGACCCGACGGCACAGGTGATCGCGATCGACGAGGCGCAGTTCCTCGACAGCGGGATCGTCCCGCTGGCAACCTCGCTCGCTGCCCGCGGCCGGCGGGTGATCCTCGCCGGAACGGACACCGACTTCCGTGGCGAGCCCTTCGGGCCGATGCCGCAGCTGATGGCGGTGGCCGAGCTCGTGGACAAGCTGCACGCGATCTGCGTGATCTGCGGTGCGCCGGCGAGCCGCAACCAGCGCCTGATCGAGGGGAAGCCAGCACGTTACGATTCGCCGACGATCATGGTCGGGGCGAGCGATTCGTACCAGGCGCGGTGCCGGCACTGCCACTCGTGCCCGCGCGCGGACCAGGACCAGCGCCTGCTGTTGTAACCGGCCGCCTACGATCGCGCCTTCCGCTTCGTGTTCGAGGCGCGCGGGCGCGTCGCCGTCCCGTCGTCAGCCCCGTACCAGAGCTGGTGGGCGAAGGCGAGATGCACCGCGATGACAGCCCCGAGCAGCCCGGTGAAGGCCATCAGCGTGAGCGTGTAGTGCGCGTGGTCCATCGCGCCGCGCGGGTATGGGTGGAGGAAGACGAACACCACCGCGAGGAGCAGGAAGAGCCCCCCCGCGACGCCGAGGGCGCCGAGCGCGGCGAGCTTCTGGAAGCCGAGAGTGCGAGGGTCGAGCATCGGAGGCGGGGTTGGGTGGTGTGAAATGTTCGCGATGCAACATTCGCGCACGCGGCTCCAGCGGGATGGGATGCACGCATCTCGCGCGAACTCGCCGGCGGCGACCGGTGAGAAGCCGCGTTGACACGGCGGCGCGTTCACTCCTAGCTTGCGCGCGTGCAACCCCCTCCGCCCCGCTCGCACTCGACAGGCCGCGCGGCATGATCCGCGACGCGCGAGGCTGACAATGCTGCTCGTCGCGCTCACCGGCAACATCGCGTCGGGAAAGTCGTCCGTCGCGAAGATGTTCGTCGCTCGCGGCGCGACCCTGATCGACGCCGACGTGCTCGCGCGGCTCGCCGTCCGCGTCGGGACTCCGGGTTACGACGCGATCGTGAAGCGCTGGGGAGAGGCGGTACTGTCGGCTGACGGCGTCCTCGACCGCGGCGTGTTGCGCCGCATCGTATTCGAGCAGCCGGAGGAGCTGCGCGCGCTCAACTCGATCGTGCACCCCGAGGTCGAGCGCATGCGCGCGCGGCTGCTCGGCGAGGCGCGCGCCCGCGGCGACCGTGTGGTCGTCTGCGACATCCCGCTGCTCTTCGAGGCCAACCTCGCTGGCGGCTTCGACCGCATCGTGCTCGTCGACGCGCCGCGGTCGATACGCCTCGAGCGGCTCGTGCGCGACCGAGGGCTGCGCGAGACGGAGGCGATGGCGATGATCGCGCAGCAGATGCCGGCCGACCTCAAGCGGGCCCGCGCCGATTTCGTCGTCGACAACGACGGCACGCGCGAAGCACTCGAGCAGCGCGTTGACGAGGTATGGCGCGCCCTGGCCGCGGAAGCGGACGCACTGGCGCAACGCAATTCCTTGACACTCGCGCCACCGGACGGGTAGACTTCGCGCCGAGCACAACCCTCACCGCACGAGGCGCGTCGTGGCCGAGATTCCGAACGAGCTGCTGTACACCGAAGAGCACGAGTACGTGAAGAAGACCGCCGACGCGGACGTGGTCGCGATCGGCGTCACGGACTACGCCCAGGGGGAGCTCGGCGACGTCGTCTACGTCGAGCTGCCGAAGGTCGGCGCCTCGTTCGGCGCGCACGACGTGTTCGGCACGGTCGAGGCGGTGAAGGCGGTCTCCGAGCTCTTCTGCCCGCTGCCCGGCGAGGTGGTCGAGGTGAACACGCGCCTCGACAAGGAGCCCGCGCTCGTGAACAGCGACCCCTACGGCGAGGGCTGGATGATCAAGCTTCGCGTGAAGGCCGACGCCGACCGCGACGCACTGCTCGGCCCCGACGAGTACAGGAAGCACGTCGGGGGCTGAACTGCAGCCGTTGGCGTTGAGCGACTGCGGCGACCGCGATCGGTCACCGCCGACAGCTGATGGCAGCTTCTAGTAGCGCTTGACGACCGTCGCCGACGAGTCGTTGATCTCGACCCAGACCGTCCCGCCGCCGGCCGTCCCGCCACGCACCGGGAGCAGGCGTACCTGCCACCCCTGGGCACCCTTGGTGATCGCCTCGACCCGCATCGGCAGCGAGTCGCCTAACGCGCGGACGGCGAGGGCGACGACCCGCGCACTGTCGCCCCGGTAGGACGCGGAGTGCTGCGGCCTGTCGAACGGCGAATCATCGGACTTCGAGCCCCCGCACGCCGCGGCCGCGCCGGCGAGGGCCAGCCGCGCGCCGAGCGCGGCCGCGCGGGCGATCCGCATCATGCGGTGACCGCTTCCGCGTAGGCGTCGGTCGGCAGGCACGAGCACACCAGGTTCCGGTCGCCGTATGCGCTCTCGACCCGGGCTACGCTCGGCCAGAACTTTCCGTCGCGGATGTACGGCAGCGGGAAGGCCGCACGCTCGCGCGAGTACCCGCGCGACCATGAATCGCTCACCACCTGGTCGAGGGTGTGCGGCGAGTTCTTCAGCGGGTTGTCGGCCTTGTCGAGCACACCGCCGGCGATGTCGGCGATCTCCTCGCGAATCGAGATCATCGCGTCGCAGAAGCGGTCGAGCTCCGCCTTCGGCTCGCTCTCCGTCGGCTCGATCATCAGCGTGCCCGCCACCGGGAAGCTCACCGTCGGCGCGTGGAAGCCGTAGTCCATCAGCCGCTTGGCGATGTCCTCCACCTCCACCCCCGCGCTCTGCTTCACCCCCCGCGGGTCCACGATGCACTCGTG
>DASZNJ010000136.1:0-2110 GCA_035551575.1 Gemmatimonadaceae bacterium
CCAAACGAAGGCCTGTCACCACTGCTGTGCTGAGCCCTCCGGCGCGCTCGGCGCCGCGCCGCAGCACCGCCCGGACGTAACTGCGCTCACGCTCGAGAGCCGCAATCAGGTCCTGCGTTCCGTCGTCGCTGTCGTCGACAAAGCACAGCTCGTAATCGACGTCGGGCAGTGCTGCCGCCAGACGCTCGATGAGCGGGGCGATGTTGTCAGCCTCGTTGCGGGTGGGCACGACGATGCTGACCAGCGGGGCACCCATGCCCGAAGGATAGGTGCACACCGCATCCACGTCCCGGCGCGGCACAATCACGATACGAAGGTATTACCGGGGCTGGGCGCAGGTATTGTCACGTCTGACGCGTTGCAGATCTCAGACGGCACAGCGGAACCGCCCGCTCCCCGGGCCGCATCGGGGTCCAGGGCAAATGGGAAGACTGATCGGTGGGTAGCCGGGCCCGGCAGGGGCTAACAACCCTGGGGGACCAATCGCTCCTGTTCGTCGCGGCGGTGCGAGGAACGTTCCAGCGACCCTTCTACCTCGGTGAGTTCCTGGAGCAGTGCCGGTTCATCCTCGGCGCCTGCTTCGTGCCGCTCCTGCTCACGGGGCTCGGGTGGGGGGTCATCGTCGCGCTGGAGGCGGGCAACTTCTTCAAGCTCGCGTCGGCCGAGTGGCGCATCGGCGGGTTCATGGTCCTGGCCAACGTTCGCGAGTTCGCACCCGTCGCGACGGGCCTGATGGTCGCCGCGGTGGCGGGGACCGCCATCACCGCCGACCTGGGTGCGCGGAAGGTGCGCGACGAGCTCGAGGCGCTGAGCGTCATGGGCATGTCGAACATCCTCTTCATCGTCGTCCCCCGCTTCCTCGCGCTCGCGTTCATGACCGCGCTCTACAACATCCCGATGATCGCGTTCACGTGCCTCAGCGGCTACCTGGCCAGCCTGCTGCTGGTGGGCGTGAACAGCGGCGCGTTCATCAGCACGTTCTTCACCCAGGGAACCCTGCAGGACCTGTACGGCGGCGAGATCAAGTGCATCGTCTTCGGCATGCTCATCGCCACGATCTGTTGCTACAAGGGCATCACCGCGCGCGGAGGCGCGGAGGGGGTGGCCCGCGCGGTGCACCAGTCGGTGGTCGCGTCGTTCGTCAGCATCCAGATCTTCGAGTACCTGTACACCCCGACGGTGCTTGCACTGTTCCATTCCAACAACGTGCTGCGATGAGGGAACGTGTGCGCGCGCAGCGGGCGACGCGACGCCGCGAGGTCGGGGCAGTCGTCACGCGGACACGGCCGCCGCGGCCGCCGGTCCCGCCTCGCCGCGACCCCGTCCCTGCGGTGGTGTCCGGCGCGCGCTCGCGGCTGCAGACGCTCGGCCAGATGGTGCAGTTCTCCGGCGGCGCGCTGGCGCGCATCCCGCAGTCGCTGCGGTATGGCCGCGAGATCTGGTGGTACGCCGCCTTCATCGCCATCGGCTCGACGCCCGTGGCGCTCGTGCTCACGTACTTCACCGGCAGCGAGTGCAGCATCGAGGCGTACTACTCGCTGTCGCAGATCGGCGCGCAGTCGCTCGCCGGCGTGTTCAACGCCATCTGCGACACGCGCGAGATCACGCCCCTGTTCTTCGGATTCGCCATCGGCGCCAAGGTGGGCTGCGGGCTCGTCGCCGAGCTCGGCACCATGCGCGTCAACGAGGAGATCGACGCGCTCGAGGTCATGGGCATCCCGAGCAAGATCTATCTGGTCAGCACGCGCATGCTCGCGACCTTCATCGTGCTGCCGTTCATGTACCTGCTGTCGCTCGGCGTCTCGTATCTGGGCTCGTACGTGGTGCAGATCTTCCAGGTGCCCGCCGGCACCATCTCGAGCGGCATCTACGCCGACTACTTCTATCGCTTCCTCAACATCCAGGACCTGGCCTTCTCGATGATCAAGGCGGTGGTGTTCGCGTTTCTCATCGTGTGCGTCGCCGTCTACTACGGCTACAACGTCACCGGAGGCGCGGTGGGCATCGGCAAAGCCGTGGCGAGGACCATGGCGCTGGCGCTCGTGATCACCGTCGTCGTCAACGCGCTGCTGACACAGCTCTTCTGGGGCACCAACCCCAACCTCCCCAT
>DASZNJ010000137.1:0-3269 GCA_035551575.1 Gemmatimonadaceae bacterium
ATCAGCGTTACGGCGACATCAACATCCTGTCGACGATCCCGGCGGCCGTCATCGCGACGATCCGGCTCTACCGCGCATGGGACGCGACGACGCGGTACGGGATCAACAATGCCGGTGGCGTGATCTCGATCACGACGCGCCAAGGTGGGGTGGAAGACGCGACCTGGGTCAATCGACACTGACCCGGCGGCAGCGGCCGCCGCTGCCTAACGCGCCTGTGGTGACGGGTTCTTCGCCAGCCACTCGCCGCCGTCGACGACGAGGATCGCGCCGGTGATCCAGTCGCCGGCCGGCGACGCGAGGAACGCGACCATGTTGGCGATGTCCCCCGGCGTCCCCCACCGCCCGGCGGGGATCGCCTTTTTCGCATAGCTCGCCATCGCCTGTTCGATCGCGAAGACGTCGGGGACCTGGCCGGTCGCCGAGGGCGGGGGGGTGAACGCCTTGCGCACCCCCTCGGTGGGGATCGGACCGGGGGCGATCGCGTTCATCCGCACGCCGTAGGGCGCCCACTCGAGGGCGAGGGTCCGGGTGAGGGCGTCGATGCCCGCCTTGGCCGCGGTCGCGTGCGCCATCAGCGGCCAGCCGCGATAGTGCAGCGTCATCGAGATGCTGACGATCCGCCCGCCGCCCTGGCGCTTCATCACCGGCAGCACCGCCTGCGAGCAGAAGAAGGTGCCGAACAGGTCGATCTCGACGACCGAGCGCCACGCGTTAGGCGAGAGCGTCTCGGAGGGTGCGTAGAAGTTGCCGGCGGCGTTGTTGACGAGGAGGTCGATGCGCCCGCGCTCCTTCGCGACCCGGGCGACCATCGCCTGGACCTGCTCGGGCTCCCGGACATCCACCGTCTCGGCCGACGCCGAGCCCCCGGCATCGCGCAGCGCCTGCGCGGCAGCCTCGACATGTTCCGGCTTGCGGCTCGCGACGACGACGTGGGCGCCGAGGCGGGCGAGCAGCTGCGCGATGCCGAGCCCGATCCCGGTTCCCCCGCCGGTGATGATCGCGACCTGTCCGTCGAGCAGGCCGTCGCGGAAGATCGGGCGGTCGGTCGCGGCTGCGGGGGAGTCGGTCATCGCGCGTCGGGGAAGCAGGGTAGGTCGGCCGACAGATCGGGCGATCCCGTCCGCGGCGCGCCGGGAACGATCGCCGGGATCGGCGAGAGCGCGTCGATCACGACGTGCCCGGGCAGCTCGTCGTGAAACTCGTCGCCGGCCGTGAGGTCGAGGACGAGCTGCCGCGCCTTGACGAAGCTGCGCCGGTGGTGCGGCGAGAGCCCGTGCTCGTGCACGCGCGCCCAGTGCTCGGGAGTCCCGTATCCGACATTCGTATCCCAGCGATAGTTCGGGTAGCGGTTCGCGAGCGCGGCCATGAGCCGGTCGCGCGTCACCTTGGCGAGGATCGACGCGCAGGCGATGCTGTAGCAGCGGCGGTCACCGCCGACGATCGCCGTGTGCGGAGTGGCGAGCGTGCGGATCTCGCGACCGTCGACGAGGACGTGATCGGGCCGTTGCCCGAGGCGCGCCAGCGCCCGGCGCATGGCGAGCACCGTCGCGTGGTAGATGTTGACGCGGTCGATCTCGCGGACCGACGCGGCGCCGAGCCCGAAGCAGACCGCGCGCTCGCGGATCTTCGCCGCCAGGCGCACGCGCGCGGCGGCGCCTAACGCCTTCGAGTCGTCGACCCCGTTGATGGCGCGGCTGTCGGGGGGCATGATGACGGCACATGCGACGACGGGGCCCGCGAGGGGGCCCCGTCCGACTTCATCGATTCCGGCGATCAGGGGCCCGTGTCCCGAGCGCGCGTCGCGCTCGAAGGTGCTCCACCGCTTGCGGGAGGCGCGACGGCCCGCCGCCACGGCGCTGGTGCTCCCTACTCCGCGCTGCCCGTCGCGGGGACCGCGACGCGAACCTTCTTCTCCTTGATGCGCGTCGCCTTGCCGGTGAGGTGGCGGAGGTAGTACAGCTTCGCGCGGCGCACGCGGCCGCGACGAACCACCGAGAGGTCGCCGATCATCGGACTGTGCACGGGGAAGATGCGCTCGACGCCAACGCCGTTGGAAATCTTGCGGACGGTGAAGGTCTCGCTGATACCGCTCCCGCGGCGGGCGATGCACACGCCCTCGAACGCCTGAAGACGCTCCTTCTCGCCTTCACGGACTCGCACGTTCACGCGCACGGTGTCGCCCGGCCGGAAGGGCGGGATGTTCGTGCGCAGCCATTCTTTCTGAGTTTCGATGAAGGGGTGCATATGACGCTCGGAGCCGGGGGACAGGCCCAGTTGGGTGACGGCCGATGGACGGCGGATGTGACGGCAAGTGCCAGAGACCGAAGAAGATAACCGGAAGCGGGCGCCGAAGGCAAGGCAGCGTGACGAGCGGGCTCTGCAATCAGTCATCAGGGTGCCCGGACGGTCGATACCAGAAGTCTCGCGCGGCGCCATGCAGGCGGCCTGCCGACCCCCGGGTGAGGACACCCGATGTACACCCCCCGCTTCATCGGCGCCCGCAGTTCAGGCGCTCGTGCCACCCTCCCCGCAGCGCTGGCCGCGATCGTCCTGGTCGCCGCGTCCGCCCTCGGCGCCCAGGCACCCGGCCGCGACGCGCTCCGCGACGCGATGAGCCGCGCCGAAACGCTGCTCGCCGCTGGCCAGTATCAGGTGGCCCTTCGCGAGTTCGACGCCCTGCGCAGGGCGGACCCGCTCGATCCGACCCCGCTGCTCGGCATCGGCCAGGCGGAGGAAGGTCTCGGTCACGGGCGGGCCGCCGAACGGGCGTATCGCGACTATATCGCGCACCGCCCGGCCGATGCGGCCGGCTATGCGAACCTCGGCCATGTGCTCGGCGCCGCCGGCCGGACCGACGACGCGCTTCAGGCATACCGGAACGCGCAGCGTCTCGACCCGCGTTCAGCTGCGGCGGCGCGCGGTGCAGGGCTGACGCTGCTCGCGCTCGGACGGAAGCAGGAGGCACTGCGGCTGCTGCGCGATGCGTCGCGCCTCGATGGCGACGATGCGGCCACCTGGGGGTCGCTGGCGATCGTGTCGCTCGACCTCGATCGCGGAGTCGACGCCGCGTCGTACTGGGAAGAGGCGATGCGTCGCGACCCTGCCTACTTCGACCGGCGCCCCGACGAGCGGAAGAAGTGGGAGAAGCTGATGACCGTCGTCGGACCGCAGGCGGGGGCCGCCGCAGAGGCGAGCGGCCCCGACCACCCGAGCGCGCGGCGCGTCGACGAGACGTCGGTGAGCAGCTACGCGCGCGGGTCGAACAG
>DASZNJ010000138.1:0-3280 GCA_035551575.1 Gemmatimonadaceae bacterium
TCGGCCGGAACGTCAGGCACGTGCGGGCGGTCCTCGATGCGCGGCGTCCCGTCGCGCGCGACGAGCAGCCGCACGCGCCGCGGAAGGTCGCGCGCCGCACGAGCGTGCGCGTCGAGCTCGTGCTCGACCTCACTCAGCTCGACCGGGATCGCGAAGTAGCGCGCCGACTCGGCGAGGCGCGCGAGGTGCCGCTCGCGCCGCGCGTAGCCGTCCGCCGTCAGGCGCATCGTCTCGAGGAGCTCGAAGCGCGGCGCGGCGCTGGTCACGATCGCCGACTTGGCGCGGATCTCGTCGTACTCCGCGGACGGCGCCGAGTCCCAGGTGATCCCGCCGCCAACGCCGTACTCGATGGTGCCGGTACCGCGGTCGAGCCAGGCGGTGCGGATCGCGACGCTGAAGGTCGCGTCGCCTGACGGCGCGAGGTGGCCGATCGCGCCGCAGTAGGCGCCGCGCGGCGAGGGCTCGAACTCGGCGATCTTCCGCATCGCCGCGACCTTCGGGGCGCCCGTGACCGAGCCGCAGGGAAAGAGCGCGGCGAAGATGTCGCGCAGCGTCGTCCGCGGCGCGAGCTCGGCCTCGACGGTCGACGTCATCTGCAGCACGGTCGGGTGGCGCTCGACGGCGAACAGCGACGAGACGTGGACCGATCCGGCGCGGGCGACGCGGCCGACGTCGTTGCGGAGGAGGTCGACGATCATGACGTTCTCGGCGCGTTCCTTCGCCGAGGACGCGAGGGCGAGCGCGGCGGCATCGTCCTCGGCGAGCCAGCGGCCGCGCCGGGCGGTCCCCTTCATCGGGCGGGTGGTGATCGTGTCGCCGCGGCGCTCGAAAAAGAGCTCCGGGGAGGCGGAGAGGATGCAGTGCGCGCCGACGTCCAGGTACGCGCAGTAGCCGGAGGGCTGCGCGTCGCGCATGCGCTGCCAGAGGGCGAGCGGGTCGCCGGTGAAGGGGGCGCGGAGCCGGAGGGTGTGGTTCACCTGGTAGACGTCGCCGCGCCCGATCGCGTCGTGGATGCTGCCTAACGCTTCGGCGTGGGCGGCGACGCTCGTGTCGGCGGACCATTGCGGGGCGTCGGCGGCGTCGCGTGCCGCGTCGGCGAACGCGAGCTCCGGCGCGGGCGCGGGCGCGGGGAAGATCCCGAACCAGGCGAGCGGGAGCGGCGTCGTCGCGCGGACGGTGAGCGCGGGGTCGAACGCGGGCGCTGCCTCGTAGGCGACGAAGCCGACGGCGTGGTATCCCGCGCGCGCGGCGCGCTCGGCCTCGTCGAGCACGGCCGCGACTTCGTCGACCCGTTCGGCGACGAGGACGCGGAGCGGGTCGCGGAAGAGCAGCCCCTGCTCGCCCTCGTCCGCGCGGGCGAAGTCGACGAGGGCGAACGGCGGCTGAGCGCGGGAGCCTGGGGGGAGCGTCACGGCCCAAAGCTATCGGGGCGGGTCGAGGGGGAGGAATCGGGGGCATTCTTGACAACTTTCCGCCCCGACTGTAACCGTTTCCAGCCGCGTCACGACGACGCGGCTCGAGGCCCGTCCCCCCCGGTCCCCTCACTCGCGTTCTCGCCGAGGGTATGGCCGTCACCATCCGAGACGTCGCCCGGGTCTCCGGGTTCTCCGTCGCCACCGTCTCCCGCGTCCTCAATGGAAGCGGGCCGGTCGCCGACGCGACGCGGCGGCGCGTCCGCGAGGTGGCCGCCTCGCTCCGCTTCTCGCCCAACGTCGCGGCGCGGAGCCTGAGCACGCGCCGGACCCACACCCTCGGCGTCCTCCTTCCCGACCTGCACGGCGAGTTCTTCTCCGAGGTCATCCGCGGGGTGGACCAGGCAGCGCAGGCCCACGGCTACCACATCCTCGTCTCGAGCTCGCACAACGCCCCGGCCGAGATCTCGGCGGCGCTGGCGACGATGCGCGGGCGCGTCGATGGCGTCGCGATCATGTCGCCGGTGATCGACGCACGGACCCTCGCCGCCGAGCTCCCCTCGAGCCTTCCGCTGGTGCTGCTCAACTGCGCCGGCGGGCAGGAGGACGTGGACGCGCTCGACATCGACAACCACGGCGGCGCGCAGGCGATGACGCGGCACCTGCTGGCGTCGGGCAGGCGGCGGATCGCGTTCATTCGCGGGCCGGGCGGGAATGCCGACGCGGAGGCGCGGCTGCGCGGCTATCGCGACGCGCTGCGCGAGGCCGGTGTCGCCCCGCTCGGCGAGTGGGTGTTCGACGGAGACTTCGGCGAGGGCGCGGGGATTGCCGCTGTCGGCCGGCTCCTGGCGACGGAGCCCCGTCCGGACGCCCTGTTCGCGTCGAACGACGTGATGGCGATCGCCGCGATCAGCGCGCTGCGCGAGGCGGGGGTGCGGGTGCCGGAGGAGGTCGCGGTGACCGGGTTCGACGACATCCCGATCGCCCGCTACATGCATCCCGCGCTGACGACGGTGCGGGTGGACATCGCCGGGCTGGGAGCGCGGGCGGTGCGGACGCTGATCCACGCCGTCGGCCACAAGAACGAGCATGCGCGGGTGCGGGAGACGCTGGGGACGGAGCTGGTGGTCAGGGCCTCGTGCGGGGCGCCGCCGGTTCGGGCGCCGGGATATGTCAGTGCGGGTGCCGCACCGGCGCTGGCGACACGTTAGGCAGCGACACGGGGAACATGGGCGATGTCACTGGTGGGAATCACGGCAGTCCACACAACGGGGGAGGCTACATGCGCAGGAATGTGAATCGGTGGCTCGGGGGCGCGGCGGTCGTCGCGGCGCTGCTCGGGCTGGGGGGAACGGCGGGGGCGCAGACCGCGTCCTCGAACCTGCGAGGATACGTGAATGGACCCGGCGGCGCGCCAGTGGGCGATGCCCAGGTCGTCGCGCGCTCGACAGCGACCAATCAGACTCGCGGCACGGTGACGAACAGCTCTGGGTTCTTCTATCTCGGCGGGCTTCGTCCAGGCGCGTACGAGGTGACCATCCGGCGCGTTGGCTTCACCCCCCAGACACGCAACGTACAGCTTCCGATCGGCGAGACGGTGGACCTCAATGTCAGCACCGAACAGGTCGCGACACAACTCGCGGCGGTCCAGGTAACCGCCGAGCGAACGGGGACGACGACTCGAACGTCCGAAGTCGGCACCAACATCTCGCGCGAGCAGATCGACAACCTGCCGAACTTCGAGCGCAACGTGCTCGATCTCGCCAAGCTTGTACCGGGTGTCATGTCTCAGGACGTGAACAACAGCGACAAGTTCATCCGCGCCGGCGGACAGCCCGCCGAGGCGGTGAACATCTTCGTCGACGGCG
>DASZNJ010000139.1:0-25259 GCA_035551575.1 Gemmatimonadaceae bacterium
GGGGCCGCCGCCAGGACGGTCGCCGGAAAGGACACCGCGAAAAAGGCGGCCGAAGCCCCGGCGACGGCGGTCTTCAACCGTGAAGTCTTCACCTACGACGGCGCCGGCCGCCGCGACCCCTTCCTCTCGTTGCTATCGACCGGGGAACTGCGTCCTGCCTTTAGCGACCTGAAGCTGGTCGCGGTCGCCTATGACCCGACCGGCCGCAAGTCGGTGGCGGTGATGCGTGACGTTTCGACGAAGGACCAGTACCGCGTGAAGGTCGGCCAGACGCTCGGACGGATGCGCGTCGCGCAGATCCACCCGAAGTCGGTGACCTTCACGATCGACGAATTCGGCTACTCGCGCCAGGACGTTCTGACGCTCGGTGACTCCACGAATATGAGGAATCCATGATGCGTGTCGTGTCCGTGGCCGCTCTCGCGGCCGTACTGATCGCCGCGCCAGCGCGCGGCATGGACCCGACTCCGCGCGCAACCGCGGTCACGTCGGTGAGCATCGTCCCCGCGACCGGCAAGGCCGAGGTGGTCATCGGCGTCGCCGGCTCCGTCGAGGTCGAGGACTTCGCCCTCGAGGCCCCGTACCGGATCGTCCTCGACCTCAGCGGCGCGACGCTAGGGCTGGCGCCGCAGATGTACGATCGCGTCGCCCGCGGCGGGATCAGGAACATCCGCTACGCCCAGTATCGCAAGGACGTCGTGCGGGTCGTCATCGACCTCGACACGACGCGTGCCTATTCGATCATCCGCGGCTCCGGCGACGTTCGCGTCTCGATCGCCAGCCCGCACCCGAAGTTCGAGAGCTGGAAGAGCGCTACGCCGCGCGTCGTCGAGCAGGAGCCCGCCGCCGACGCCCCGGAGACGCGCACCGTGATGCCGGCATCGAGCCGCACCGCGCTCCAGCAGTCGACGCAGCCCCGCATCACCGTCACCTACCAGGACGCCGACATCCGCGACGTGCTCGCGGCCTTCGCCGCGTTCTCCGGCCGCACGATCGTCGTCGGCAAGGGCGTGGAAGGAAAGGTGACCGCCGAGGTCCGCGACCAGCCCTGGGACGTCGCGATGAACGCGATCCTCCAGTCGCAGGGGCTCGCCGCCGCTGAAGACAGCAACGGGATCATCACCGTCGACAGCTACGCGAGCATCCTCGCGAAGCAGTCGACCGAGCCGCTCGTGACCCAGCTCATCCCGGTGAACTATGCGCGCGCCGCGTCGCTGACCGAGACGATCAGCAGCCTGCTCTCGAGGGACTGCCCGCCGGCCGCGCCGGGCGCCACCACTCCGCAGTCGTCGTGCCCGGCGCGCGGCTCGGTTCGCGCCGACTCGGCCACCAACACCCTGCTCGTCACCGAGGTGCCGTCGCGGATCAATGACCTGATCGGCTACGTCCGCGACCTCGACGTCCGCACCCCGCAGGTCGCGATCAAGGCGAAGATCATCTTCGTCAACCGCACCGACATCGAGGACATCGGCATCGCCTACGACCTCGGCTCCGGTGGTGCGTTCTTCAACAAGCTGATCCCCCGGCCGAGCGCCTATGGCCCCGTCGACACCAACGGCGACGGCATCAACGACGCCGTGCAGCCGACCGCGTACTACAACGCGCTCAACACGCCGGCCGCGTTCAAGCTCGGCGGCAACCAGCTCGCCGCGATCGGCAACGCCAACCAGCGCGTCTTCAACCCGGCGCTGTCGCTGCTCTTCTCCACGACGTTAGGCAAGTTCTCCCTGACCTCGTTCATCGACGCGCTCCAGGAAGTCCGGCTCGCCGACGTCCAGGCCGAGCCGAGCATCGTGACGCTCGACAACAAGAAGGCGCGCATCGTCGTCGGCGAGGAGACCCCGATCCGCGTCATCGACGCCGGAACGGGCGGTGTCGGGACGACCGCCCGCGCCACGGTGAGCTTCAAGGAGACCGGCATCATCCTCGAGGTCGTCCCGCACATCACCTCGAACCGCCAGATCCTGATGACGCTGCACAGCGAGCGCTCGAACATCGCCCTCGCCGCCTCGGACCTCGGCTACACCTTCGAGAAGCAGCTCGCCGAGAACCAGCTCCTCGTCAACGACGGCGAGACGGCGGTGATCGGCGGCCTGACGGTCACCTCGGTCACCGTCTCGAAGACCGGCATTCCGCTGCTCGTCGACCTGCCGCTGATCGGCCGCCTCTTCGGCCACACGGCGCACCAGGAAGACAAGCGCGACCTCCTCATCCTCGTGACCCCGCACATCGTCGATGACGGGGACAAGCTGAGCCAGGCCAGCGCGCCGCGCTGACCCGACTTCTTCTCGGAGTTCACTCATGACGTATCGAGCTCTGCGCCTGCTCACCGGGGCGCTCGGATTCGCGGTTGTACTCTCGGCCTGCGATGGCGGGACGACCGCCGGGAACGGCGGCACCGCATCGGCGGCGCCGCGCCTGACGATCGAAGTTCCCGGACTCGACACCATCCGGAACCGCATCCTCTTCGGCTCGCCCGTCACGATCACGGCGACCGGCGATGACGACCTGTCGCTGCTCAAGATGAACGTCTACGCCGAACGCGACACCGGATCGACGACCCCGCGGTCGCTGGTCACGGTGACCGGCGTCAATACCACGTTCAAGAACAACACCCCGACCTACACCACGACCTTCAACGTGCCGCTCGCCGGCGCGCGGTCGGGCGACACGGTCCGGGTCTTCGGCTCGGTCACTGACGGCAACGGCCAGACGGTCACGAGGAATCTCAGCTTCATCCTCTTCGACTCCGTCCCGCCGAGCGTCGTCCTCGTCAAGCCCCTCCGCAACGACATCCTGAAGTCGGGCTCGCTCGCCGACTCCGTCCGCATGACCGCATCCGACTCGTCAGGCCTCACGACGGTCGGCTACGACGTGCTCTCGATCGTGAACGGTGCGCTCGCGGTTCGCTACACCGTCTCCAGGCTCGTCGACAACCGGAAGACCCAGGTCAGCCAGGCGTTCCTCGCCGACTTCGACACCCTCGCGCCGGGATCGTACCTGATCCGCGCACGGGCGACAGACGCGACCGGGATCGTCGCGGTGACGGACACCGTCCGCTTCAACATCGCCGACGCGATCCCGCCGGTCTTCACCTTCGTCAGCCCGGCGCAGCGCAACCCGCTCCTCACCGGCGACAGCATCGACGTCACCGTCCACGTGACCGACAACGTCGCGCTGAAGAACTTCACGATCAACGGCTTCTCGGTGCGTGGCGACCCGCGGATCGGCGCGACCGATACCGTGGTGCTCTACGACCCGATCCTGTTCAACTTCACGACGCTGACGACCGACACCACGGTCAGCCGCCGCCTCCGCTACAACAAGACGGCCACGAACGCGCAGGATACCGTCGTCTACTTCCGCGCGATCGCGACCGACCAGTCGCTGAACGCCGACACGGCTGTCCTGACGCAGATCCTCGTCTCCGGCCCGAAGATGGTCGTCACCGCCGACAGCACGGCGTGGCCGAACAAGGAGATCACCGTCTCGATGACGGTAATGGACTCGACACCATCGATCTCGCGCTACGGCTTCACGGCGACGATGAGCAACGGCGTCGTCATCAAGGACACCACGGTCTACGTGACCGGCGTCCAGAACCTGACCTGGGCGACGGCGTTCATCGTCCCGGCGAGCGCGCCGATCGGCGGCAGCATCACGGTCGTCCCGCGCGCCACCGACGGCGGCGGGAACATCGGCTCCGGCAACACCGTCGTCATCCCGATCATCTCCGAGCCGCGCGACAACATCCCGCCCCTCGTCTACCAGCGCATCCCGGCCCGCTTCGAGCAGGGTGCGACGATCAAGGTCGACGGCCATGACGCGAGCCAGATCCGCGCGCTGGGATACGAGGTGCGCACGCTCCCCGACAGCACCCTGATCGGCAGCGGCAGCGTCGCCCGCCCAGTCGGCAGCCGCCGCACCAACGACACGGCGAGCTTCGTCCTCAACTACGACCGCCAGTACCGCGGCAGGAACGCGTACCTCACGAGCTGGGCGGAAGACAGCCTCGGCAACCGCGGGTACTCGCTCGCCGCCGGCTTCAACACGGCGCAGACCGACCCGCGCCTCGCCAAGCGCGACACCGTACTCCTCGTCTACGGCGTGACCTACGCGCTGCCGCAGGGGAGCCTCGGTGCCGACATCGCGGTCGACACCAACTCGGCGCGCAAGCGGGTCTTCATCACCGACGTCGCGCAGGGCGGCCTCTTCGTCTGGGAAGATTCCTCGGCGACGCGCACCGCCCCGGGCTTCCGCGCGACGAAGGTCCAGGCCGGCGCCTTCCCGTGGGGGATGGCGGTCGACACGAGTGGCAACAGGCTGTTCGTCGCCAACTCCGGCGGTACGAACATCGACGTCATCGACCTGAACACCCTCTCCGACCTGCGCGGCCAGCGCGTCCAGACCCCGAGCACCGCGGTGTACGACGTCGCCTGGACGGTGAACCCGACGACCGGTCAGCTCAAGTACAGCGGCTTCCAGGTCCTCCAGTACTCGGACCGCCCGCAGTACCTCGCCCAGTCGGCCAACGGAAACCTCTACTTCTCGACGCGTCCGACGTCGGCCGCCCCGGCGGCGACGCTGCGCCGGATCGACGATCCACTCGGCCAGCCGCGCACCCGCCAGGTCTGGCAGTACGCCAACTCCATGGCGCAGAAGTACACCTTCTTCAACGCCGACAGCGTCTTCATCTACGTCACGCTCGTTCCGGGCGCCAGCGACAACATCAAGGTCTGCGACAGCGACGTTACCACGAAGGTGTCGTATTGCAGCCGGCAGTGGATCACCGCCGAGCAGGCGATGGCCGACACCGCGCTCACCAACCATGCGGTGGACGTCGAGCTGGTGAACGACATCGACGTTTCCTCGCTGGCGCTGCGCGACACGAACTTCGTCACCGCCGGCACCGACGGCCGCCGCATCGCCTTCGGTGAGGGCGCGACCGGGAACAAGCCGGGCCGCGTCATCACCGTGCTCGACTCGCTCGGCATGTCGTACAACCAGGCGCTCTACTCGCGGGCGCAGCAGATCCGCGACCTCGTGAACAACGCCTCCGACCAGGTCTACGGCCTCGCCTACAACCAGAAGAGCAACTACCTGGCGATCCACGGTGCCGAGACCTTCTTCGCCGACACCGCGCTCCGCCTGCAGGGAAAGGTGTCGACGGCCTCGGTCGGCGCGGGCGTCGCCTTCAACCCGGGCAACGACTCGAAGAACGCGGCCGACGCCGTCAGCCAGGCGTTCGTCGCCTCCTCGGACACCACTCTCGAGGTGATCGACAGCTACTACTTCCGCCTGCGACAGAAGCTCCCGCTGCGGACGAACCTCTACGGCGCGCTGCGCGTCTGGTACAGCTTCAACCCGACCACCGGGGTACCACTCAAGGTCTACGGGTTGACTTCGGAAGGGCTCGTGGTCATTGATATCCGACCGGAAGATCTGGTTCAGAAATAGCGACGCTCCTCACGACCCGAGAGTGTCCCGCGAGCCCGGCCCTGTGCCGGGCTCGCGTCTTTGACCAACACGATGATTCGTTTCACGACTGCGGGAGAATCGCACGGCCAGGCGCTCGTCTGCATCCTCGAGGGGATGCCGGCGGGCGTTCCGCTGTCCGCCGCCGACGTCGACGAGCAGCTCGCCCGCCGCCAGCAGGGCTACGGCCGCGGGCGGCGCATGCAGATCGAGCGCGACACCGTCGAGCTCCTGGCCGGCGTCCGCGCCGGCGAGACGTTCGGCAGCCCGATCGCGATGCTCGTCCGCAACCGCGACTGGAAGAACTGGTCCGCGATCATGGACCCCGCCCCGCGCGAGGGCGACCCCGACCCGCGCAGGCGCGCGGTGACGCGCGTCCGACCCGGGCACGCCGACCTCACGGGGCTACTCAAGTACGACCGGAGCGACGCCCGCGACATCCTCGAGCGCGCCTCGGCCCGTGAGACGACCGCCCGCGTCGCCGCTGGCGCGGTCTGTCGCCGCTTCCTCGCCGAGTTCGGGGTGCGCATCGGCAGCCACCTCTCGCATCTCGGCGGGATCGACGCCGCGCGCCCCGAGCCGATGCCCGCCGACATCAACGCCGCCGCCGACGGTTCGCAGCTCCGCACCCTCGACCCGGCGGCCGAGGAGGCGATGATCGCCCGGATCGATGCCGTGAAGCGGGAGGGCAACACGTTGGGCGGGATCTGCGAGGTCGTCGCCGACGGGCTGCCGGTGGGCCTCGGCTCGCACGTCTCGTGGGACCGGAAGCTGGACGGGCGCATCGCCGCAGCGATGATGTCGATCCCCGCGGTGAAGGGGGTCGAGATCGGGATCGGCTTCGACGCAGCGCGGCGCACCGGCGCAGAGGTCCATGACGAGATCGAGCGCGCCGACCGCGCGCTCAGCGGAAACGTGAGGCGGCGCACGAACAGGGCTGGGGGGCTCGAGGGGGGGATGACCACCGGCGAGCCGCTCGTCGTCCGCGTGGCGATGAAGCCGATCAGCACCCTCATGCGCCCCCTCCAGACCGTCGACGTGGCCACTGGCGGCCCGGCGGAGGCCACCGCCGAGCGGAGCGACGTCACCGCGGCCCCGGCCATGGGGGTCATCGCCGAGGCCATGCTGGCGATCGTGCTTGCTGACGCCTTCCTCGAGAAGTTCGGCGGCGACTCTCTCAACGAAGTGAGGCGGAACTACGATGGCTACGTTTCGCACGTCGCAGCCCGTCTCGCCGATTGACGCGGGCCGGCCGCACGTCGTTCTCGTCGGGCTGCCAGGCTCGGGGAAGACGACGGTGGGGGAGGGCGTCGCGACGGCGCTGGGGCGGTCCTTCCTCGACCTCGATCGCGAGATCGAACGCCGGGAGGGGATGACTGTCGCCCAGATCTTCGGTGAGCGCGGAGAGTACGCCTTCCGGCAGCTGGAACGGGCGCTCACGGAGGAGCTGAGGGACGTCGGAGGGATGATCCTCTCCCCCGGTGGGGGCTGGATTGCTTCTCCCGAGAATGTTTTACTTTTGCGTCCACCCGCGCGCTTCATCTACCTTCGTGTCCGGCTGGAGACCGCGATCAAGCGGCTTGGACCACAGCGCTCCACCCGACCCCTCCTCATCCGTCCGGACCCTTTGGGGGAGCTCAGGCGTTTATATGAAGCGCGAAAGGCGGCGTACGAGGCGTCCGACGATTCGGTCGATACGGAACGCCTTAGCCCGCCGCAGGTAATTGAAGCAGTGGCGCAACTCATTCGGCGCGCAGGTGCCGCCTAGGTGTTATTGCATGAACGCAGGCGATGATCGGATCGGCGACGGCGCGGACGAAGTGCCGGCGCCGCCGCTGCAGATGAACGAACGCGACGGGCGGACCTTCCGGATCCCCGGGCCGCACGAGCGGGGTCGTTTCACCAGGGATGCGTGGGGACACCTCCTCCGCCTCTCCGGCGACACGCTGAACCCCGCCGAGCTGGAGCACGTGATCGAGCGCGCCCTGACGCAGCTCGACGGCAGCATCGCGCTCGACGACTTGAAGGCCCTCCTCGAAGCATCGGGGATCGACGAGCCGGGCACTCCCGGCTCACGGAGGACTGTACACTAGATGGCAATGAAGAAGACCGGCGCCAAGCGCGCCGCGAAGAAGACGGGGCGCACTGCGACCCCGGCGGCAAAGGCCGCGGCGAAGCGCGGCGCGGCTGCCGCCGTTCGCGACGGCGCCGCGGCCGCGGTCGGGAAGCGCGGGCGCAAGGCCGCGGTCACCGAATACGGTGACGTCGGTGCGCCGTCGGGGTCGACCTCGCTCGTCATCGTCGAGTCGCCCGCCAAGGCGAAGACGATCGGCAAGTACCTCGGCCGCGGCTATCGGGTCAAGGCGACCGTCGGCCACATCATGGACCTCCCCGAGAAGAAGCTCGGCATCGACATCGACAACGGCTTCGAGCCGGACCTCGTGCCGATCCCCGGGAAGGAGAAGACCATCGCCGATCTCAAGGACGCCGCGAAGGACAGCCGCGAGATCTTCATCGCGACCGACCCTGATCGCGAAGGCGAAGCGATCGCGCAGCACGTCGCCGGTCACGTCACCCGGAAGAACGGCGCCCCCGTCAGGCGCGTCCTCTTCCACGAGATCACCAAGGACGCGGTCCAGAGCGCGATCGCACAGGCTGGGTTCATCGACGAAAAGAAAGTCGCGGCCCAGCAGGCACGTCGCGTCCTCGATCGCCTCGTCGGATACAAGGCGAGCCCGATCCTCTGGAAGACGGTGAAGAAGGGGCTGAGCGCCGGCCGCGTGCAGACCGTCGCGCTTCGCCTCATCGTCGAGCGCGAGCGGGAGATCCGCGCCTTCAAGGCGGTCGAGTACTGGACCATCGAGGCGCTGCTCGAGAAGAAGGGCCAGCGCTTCACGGCGAAGCTCCACCACGTCGACGGCAGGAAGGCGGAGATCGGCAGTGAGACCGCGGCGACCAGGATCCTCGCCGAGGTCGCGGCGCGCAAGGAATTCCCGGTCACCGACGTCAAGCGTCGCGAGCGCCGCAAGAATCCCGCGGCCCCCTTCACGACGAGCACCCTCCAGCAGGAGGCGGCGAAGAAGCTCGGCTTCGGCAGCAAGCGGACGATGCGCGTCGCGCAGGACCTGTACGAGGGCATCGAGATCGGGCCGGAAGGCGCGGTCGGCCTCATCACGTACATGCGTACCGACTCGACGCGCGTCTCCGAGACGTCGGCGCGCCAGGCGCAGGACTACCTGCGCACGCTGTTCGGGAAGGAGTTCGTCGCCCCCGGGCTGCAGCTCTACGGGAAGGCGAACGCCGCCAACGCGCAGGACGCGCACGAAGGCGTCCGTCCCACCGACCCAACCCGCCGCCCGGATGCGATCAAGCGCTACCTCAAGGACGACCAGTTCAAGCTCTATGAGCTGATCTGGAAGCGCTTCATGGCCTCGCAGATGACGCCGGCGGTGTTCGACACGACGACGCTCGACTACGAGTTGACGCCGGAGAACGCGCCAGCCGGCGCGAAGAAGCCGACGGCAGTGTACCTGTTCCGGTCCACCGGCAGCGTCATCAAGTTCCAGGGCTTCCTCGCGCTGTACAAGGAGGCGCGCGAGGAGGGGGACAGCAAGGCGCTCGAGGACGAGCAGGCCCTCCCGGTCGTCGAGCTCGGCGAGCGGGTGCCGGTCGTCTCGATCACCCCCTCGCAGCACTTCACCGAGCCGCCGCCGCGCTTCTCCGAGGCGAGCCTCGTCAAGGAGCTCGAGCGGTTAGGCATCGGCCGCCCGTCGACGTACGCGTCGATCATCTCGGTGCTCGCCGACCGCCGCTACGTGCTCCTCGAGCAGCGGCGCTTCTTCCCGACCGAGCTCGGCGAGTCGGTGGAGAAGGTGATGGTGAAGCAGTTCCCCGACATCTTCAACGTCGCCTTCACCTCCGAGATGGAGGGGGAGCTCGACAAGGTCGAGGGCGGATCGTTAGGCTGGCAGAAGGTCCTCAAGGACTTCTACAAGCCCTTCGACAAGTCGCTGAAGAGCGTCCAGGTCGAGGAGCTGATCGGCGAGGCGTACGACCTGAGCAAGGTCGCCGACCTCCGCTGCCCCGAGGACGGCGGCAAGCTCCAGCCGCGCGGCGGCTTCTTCGGGCCGTTCCTCGCCTGCGAGCACCATCCGAAGAACTGCAAGTATACCCGCCCGATCAGCGGCGAGAAGAAGAAGGCCGAGCTCACGGACTACAAGTGCCACGTCTGCGGCGCGCCGATGGTGAAGCGCGACGGGCGCAGCGGCGCCTTCCTCGGCTGCAGCACCTTCCCGAAGTGCCGCGGCACCCGCAGCATGCCGACCGGGGTGATGTGCCCGAAGGACGGGGGCGAGCTGGTCGAGCGCAAGTCGAAGAAGCGCGGCACGAACTTCTACGCCTGCTCGAACGAGGATTGCGACTTCGTCGCCTGGAACAAGCCGGTCCCCGAGGTCTGCCCCGACTGCGGCTACGCCGGCGCGGAGGTCAAGTTCAACAAGACCCGCGGTGAGTTCCGGAAGTGCCTGAAGTGCGGCAACGAGTGGGACGTCGCGGCGCCGACCGAAGAGGAGGTGGGCGCGGCGTGACCCCGCGCCGCCGGCGGCGCCGTGTGTCGCCGCCGGGCGACTGCGCGTAGATTGAGCGCATGACCCAGCGGCGGATCGACATCGTCGGTGGCGGCCTCGCCGGGAGCGAGGCCGCCTGGCAGCTCGCCGAGCGCGGCTTCGACGTCGTGCTCCACGAGATGCGCCCGGTGCGCGGCACCGCCGCGCACAGGACCGACCGCCTCGCCGAGCTGGTGTGCTCGAACACCTTCAAGAGCACCGAGGTCACCAACGCGCACGGGCTGCTCAAGGCCGAGATGCGCCTCCTCGGCTCGATGATCCTCCGCGCCGCCGACGAGGCACGCGTCGCCGCCGGCTCCGCGTTAGGCGTGGACCGCGACGTCTTCTCGGCGCGCGTGCACGACTGGGTGACGTCGCACCCGCGCATCACCGTCGCCCGCGAGGAGGTCACGGAGCTCCCCGAGGTCGGGATCGTCGCCACCGGGCCCCTCACCTCCGACGCGCTCGCCGAGGCGATCCGCACCCGCCTCGGGCTCGACGGCCTCGCCTTCTACGACGCGATCGCGCCCATCGTCAGCCGCGAGTCGATCGACGATGCGGTCGTCTTCCGCGCCTCGCGCTACGGCAAGGAGACGATGGAAGGGGCGGGGGACGAGGGCGCCTACCTCAACTGCCCGTTCAGCCGCGACGAGTACGAGGCCTTCCTCGACGCGTTAGGCACCGCCGACCAGTTCACCGCCCACGAGTTCGACAAGGTGCCGTACTTCGAGGGGTGCATGCCCGTCGAGGAGATCGCACGCCGCGGCCGCGACACCCTCCGCTTCGGGCCGATGAAGCCGGTCGGGCTCGCCGACCCGCGGACCGGGCGCGAGGCGTACGCCATCGCCCAGCTGCGCATGGAGGACCGCGCCGGCCAGATGTGGAACCTCGTCGGCTTCCAGACGCGGCTCCGCATCCCCGAGCAGCAGCGGGTCTTCCGGATGATCCCCGGCCTCGCCGCGGCGGAGTTCCTCCGCTTCGGCTCGATCCACCGGAACTCGTACCTGAACTCCCCGGGTGCGCTCTCGCCGCACCTCGCCCTCCGCGATGCGCCGACGACGATGTTCGCCGGCCAGCTCACCGGGGTCGAGGGATACACCGAGAGCACCGCGACCGGGATCCTCGCCGCGATCAACATGGCGCGGCAGCTCGGCGGCGAGGATGTCGTCATCCCGCCGCCGACGACGATGCTCGGCGCGCTCTACCGGTACCTGCGCGAGGCCGACCCGAGGTACTTCCAGCCGATGAACGCGAACTTCGGGCTGATGGAAGACCTCGGCGAGCGGGTCCGCGACAAGCGCCTCAAGCGCGAGAAGCTCGCCGCGCGGGCGTTAGGCGAGATCGCGCGCTGGCGCGACTCGCACGTCGCGCTGCCAGCAGGGGCCGCGGCGCGGTGAGCACCGTGGCTGACGGCGGTGTCGGCGAGTTCCTCACCCACCTCGAGAAGGAGCGGGACGTCTCGCCGAACACCGTCAAGGCCTACCGCCGCGACCTCGACGAGCTCGTGACCTTCCTCGCCCGCTACTACGGCGAGCGCGACTGGAGCTGGCAGGGCGTCGATCGCCTCGCGCTCCGCGGTTACCTCGCGCACCTCCAGCGCCGCGGGCTCGGCAAGCGGTCGATCGGGCGCGCGCTGTCCGCGGCGCGGAGCTTCTTCCGCTTCCTCCATCGCAACGAGGTCGTCGACGCGAATCCCGCGCGCGCGGCGAGCTCACCGAAGCTCGATCGCCACCTTCCCGGCTACCTCGATCGCTCGCAGGCGGGAAGGCTCTTCGAGCTCGCCCTCGCCCGCGCGATGGAGGGAGGGCACAACGGGGTGCGCGACGCGGCGATCCTCGAGCTGTTCTACTCGACGGGGATGCGGCTGTCCGAGCTGCGCGGCCTCAGCCGGCCGGACGTCGATCTCGTCTCGCAGCAGGTGAAGGTGCGCGGCAAGGGGCGCAAGGAGCGCATCATCCCCGTCGGCGACGCGGCGTCGCTCGCCCTCCGCAACTACGAGTCGAAGCGCGACGAGCTCATTCGCGCGATCGGCCCGAAGGCAGACCGCAACGCCTTCTTCCTCTCGCGCAACGGCAAGCGGCTCGGCGTCCGCGCGATCCAGCTCGCCGTCCAGAAGTACCTCGACGCGGTCGACGAGAAAGCGGGGCTGAGCACCCACTCGCTGCGCCACAGCTTCGCGACGCACCTGCTCGATGCCGGTGCCGACCTGCGCGCGGTGCAGGAGCTGCTCGGCCATGCGTCGATCGCCACCACGCAGATCTACACGCACACCAGTGTCGAGCGGCTGAAGGCGGTCTATCGCTCGGCCCATCCGCGGGCATGATCGTCGCATGAACAGGGTCGAGTCCGACCGGAGGTAGTGAAGAGCATGCGCCTGGAACTGCTGCCCCTCGTCCTCGGGACGCTCGTCGCCCTCGCCGGGGTCGGGCTCATCGCCGACGCCTGGCTCCCCGACCGCGACGTGCTCCTGCCGCGCGAGCGGCGGCGGCGAATGCGCGCCGAGCGCAACCGGGGCGGCGAAGCCGTCCTCGGTCTCGCGGTGATCCTCATCGGCGCGGCCCTCATCGGCCGTGACGCCTGGACGCTGACCCCATGGGTTGCCGGGGCGGCCTGCCTGCTCATCGTGATCGGCGCGCTGATGAACCGGCGCTACATCCGCGAGCAGATCGACTTCCGCGGCGCGGCGCGGCGTGACCCGACCACCCAGGTCAAGCCTGGCATGCCCGAACAGACTCCGCCCTCCGGGCGGAACCGCATCCGCTGACGCGCACGCTAGCTTTCACGACATGAACGAATCGAGCAGCGGGGGGATGCCCCGTGTCCGCGCGACGACGATCCTCGCCGTCAGGCGTGACCATCAGGTCGCCCTCGGCGGCGACGGGCAGGTCACCGTTGGCGAGACGGTCATGAAGTCCAACGCGACCAAGGTGCGCACGATGCACGGCGGCCGTATCGTCGCCGGCTTCGCCGGTGCCGCCGCTGACGCGATGACGCTGTTCGAGAAGTTCGAGGAGAAGCTCGAGCGCTTTCCCGGCAACCTGCCGCGCGCCGCGGTCGAGCTGGCGAAGGACTGGCGGAGCGACCGCGTGCTGCGCCGCCTCGAGGCGCTGCTCGCCGTCGTCGATCGCCAGCACGGACTGATCATCTCCGGCACCGGCGACATCATCGAGCCCGACGACGGCATCCTCGCCATCGGCAGCGGCGGATCCTACGCCCTCGCTGCCGCGCGCGCCCTGGCCGCGAATACCGACCTTCCCGCGGTCGAGATCGTGAAGCGCGCCCTGCACATCGCCGGCGAGATCTGCGTCTACACGAACACCAACATCACCGTCCTCGAGCCGATCGGCTGAGCGATCGGGGTCGGAACTCCGGCTCTGACCCCCGGCTCGGTGGTACGTTCGCGACGTGACCGGGGCTGTGGCACGTCGTCTCTTTCGTATGGCATCTCCAGCCCCGGCCCGGCCGGCTACCGGTGATTTTCCCCCCCTCACGGCCGGGGCAAGCAGGAGCGGGAGCGCGCCGGAAGCGCCGCGGCGCGGGCGACGGGGCGCGATGATCGCGGCGACGCTCACCATCCCCGGTGTCGCGTTCGCCCTGCTGCTCCCCGCGCTGTTCAACGGCTATCCGATCCTCTTCTCGGACACCGCCGACTACCTGCTGCGCTCGCAGTCGCTGATGGCGTCGCCGATCCGCGCCCCCGGCTACGCGCTCTGGATCCGCGTCACGAGCGGCGGCGCGACGCTCTGGCTGCCGATCATCGCGCAGTCGCTCTTCCTCGCCACGCTCATCGTCCGCACGCTGCGGCAGTTCGGCCGGCCGGCCGCGCGCCAGACGTTAGGCATCGCCCTCGCGCTCACCATCGGCACCTCGGCGGGGTGGGTGTCGAGCAAGGCGATGCCCGACCTCTTCATCGCGATGGTGATCCTCGGGCTCCATCTCGCCGTCGCCCGATGGGAACGGCTCGGGCTCGGTGATCGCGCCCTCGTCGTCGCCTCCGTGCTCATCGGGGGGACGATGCACCTCACCAACCTCCTCGTCGGCGGCGCCGTCCTCGTCGCGCTGCGGCTCCTCCAGCGGGCCGACCGCTCCGCGCCCCGCGCGCGGCGTGCATGGCTTCTCGCCGCCGCGCTTCTCGCCGCGTCGACCTCGCTCACGCGCGGGCTCGACTACATCCGGCGCGACGGCGGGAAGACGGGCGCCAACGGCAGCATGTTCGTGCTCTCCCACCTGGTCGAGACCGGGCTCGCCCAGCGCCTGCTGCAGGACCGCTGCGGCGCCGAGCAGTACGCGCTCTGCCCGGTGCGCGACACCCTCACGCGCTCGGTGGACCTCTTCGTCTGGCGCCCGCTGCAGAGCCCGCGCTACTTCGTGCTCCATGATGATCCGGCGCTCATTCGCGAGGAGACGAGCCGCGTCCTCGGCGGGATCGTCAGGCACTACCCGCTCGCCCTCGCCGGATCGTTTGTCAGCTACACCGCGCGGCAGCTCGTCGCCTTCCGCGTCAACGACGAGATCTGGCGCCACCGGCACCGCACGGAAGTGCAGCGTGTCATCATGGACATGTATCCCGGCGACCTCCCCGCGCAGGAACGCGCGCGGCAGCAGGAGAACACCCTCCGCCTTCCGTGGACGCCGCTGCTGCACCTGTTCATCTTCCTCGCCGCGGCGGCATTCAGCCTGATCATGCTTCGTCGCGCCTTCGCCGAGCGGGCTGTAACCCTCGCCGACAGCACCGGCCTTCATGTGGTCGTCTGGGTGACGCTCGTCGTCAACGCCGCGATCTGCGCCAACCTCGCCGCGGTGTTCTCGCGCTACCAGTCGCGCGTGTCGTGGCTCCTCCCGCTCGCCGTCATCGCGACGCTGCTCGAGCGCGGGATGCTGCGCTGGCCACTGCCTGCCCTCCGCCTGACGACGCGTCCATGACTCGCTTCCCCAGCGCGAAGAAGCTGGCGTGGGCGGTCGCGATCGCCCTCGTGCTCCTGCTGCCGGCGATCTGGAATCGCTACCCGCTGCTCTACTCGGACAGCGGCGAGTATCTCCTCAGCGCCCTCAGCAGGCGCCCGCCGCGCGTGCGCACCATCGGCTACGGACTGTGGATGTGGGCGACCGGCGGCACCCTCACGCTCTGGGCCCCCATCGTCGCGCAGGCGCTCCTGCTCGGCGCCCTGCTCGTGCGCACGATCGTCGCGCTCGGTCTCGCCCTCTCCTCGCGCCAGATGCTCGCGCTCTGCGCCGCGCTCCTCGTCACCGGCGCACCGTGGATGACCAGCGAGGCGATGCCTGACGTCTTTGCCGGTGCCGTGCTCCTCGCGACCTGGCTCGCGCTCGCCCACTGGCCGCGACTCGGCGCCGCCACCCGCGCGCTCGTCGCCGGTACGATCTTCGCCGGCATCGCCACCCACGTGACGATGCCGGCGGTCTTCGCGCTGCTGCTCCTCGTCGTCGCCCTCGCTGGCGGTCGTTCGCGCCTGCTCGCTCCGCCGCGCGCCGTCACCGGTGCCGTCGCCGCCCTCGTCGCATTCTCGGTCGTCGCCCTCGCGACCTTCAACTGGGCGCGCACCGATCACGCCGCCCTGACGCGCAAGCCGGGCGTCTTCGTCCTCGGCCACCTCGTCGAGAGCGGGCTCGCCTCGCGAGTACTCGCCGACCGCTGCGCCGTCGAGCCGTTCGCGCTCTGCCCCTTCCAGGCGGGACTGACCCGGCCGATCGAGTCCTTCATCTGGAACGACAGCAGCCCGTTCTACAAGGCCTACCAGACCGAGGACCAGCTCCGGGACGACACCCGCCGCCTCGCCCTCGCCGTCGCCATCCATGAACCGTTAGGCCTGACGTCGTCGGTCCTCGCCTACGGGGCCCGCCAGTTCGTGACTGTCGAGGTGTTCGACAGGGCGCGCGTCCTCCCCGCGAACCGGTTCACCCGCTCGGTTCTCGCCTTCGTCCTTCCGCATGAGGAAGCCGCGATGACCAGCGCCCGGCAGGAGCGGGGCGGGGTAGCTGCCGCCCGCGCGATCGATGCCGTGATCCTCGGCGTGCTGCTCCTCTCGCTGGTCCTCAGCGGCTGGATGATCTGGACCGCCTTCCGCCGTGGACCGGTCGCGTTCGGGAGCGGGGCAGGGCTTCAGCTCTACCTCTGGACGGCGCTCGTCATCAACGCCCTCCTCTGTGCCAACCTGTCGGGGGTGTTCGGCCGCTACCAGGGGCGCCTCGCCTGGCTCCTCCCCGTGCTCGTCGCCGCCACCCTCGCCGCGCGCACCGGCGCGCCGCGCCCCCGGACCGTTGGTCACGGCGAGTAGATTGCGGAGTGGGGGCGCGCGACCGCGCCTCCGTGACATCGATCCTCACTCCGCATGACGTCCCCACGAACACAGCAGGCCATTGCCAGGCTCGCCGATCTCACCCCGCGCCAGATCGTCGCCGAGCTCGATCGCTACATCGTCGGCCAGGCCGAGGCGAAGAAGTCCGTCGCCATCGCCCTCCGCAACCGCTGGCGCCGCCAGCGCGCGCCGGAAGGGATCCGCCAGGAGATCGCGCCGAACAACATCATCCTCATCGGCCCGACCGGCGTCGGCAAGACCGAGATCGCCCGCCGGCTCGCCAAGCTCGCCGGCGCCCCGTTCATCAAGGTCGAGGCTTCCAAGTTCACCGAGGTCGGCTACGTCGGCCGCGACGTCGAGTCGATGGTGCGCGACCTCGTCGAGAGCGCGATCGACATGGTGCGCACCGAGCGTGAGCATGAGGTCGACGACCTCGCCGTCGAGCGGGTGACGGAGCGACTCCTCGACCTGCTCCTCCCGACTCCCCCCGCGACGGCCCCCGTGCCCGAGCCGGCCACCGCCGGCTCGACAGCCGACAAGCCCTCGTCCGGGATCTTCGTCGTCGGTCCCGACGGCGCGACGACCCACGAGCGCTCCGCCGAGCAGGAGCGCCACCAGCGCACCCGCGCGAAGCTGAAGCAGCTCCTCCTCGACGGCCAGCTCGAGCAGCGCGAGGTCGAAGTCGAGACGTCCCAGAGCTCCCCGATGTTCGACATGATGGCCTCTCCCGGCGCCCCCGAGGGGATGGAGAACTTCACGTCGATGCTCCAGGACATGATGCCGAAGCGCACGAAGAAGCGCACGGTGAAGGTGTCCGAGGCGCGCCGCATCCTTCTCGACCAGGAGTTCGACAAGCTGATCGACGCCGAAGACGTCACCGTCGACGCCCTCGAGCGCGTCGAATCGTTAGGCATCATCTTCCTCGACGAGATCGACAAGATCGCCGGCGAGCGCGGCGCCGCCGGCGGCCCCGACGTGTCGCGCGAGGGGGTGCAGCGCGACCTCCTCCCGATCGTCGAGGGGTCCAACGTCCAGACGAAGTACGGGATGGTGAAGACCGACCACGTCCTCTTCGTCGCCGCCGGCGCCTTCCACGTCTCGAAGCCGAGCGACCTGATCCCCGAGCTGCAGGGCCGCTTCCCCATCCGCGTCGAGCTCAAGTCGCTCACCGAGGCGGATTTCGTCCGGATCATGACCGAGCCGGAGAACGCGCTGACCAAGCAGTACGCCGCGCTCGTCGAGGCCGAGGGGGCGAGCCTGACCTTCACCACGGATGGCATCGCCGAGATCGCGCGCATCGCCGCGCTGGTGAACCAGCGGATGGAGAACATCGGCGCCCGCCGCCTCCACACCGTGATGACGACGCTGCTCGAGGACGTCCTCTACGACCTGCCTGACGACACGACCAGGGCGGTCCAGATCGACGGCCAGCGCGTCCGCGACCGGCTGAAGGCAGTGGTCGAGGATGAGGACCTGCGGCGGTACATTCTGTAGGCGCCGGGCTTCCTCGAGGGGTCCCCGCGATCGAACAGGAATGTTCCGATGCCGGCGCGGCGGTCTGCACGCGCTTGCCACACGGCATCCGGCACGCCATCCCGAGCTTCCCCCTCGCGGCAGTTCCCTGTGGTTCAACATGCTGTCGAACCGCAACGACATCGACCACGGAGAACAACCCTGTTCGGGGCGCCCGGTGGTGAGTGTGCCATGCCTGGGCGTAAGGCAAGATTTGTTTCTCCAGGTGGGCGGCTGGTGCCGCCCGGCTACCACGCCGCCGCCGCCCCTTGTACCTTCCGCGCGTCACTCTCTTCCCGCCTGAGGACCAATGCCCGAACGCCCCCACCGCGACTTCCTCGCGATCCCCGACTTCACGACGAAGGAGCTCGAGGGGCTGTTCGACCTCGCCGACCGGATGCGCACCGGGAAGTACGACCGGAAGCCCCTCGCCGGAAAGTCGCTGGCGATGATCTTCATGAAGTCTTCCACCCGCACGCGCGTCTCCTTCGAGGTCGGCGCCTGGCAGCTCGGCGGCCATGCCCTCTTCCTCTCGCCGCGCGACGTGCAGCTCGGGCGCGGTGAGCCGATCAAGGACACCGCCCGCGTCCTCTCGCGCTACGTCGACGGCATCATGATCCGCACCTTCGCCCACGCCGAAGTGGTCGAGCTGGCGGAGTTCGCGACGGTGCCGATCATCAACGGGCTCACCGACCTCCTCCACCCCTGCCAGATCCTCGCTGACCTCCTCACGGTCCGGCAGCACCTCGGCACGTACGAGGGGAAGAAGATCGCCTGGGTCGGCGACGGCAACAACATGGCGAACTCCTGGATCAATGCGGCCTACCGCCTCGGCTTCGACCTCACCCTCGCCTGCCCGGAGGGCTACGACCCCGACGCCGCGATCCTCGAGCGAGCGAAGAAGAAGGCCAAGGTCAAGGTCGTGCGCGACCCGAAGGAAGCGGTCGATGGCGCCGACGTCGTCAACACCGACGTCTGGGCGTCGATGGGGCAGGAGGAGGAGCAGAAGATCCGGGAGAAGGCGTTCGCCGGCTACCAGGTGGACGACGCGCTCATGAAGCGCGCGCACAAGAAGGCGATCTTCCTCCACTGTCTCCCCGCGCACCGCGGCGAGGAAGTGAGCGCCTCGGTGATCGAGGGCTCGCAGAGCCGCGTCTGGGACGAGGCGGAGAATCGCCTCCACGTCCAGAAGGCGATCATGGCGGTGCTGATGGGCGGCGAAAAGCTCTGACACGGGAAGCGGGGACGAATTAGTATCGAACCGATACTAATTCGTCCCCGCTGTCCTCCGGGTCAGACCAGCCCCGACCGGGCCACCGACAGGATCTGCCTCACGTCGCCGAGGCTCATCTGGGCCAGCCGGTCCGGCCCCGCCCCCGGACCGCCCTCGAGGAACAGCTCCTCGTCTCCGTCCGCGGCGCGGAACACGTAGCCGGCTGACCGGCCTCTCGCCGGCTCGGCGTCGCGCCAGCTCACCGCCCACCACTGCCCCTTCTTGTCGTCGAAGCGTCGCGACGTCTGGTTGCTCGGGCCACTGTGCATCCAGCCAGACTAAATCGGCGGCCGGACATGAGCAAACTCTAATCCTGCGACGATCGTCGGGCGACTTTTCCCGTGCCAACGTGGCTCAGCCGCGCGGCTTTGCCCGTGCAGCCAGCTGCGCCAACTCCTGGTTCGTCCGGGTGGTGAGGTCGCCGAGCGCGGCGAAGTCGGGTGCCGACATCGGCAGCAGCCGCTCCTCGCCGTCGGCGGCGCGGAAGTAGAGGCCGGTCATCGGGCTGATGTCGCGCGCGGCGCGCACTTCCTCGTTCAGCCCCGGCGCGAAGGGCCACACCGTCCAGCGCGCGCCATGTGCGGAGAAGGTACAGGACATCTTCGATCCCCCTCGAGCCGGTCGATCCCCGCCACCCTTCGCGGGTGGCGGAGCAACGGCCGCACCATCCATGCCCCCGGGCCGCCGTGGCACCCGTTAGGCGCGGCCAGGGGAGGCTGCCTCGGCGCTGGTGCGGCGCGGTCCCGGCCCGACGGTGATCTAGCGCACGTCTTGCAATGGGAATTCGCAGTCTCATTCCCGGTGGAAACGTCGTGGAGCCTTCAACGAAAATTCTCGCCGACGCCCCGTCGGCTTCCTGCCCGATCTGCGGCGAGCCGGTCGATGCCTCGCAAACCGCCGTGGCGGTGATCCGCGACGATGGAACGCCTGGGCTCGTCCACCCCGCCTGCTATCCCCGCTTCTCAGCGCAGCAGCGCAGCCAGGGAAACCTGCGCTACGCGGATTCGCCCCTCGGCGACCGCGGCGGGCCGCCGCAGGCGAGTGGATCGCCGGAGCCGTGAGATGGCGGTGACCAAGACGTTGCCGGTACCCGGCGCGGGCGACGCCGCGCCAGAGTTCAGCGCAGCGACCGATGCGGGCGAGGCCCTCCGCCTTTCCTCGCTCCGCGGCCGCTGGGTAATCCTCTTCTTCTACCCGAAGGACGACACCTCCGGCTGAACCATCGAGGCGACCGGGTTCCGGGACGCCCTCCCTCGGTTCGAGGGAGCCGACGCGGCGGTGATCGGGGTCAGCCCTGACAGCGCGAAGAAGCACTGCCGTTTCAAGGAGAAGTACGACCTGCCGTACACCCTCATCGCCGACACTGACCACGCCGTCTGCGAAGCGTACGGCGTCTGGCAGGAGAAATCGATGTTCGGCCGCAGGTACATGGGCGTCGTGCGCACGACGTTCCTGATCGATCCCGACGGGCGCATCGCGAGAGTGTTCGAGGGAGTGAAGCCCGAGGACCACGCCGTCGAGGTGCTGGCCGAGATGAATCGGCTGCGCGAGTGAACGCCTCCTGCCGAGGGCTCAGGCGAAGGGTAACCTGCACGGCGGCGAGTGAGTCGTCCGCGACCTGAGCTCAGCCCTTGACAGCCTGCTCGATGATCAGGATCAGCGCATCGATGTCGATGGGCTTCGGGACGAACGCCGCGGCGCCGAGCGCCTGCACGCGCGCCGCGATTTCGGGGTCGGTCGTTCCGCTCGCAACGATCACGGGGATCAGCATCGTTTTCGTCGACATCTTCAACTTCACCAGCGCGTCGAGGCCGGTCCCGCCGGGCATGTTGATGTCCAGTACGATCGCGTCGGGGATCGTGCGCATGGCGAACATCACCGTCTGCATCGCATCCTGCGCGATGGACGCTTCCCACCCCCGCGCGCGCAGCCGCGCGGAGAGGAGATGGCTCACCACCCGGTCATCGTCGGCGATGAGAACCTTCACGACCTCGCACCGCGTGCCGTCGCCATCCCGAGCAACGCCGCATCCGCGCGCTGCAGCTCGCGTATCAGCGCATCGCGGATGTCGTCAGCGCCGGTGACCGTTCCAGCCCGGCCGATGATCTCGAGGCGCTCTGCCGCGGCGGCGACTCCGTGGGCGGTCAGGCTCCCGGCCGCGCTCTTGAGCGTGTGCGCCGCGAAGGTGAGCGCCGTCGCGTCGCCGCGAGCGATCGCCGCGCTGATCGCGGCGACCTCCCGGGGCGCATCCTCGCGGAACATCGTGACGAGCTCGGAGACCAGCTCATCGTCGTCCCCGGTAATCGCGCGCAGCGCCTCTTCGTCGATCGCGTCCGGCCTCGTCCCCGGCGCGGATGTCTCGCCGTTCCCGCCGTCGGGGATCCGGTCGGCAAGCGTCTCGATCACCGCCAGCAGTTCCGCTGAATTGATCGGCTTCGACACGTAACCGTCCATCCCCGCGGCCAGGCACGCCTCGCGGTCACCCGCCAGCGCCCGTGCTGTCATGGCGACGATGGGCACGTGCGTGCCCGTGGCTCGCTCCCACACACGAATCGCCGATGTTGCCTCGAAGCCGCCCATCTCCGGCATGTGGACGTCCATCAGCAGCACGTCGAATCGCGTTGACCGGACCGCGTCCACAGCGAGCCGTCCGTTGCTGACCACTTTCACCGAATGGCCGCGTCGCTGGAGGAGTGCCACCGCGAGCTTCTGGTTCACGGCGTTGTCCTCAGCGAGCAGCACGCGCAGCGATCTCCTCGGCGGACTCGCGGCCGACTTCCCCTCAGCGCCGCTCGTGAGAGCTGCCGGTGCCCCGAACAGGGTGACGATGCTGTCGAGGAGGTGTGACGACGTCACGGGCTTTGTGATATAGGATGAAACCCGCAGACTGCGACACCGGGCGACGCTTCCCGCCTGGTCGGCCGAGCTCAACATGAGAATCAACGGGCCACCGTGGATCGCGTCCTCGCGAATCTGCTCCACGAGCGAGAAGCCGTCCATCTCCGGCATGTTGACGTCGACCAGGAGCAGCTGGAACTGCTGGCCGCTCGCGCCCGCCGACTCGATCGCCGCGAGGGCGTGGCGACCGCTGTCGACGGCGGTCGGCTCCATCCCCCACTTGTGGAGCAGCTCCCCGAGAATCCGGCGGTTCGTGGCGTTGTCGTCGACCACGAGCACCTTCAGCTTGCGCAGCGAGTCCATTCCCGCCGCCGGCCGTCGCAGCGGCGGACCGGAGTATTCATCGAAGCGGGCGGTGAAGTGGAAGGTACTCCCGCGCCCCGGTTCGCTCTCGACCCAGATGCGCCCGCCCATCAACGTCACCAGCTGCGCGGAGATCGTCAGGCCGAGTCCCGTGCCGCCGTACTCGCGCGTCGTCGAGCTGTCGGCCTGTGTGAATGCCTCGAAGATCTGCGCCTGCCGCTCCGGGCGTATGCCGATCCCCGTGTCGCTGACGCGGAAATGCAGCAGCGTCGACCCACTATCGCGCGCAGCTTCTTCCTCCGTCACGCTGACGACGATTTCGCCGCGAGGAGTGAACTTGATCGCGTTTCCGACGAGGTTCGTGATGACCTGGCGCAGGCGCGCGGCGTCGCCCACGAGCGCCTCGGGGATGTCCGGTGCCACGTGAAGCGCCAGCTCGAGCCCCTGTCGGTGCGCGCGGAGCGCGAGCATGCCGATCGCATCACCGAGAGAATCCCCGAGCACGAAACCGTGCGGCTGAAGCTCGAGCCGCCCTGCCTCGATCTTGGAAAAGTCGAGTATGTCGTTGATCACGAGCAGCAGGGTGTCGGCCGACGCGCGGGCCATCTCCAGCTGCTCGCGCTGTCCGGGCGGCAGCTCTCCGTCGAGCGCCAGCTCGAGCATGCCGAGCACCCCGTTCATCGGCGTGCGGATCTCGTGGCTCATGTTCGCCAGGAACTCGCTCTTCGCACGGCTCGCCGCGTCAGCCGCGACCCGTGCCGATCTCAGTGCTTCGGCGTCGGCGCGTCTCGCTGCGGCAGTCTGCTCGAGCGCGGCCGCAAGGTCACCGATTTCGTCCGAACCCGCGACGGCGACTTCGGGCCATTGCCCCGATTGCCCGAACTCGCGCGATGCCTCGGCGAGACGGAGGATCGGCGAGACGAAGACACGGCGCGTCACTGCGTACAGCGCGCCACCGATGATCACGAGCATCCCGATCACCACTGCCATGCTCTCGAGAAGCCCCCGCCTGATCTGCGCGTCGACAGGCGTCGCTTCCATGTCGATCGCGAATATCGCCGCGACATTTTCTCCGGTCGCAGCCCCCGCATGAACGGGAAGCGCGCGGATCAGCCGGTAGAACCGGTGGTGCCGTCTCGTGAAGTAGAAGCTGTGCGTGCTCCTGGCGCGGAGCGAGGAACGAAGCTCCTGGGCCTCCCGGGCCACCTCGTCGGTGTCGAGCGCCACCTTTGCGTCGCTGACGTGCGCGATCACCGTGCCGGCCCGGTCGACGACGAGGATGTGGGCCACATCTGCCCGTTCCGCCGTCAGGCGCCGCGCGATCGGATCCAGAGATCCGAGCCGCAGGAGCGAGGGCTCGACGGCGATCACCTGTCCGAGGCTCTCGACGAGGTACGCCGCGTCTGCCTCGAGCTGCGCGTACATCTGGCGGCGCGTCGCCCGGTATTCGACCAGCCCGGCACTCACCGCGATGATGAGCATCCCGCTGACGTACATGAGGACGAACCTGGCCGAGATTCCCAGTCGCATCTTTCCGACTCTCATCGCGTCGGCCACGACTCGAGGTCGAGCATCGGCGCGCCCGCGGAGTACTCGACGGTGCGGGGGCTGTCGCAGGTCGCCAGCCGGCGCACCACCTGCGCGATTCGCCGTACCAGGCCGGCGATCGTTTCCAGCTGCGGCCCGCACGCGTCGCCGGCTCCGGGGTCCATCCGCAGGAGATCGACCTCGGCCAGCAGCGCCGTGAGCGGGTTGTTGATCTCGTGCTGGAGTGCGAGGCTGGTCTGTCCGATCCCCGCCAGCCACTGCGCCCGCGCCAGTGCGCGCTCGGTGTCCCGCCTCGACGCGTCGAGCGCGATGCGCCGCTCGGCGATCGTCAGGCGCGCGCGAAGAAGCTCGGGGGCGATCGGCTTGGCGACGTAGTCGTCGGCTCCCGCTGCCAGCGCTTCCACGACGTCTTCGGTAGTCCCGCGCCCCGTGGCAACGAGAATGAACGCTTCGCGGCCTGCCTCCGACGCGCGGATCTTCCGGCACACCGCCAGCCCGTCCATCTCCGGCATCAGCCAGTCGAGGATGACCATCGGTACCGGTTCGCGCTCGAACAACTGCCATGCCTGAAGCCCGTTCTCCGCCACGACCGCTTCGTGGCCCGCCTCGTGCACAGCAGCAGCAAGGAGCAGTCGCGTGATCCGGCTGTCCTCGGCGATGAGAATCTTCATTGGCTCCGTGGATTGCATCGTCCGGACACACCCGCAGCGCCACGCGGGCCATCCCCGAGGCGCTTCTTGCGGGATGCGGCAGACACTCGACAGGACGACTCAGCGTCTGCGGACGCCACGAGTGTTTTCCACGGAGAAACCCCAGGACCCGGTCGCCAGGGCGGTTACCCGCTCCTGCGCTCGCTCGTCCACCAGGGGCCCCCTGTCCTGCCCACGGAGGAACTCAAGCTGCCCGACATCGCCATGCGGCTCCTCGCCGAATCGGAACGGTGCATTTCGTCCGACCTCGAGCGATGCGCGGCCCGATTCCGCCGCGCCTTCGCCTGGATCGCGCTTGCAATCGGCATCGTCGTCCTCGCCGGCTGGCTGCTCGGCGTCCGCGCGATGCAGAGCTTCGTTCCGGGGTGGGTGACGATGAAGCCGAATGCGGCTGCGTCGCTCGCCGCCGCGGGGGGCGCCCTTCTCCTCCTCGAAGGCGCGCGCACCGGCGGCGCATGGGTGCGCGCGCGGCTCGGCATCGCCCGCGCGTTAGGCATCGTGGTTGCCCTGGTCGGCCTGCTCACGCTCGCCGAGTACCTCTTTGCGGTCGACCTCGGGATCGATCAGCTCCTGTTTGCGGCGTTGGGGGACGGCGCTCTGACGGCCAATCCAGGGCGCATGG